>NZ_JBNGOS010000020.1:0-118907 GCF_050589685.1 Saccharicrinis sp. 156
ATCCCCGCAACATCAAGTGCGATGAAATTTTAATGTAATTTTTTTACCCACGATAAATTCTTTGAAAGTAATCGGGAAAAGTTATGCCTCGTTTCAGCAACTCCTTGTTTTATCGTATTTTAAATACGCATTACATACCTCTAATACATAATCCGGGTTAAACCACGTAAACGTTTACTTCCATTTATTGGCAATTGCCACCAGCGACAACATTACCGGAACTTCTACCAAAACCCCGACAACCGTTACCAAAGCGGCAGGTGATTGCAATCCAAACAATGCAATTGCAACGGCCACAGCCAACTCAAAGAAATTGCTTGCACCAATCATAGCTGCCGGTGAACATACCGCATGTGGTAATTTAAGTTTTTTACCGCCAAGCCAGGCAATAAAAAAGATAAAGTAAGTTTGAATGACCAATGGCACTGCGACCAATAGAATTATCAATGGGTTTTCACTGATGGTATTTCCCTGAAACGCAAATAACAATACCAATGTTAGCAACAATGCTATAATGGAAACAGGCTTAAACTTAGGTAGAAATGATTCTGTAAACCATTTTTCTCCCCTTCTCTTTATTAACTGTTTATTGGTGATATATCCTGCCAACAGCGGAATAACCACAAATATTAACACACTTGCTACCAAGGTATCATAAGGGACTTGTACATTTGTCATTCCCAACAATAATCCTACAATAGGTACAAATGCAACCAATATTATTAAGTCGTTTACAGCTACCTGAACCAAGGTATAATTTGGATCTCCATTGGTTAAATAACTCCAAACGAAAACCATTGCCGTACAAGGAGCTGCTCCTAACAAAATGGCGCCTGCAATATATTCTCCTGCAAGTTCGGGCGAAATATAAGCCGCATAAATTATCGAAAAGAAAATCCATGCAAAAAAGGCCATGGTAAAGGGTTTTATCAACCAGTTTACAACAAGGGTTAATATTAAGCCTTTTGGGCGCTTTCCTACGTTTTTTATGCTGGAGAAATCAATCTGTAACATCATAGGATAAATCATCAACCACACTAAAATAGCGACAGGGATATTAACTTTAAATACCTCTAACGAGCTTAATACCTGCACGCTGTCCCCGGCAAAATTACCAATAAGAATACCTGCACCAATGCACAAGGCAACCCAAAGGGACAGGTATTTTTCGAAAAATCCTATCCCAGCTTTACTTTCAGCCATAAGTCAAATATTTGAAGTAATGAAGGGGCCGTCTCAAAATTAATTTATGTTAACAGTGAAACTTACGGATTGTAAGTTGGAAGGCAATAAATCCCCATCCATTCGTTTGGCGTTTACAATTCGTAAGTTTATCATTTTCATAAATTAAATTCCGAACACCCTCAAGGTGAAGTCTTAATTTAATTGAGGTTCGATTTTCTCAGTATATAACTTATGAAATCCTTCTTTAATCTCGTCCCTAACACGGATAAATTCACTCCAGATAAACTCCTCTGTTCCTTCTGCGTGCGACGGATCGTCAAACCCAATGTGCAAACGATTTTTTACTTTGCCCATAAATGCGGGGCAGGCTTCATTTGCTCCGCCGCAAACCGTTACGACATAATCCCATTCTTCGTCCAAATAATCGTTTACCGAATCTGAACTATGACCGCTGATATCCAAACCAATCTCTTTCATGGCCTTAACCGCTTTTTGGTTAAGTTTACCCGAAGCTTCGGTTCCCGCTGAACGAACCGTGATTCTCTCGTCAAAAGATTGTAAAAATCCATGAGCCATCTGACTGCGACAGCTGTTACCTGTACATAAAATTAATACCTTCATTGTTGTAAGTCATTTGAATCAGGAAAAATGAACACAGGGACACAAAGGAAAAGCGTTTGTTTGACTGCTTTTTGTTATTCCTATATCATTTTCCAAAGTTTATATGATTATTTACATTTATAATTTTTTGTGTTTAGCTGATCAAAGAAAGCAAGCGAAGTAAGCTTTAATTCATCGATCTTTTTCACATTTAAACAATACTTTGTTTTTACCCCTGCAATCTCACCTTCAATCAACCCCACTTCTTTTAATTCCTTAATATGCTGATTCACGGTTGTTCGCCCCAGGGGCAACTCATCCGATATGTCACCTGTAATACATGATTCTGATTCAGCGATGAATATAAGGATTTGCAACCTGGCAGGATGCGAGAGCGCCTTGAAAAGGTTCGCACTTTCCGTCAGGCTTTTTTCGAATAATTCCGATTTTGCTTGTACCATAACCCATTTGTTTGACGCAAATATACGTCATATTTTAACATGACGTATAAATACGACATTAATTTAATGTTAAAAAGGTAAAATTTTAATTTTCTTTATTCAAATCTAAAAACCAGTAGTACATAGCAAGAGATTGCTACTACGGCATTTTACTAACTTATAACAATGTATGACTGAACTTTTTGTGAAGAAAACTAAATAGGTTAAGGATAGCATCGCCTGTAGCGATTCTATCCTTTTTGTAAATCAAATACTATATCTGTTCGCTATTACGAACTTTATAAATTTTCTTTTGCTGTGATTCGTGGTTGGTTCGCATTAACAGATCCAAGGTAATACCTGTCATAATCAGCTGAAAACCGCCAAGCAGGAATACAATTGCAGCAAAAATCAAAGGACGTCCCCAAATATCCTCCCCCATTAATTTCACTACCAATAAGTAAGCCATCAGAACAACTCCAATAGCAAAACTACCTGCACCAATAGGCCCCAGAAAGTGCATTGGTTTTTGGGAGTATTTATTGGTAAATCGCATTAAAATCAAATCGCTGATTACCTTAAAAGTACGCGAAAGCCCATATTTTGATTCCCCTGCAACACGAGCCCTGTGATTTACCGGAATCTGTTCAACTTTTGCACCTTCATTAATGGCAAGGATGGCAATAAAACGATGCATTTCGCCGTATAGCGGGATATCCTTTGCAATATCACTTCTAAAAACCTTTATGGCACATCCATTATCAATGATAGGTGTATCGGACACTTTTCGCACCAGCGAATTTGCAATCTTCGAAGGTATTTTTCTCAGAAACATATCATCTTTGCGTTGTGCCCTGATTCCGGTGACAACATCGCATCCCGTTTTTTCCATCACCTCCATCATCTTGATTAAATCGGCAGGGTCGTTTTGCAAATCGCCGTCTAATGTAGCAATGATATCTCCTGTAGCATAATCAATACCGGCCTTTAAGGCAGGACATTGGCCAAAGTTTTTTCTCAAGTCGATTAAAACAACATTTTTACCTTTTTGCTGTTTAATTTCTTCAACGGTTTTGTCTTTTGAACCATCATTAATCAGTATCGTTTCAAAATCGTATTTTGAAGGGTTCAGTGCTTCGTACACTTGATTTACTAACGGCGTAATGTTACCCTGCTCATTATAAACCGGAATAACTACAGAAATCTTCATGTTATGTTTTTTTAAAAAACTTATTCTATTTTCAGCAAATATACTTTTTTTAAGGACTTTTCGCGTGTGACAGGATTTAAAAACTCACCGGACATCCTTGATATTAATCGATGTGGAAAAGCTTTTTCAAAACCTATCCTGGACGGCATCATCTCCTTGATATCCTTATAACCTTCCTCGTTGGTTACCACCCAATAGTTGGCGTTATTCATCACTTTTTCGAAATCTTCTTTTTCCTGGTACCAGGAAGAAATTTTTGAGGGGTAAAAATAAGTTTCGAACTGACGAAACTTATAGGTATATAAATCTTCTTGCGCATTAGCCAATTGGCTGTATGCATCGCTAGCCCTGATACCGCCATGATATTGAAACGCGCTGGGTATAAAATGTGCATTTAAAACAAAATTTAATACAATGGAGGAAATGGCTAATGGAACAATGATTTTTTGATACAATTCATGCCTGGGCAATACAAAATAAATAGCAACTGCCATCCCAACGATCACCGGAATCCAAATTGTCAAGTTTCCGGTTTTAAAAACATAGGTGAGTATAAAAACCAATGCCGCAGTGATAATGGCCAGCATTACATTACGTGCTCCCAGCAACCACTTGCCTAACATATGGTTTTTGCTTTCCACTATTCCCTGGTAAAGAAATTGGGCTACAATTACCGATAAAAACGGCGTAACCGGATATAAATAATGAGGTGCCTTCTGACTCGCCACGGACAATATTAAGGTATAAATTATAACCACTGCATAAGTCATATACTCGGGTCGCTTAAATCTTTCGCTTCCCTTTTTTACAAACATACCTTTGATATGATTCCCGATGGTAATCAGTGTGAACAAAGACCATGGCAAATAAATGTAAATCATGGTATGCAGATAAAAAGAGATATCTCCATCCACTGCACCTCCTTTGTTGTAGGCACCTTGAATTCTACCTACATTATTCGACCAAAAAAAGAATTCGATCCCTTCCCAGCCAAAATTATCGTAATTGGCCTTTAACGTGGGAAACAGAACCAACCCTAATATTGGAAACGCCAACAACCAAACCGGATTAAAAATGTTTTTCCAGTCTTTTTTCAACAATAAATGTCCGCCAACAGCAAAAACAGCCACTGCTAATCCAACAGGTCCCTTGGTTATCATGGCAAAACCAATAAACACAAAACCTAAAATAAAATTGATAGCACTTTTATGATGAAGAAAGAAAGCCAGGAAAGATACGCCTAGCACAACATTAGCCGTCAACAGGGCATCCGTATGTAAGTCGTTATGGTACAGAAACATCATTTCGGATGTGGCATACATTAAGGCAGCCAGCAATCCTGTTTGTTCGCCATAATACAGTTTAGCCATTCTGTAAAGCGCGATAACACTTGCTATCGAAAACAATAAAGTGGGTAGCTTAAAAGCAAATAAAGATATCCCAAACAAATGAAATGAAGCAGTGCTCAGCCAAAAGAAAAAATGAGGTTTGTGCAAATATGGATGACCGTGTATTTGTGGAGTCATCCAATCTCCGCGCTCAAACATGATTCGGCTTATGGCGGCATACTTTCCCGAATCGATACCAACTTCCGGAAATAAGCCAATTACATAAACAATCAGGGCGGCGATAAACAATCCCGCTCCAACCTTTTTATTGTTCATATTAAGTGTCAACTATAATGCGTTAAAATCGTCGGCAAATATATTACTTTAATCCACAACAATATGGTATTTATGCAATAAACCAACTAATCCGGGTACTGAAAACCTTGCATTGCGGATTGAATTTTGTTCGGGATTAATGGAGAAATTAGTCGCAGTCCTAAAATCCGCTTTTTCCAGGTTGCTCCGCTGGAATATCGCTCCGCTTAAATCGCAGTTATGAAATGATGAACCGGTAAGCACTGTTCCAGAAAAATCTACCTCGGTCATCCTACAGGTATCAAAACCAGTCTTTTTTAGCTTTAGCTTATAAAACGAGGAATAATCCAATATACATTCGCTAAACCGGAACGATAACGAAAAGGTATTGCAATCATCAAACTGCAGACCGATCATTTTACAGCTTTTAAAGTGTACATCCCTGAAAGCACAATCGGTCAGCTTCATATTGCTTAGGTCACATTCAATAAATTCACATTCTGAAAATATGTAACCCGACAAATCACCCTCGGAGAAATTGCAGTTACGAAATATACAATCGTCGTATTCGCCCAAAGGCAAATCAATCATGATCATATCTTTAAATTCTTTACTAACTTGATAGCTGTTAGACACCTTATTCTGATTTTTATGATGAATACCTCTGTTGTTTTTTGCAAAAGGTTGAGTGTATGATTTCGTCAGGGATTTCGGACCTCAAACCCATCCAGTTACCGCCCAAGATTGAGGCGGGTGATAGCACTTGAAAACCTCTAGAAACCTTATAAATTATACACATTATTGAACTAAACCTCACTTCGCTCGGTGGCCAAAAGTCACTCCATTCGACTACCTTAATAGCTTACATGTTCCATTAACAGTTTACAATAATGACAAATTTAAAAAAACATTCGATCAGAAGGCCATCCTTCGCAATATAAGTGAGCGCATACGGGAACGTTACTGGTGGCACAATAATGATTATGCCAGCTTCGTCGAAAAAGAGCCTGAACAAACCAGTATCGAAGAACTACGTAACGATTTCCAGGCCCAACTAACCGAAGGGCAACGTGAAGATGGGATATTACGCGCCCTCGCATTCCCTTTTCTCCAATGTGATCCACAAATAGCCTGAACGGAAAAAATACACCCGATTGTCAATGAAAATAAGGAAGATAATGAAGAACTAAAAAGAGGTTTGAGAATAACACAGCCAGGCGCGAGATGCCCTTACCGAACAGAAAGCAGAATATTAAACCTCTTTAATTAAAAGGCTATAATAAAGGGATTTAGCCCAACACAAATTAAAACCCAATTGAGCGCTGGTCTTGAAGATTCAGCAAAAAAAAACGGCAGCAGGGACTTTTCTCCCTGTTGTTTTTTTTGTGCTCCGCTGGGCTTTAATATCTATCCTATATGGTTAGCGATTCGTGCTTTTATTTCTTATTTTTTCAAACTTTCCTTTTCAAAAAAATCAACTAAGATATCACACAATAGTTGGGGGCTTTCAATAGCGGGGCAATGTCCAACGCCGGGAATAATGTGCAATTCTTTTTCGTCCTTGGACAAACCAGATAATGCATTGTAAATTAATTCAGCGTGCCCTGTACCAACCACATAGTCTTGTTCGCCCTGAATAACAATTGTGGGAGTTTTTATCTGCCTTAATTCCGGTTCAATATTGATGTTGTTGTACGAAGGTGTGTTTCGGAAAGCAGCATTTACGATTTCTGCTTTATCTCCAACTTCTGCATATTCCTTGGCTGTATATTTCATCAATTTCATTAAGGCAGTATCTTGAACTACATCTTTAAATGAAATAACCTTGGAAGTATCGGCAAAATAAGCGTTGAATCCAAGTTTTGGAGGCACTTCATGTTTCATCCAGTTTACATCGGTATGGAAGTGTGCAAAATTACTGCTTTTAATTCGTTTCAGTTCTGCGACAATATGCTCCAATTCAGCTTTTTGTTCTTCAGAAATTTTGGTTTGAAGCATCTCTTTTGCTCTATTTGTTTCAAAATTAATAAGTGATTGGTTTTGATATTGGCTGTTCACTTTTCCGTCAATACACGCATAAGCATGCACTTTAGTCTGGTCTTTTAACAAGTACAAGAAACCATACATTCCACCCCATGAGGTTCCCATGATATTTAATCTATCTTTCTGGTATCTGGCGCGCAGGGTATCGATTACAATATCTAAATCTTCAAGATACTGCGCTACTGTAAGTAATATTGTGTCTGAACATGCCAAAGATTTTCCGCATCCACGTTGGTCAAGGTATGCCACCAGAAATTTATCTTCCAGTCCCGGTCCCATCAACTTTATGTCTATCCCGGAATATCCGCCAGGGCCACCATGTAAATTAATGATTAATGGTTTGTTTGCATTTCCACGCACTCGGACATAGACTGCTGATTCGGGGACATCAACCATTATCTCCTGATCAATAATTTTAATTGGAGATTCATTTTGGCAAGAGTAGGCTAAAAAAATAGCTCCTGTAATAAATACAATAAAGAAGATTTTTATTTTCATGATATACATTCAATTATTTAAAGACAATTTGTGGTCGTTTTTCAAAAATTATTACCACCGGTTTCGTTTAAGAAACGTTTTAATGGCTTATATACCTTATTGAATACTAGACTTTGTTCAATATCGCTTTAATTCAGCGCATTACAGGTTATATTCCTTCTAAATTAATCATCTTATACCTTCCGGCAAAGGCGCCAGGTTTTTATTTAGTGATCATTCTTTTGTCTCTTTTATTTTACTTATGAGATATTTCAGATTAAAGATCATGGATAAAATAAAGAGTAGAATGATTGCAATAACTAATAAAGTATTATTATCCAGAATAAAATAATTGATTATAAAAGTCGTAAACCCAATCAGCATAAAACTCTGCCCTATAATTAGGGTCAAATAGTCCGTCTTCTTTTTAGTCATTTTTTCTGCTTATTTATGGTTTATAAAAAATCTTGTATCTCAAAAAATAGACTAATTTCAGCCTTACATACAACTCAAACATAGATAAACCTGTCAGTTTTCGAATATATTTTGCAGAGTTACAATTACAAATACTACTTGTTTTTTAAGGCGGATGGTCCAAGAATATAATTAGTATCATACCTAATTTTTAAAATAGCATATCCCAGGGAGATATTTTTTTAATAGGCCAACTACTCATCCTCCATGGATTTTACCGCATTGTTGGGTAGCTCCAATGGTTTAGAAGATGAATTATCATCAGACCTGTTTAGCGCAACATAGAGTCCGGTAATTGATTTAATGAGGGCAGCTATTGCAGTAAGAATGGCCGGTGTTATCATCCAAAATGAATTCTTTTTTTCTTTCATCTTTGTAGAATTTGCTGATTGACCATCATTAAGATACAAAAATTTGATCGTTTTTAATTGAATGAAAAAGATTATATCACAGCAAATTATCTAAGATATCTCATTTATTTTCATGAGCTAAGGGAACTATTTATCCCAGTTTGCTAATTTTCCTTAGGATATCTGGTTTTAGTATTTCAATATTTTTTCCGTCAATATCGATAATTCCTTCATTTTTAAATTCAGTCAACAATTTAATGGTACTTTCTTTTGAGATACAAGCGAAATCAGCTATATCTTTTCTTGTAATAAATTTGAACACGTTTTCGTTGTTAAATCTGTCTGCGGTCAAATATAACAAGGTATCCGCAAGCCTTCCTGGCATCTGTTTGTAACCGATACTTTGTATAATATTAAAACATAGTTTTTCCTGTCTGCAATACCGTTTTATCATTTCAGAAGCAAAACTTGCGTTGTTCTCCAGCAGTTTTCTAATGGCATTTTTATCAATAAGGCATACATCAGTTTCTTGAAGGGCAACGGCCGAATAAAAATAAATATTGTCACCGTATATAGATTCTATAGCAATAAAATCGGACGCTTTAAGTATTTTGATGTTGGTAAATTTATTATTCTTGTTTTCCAGATAAAGTTTTACCAGGCCGTTGGAAACATATAAAACATAAGAAGCAAAAGCTCCCTGTTTACAAAGGTTCTCACCTTTTCTATAGGTAATTTGTGTTTTCTTTTGATTAATAAATTCTAATTCGGACGGAATTAATTTCCTGAAGCATTTCGAACCTATCTTACAATCAATGCATGTGCTGGTTAAACTCATAATCGCCTAGTTCTATTACATTATAAATTTAGGATAAAAATCCCAATTCCGAACAGGTTAGATAACTCATTTATTTTTGTGAGCTATCTTAGTTGATACGTTAATGACTAAGATGGCTATTTCAAATTTTTAGACGTATTATCAGGTAACTTTGATATTGAGGAATTAACAACTAAAAAGGAGGTCGATATGCCAAACAGAAATGGAACAGGTCCGGAAGGTAAGGGAGCCAGAACTGGCAGAGGATTAGGCAACTGTAATCCTCAAGAATCCGGGAACCAGGACAGATTTCAAAGAAGGGGATCCGCTCATCGGCTTGGACGGGCAAGACGCAACAGATGGAGACAAGGTCGGAGCTGAAACGCATAGTAGGTTGAACGATAGGAGGATGCCCAAAACGATAATGGGATTTTAAGATTCTTACAATTTGGGAGTTTGTTTCTTGTATCTAACCCCTATCTCCCCTGAAGGGGACTTTAAGACTTCCGGAAGCTGCCGGAGAGCTTTGGAGGGGTAAAATGGAAGACATCTTGTAAATCGTAAGTTTCAAATTTTATAATTGTCAATTTTGGACATTCTCTTTAAATAAAAAAACATGAATACGTCAAAGATTGCTATCCCGGTTGATAACGGGCAATTAAGCAACCATTTCGGGCACACGCAACAGTTTAATATCTATAAGGTAAAGAAAAATTCGGTATCCGGGGAGGAAGTTTTGTCACCTCCTTGCCACGAATCAGGCCAATACCCCGGCTGGCTGGCTAATATGGGAGTAACCGACGTGATTGCCTGCAGTATGGGCCAAAAAGTAATAGCCTTGTTCAATCAGAAAAAGATAAATGTATTTGTGGGGGTGACCATTAAACCACCTAAAGAGTTGGTATTGGAATTACTTAACGGGACCCTTGAAACCAGTGATAATACTTGTCACCCTTAAGGCAGGCGCATATACAAGGATTTGTGGCCGTAAAAGTTGCGAATATGTTGCGTTAGTTACCGGAGCAACAGGCTTATTTTGGGAGGTTTAATGGGCTTTAAAATACAACAATGCTCCATTCTCATAAGGTAAACTCTGGAACCTAATTTTTTTTTTGCTAAAACATTTCTTTTAGCTCATCCTCAGCATAAAGTGTCCCACCGATTTTTACGTCAGTTTTTTTCTTCTCTGGTGTTGGTGTGCCGCTAAAGAATATTCCTCCCGGCTTTAGCACTCTTTTTAATTCTAGTATAAAATTGTCGATATTGGTAAAAAAGTTTAATGTCAGGTGACACAAGCTTAAATCAAAAAAATTGTTGCCGAATGGCATATTGTTGGCATCAGTAACATAGAATTCAGCATTTTCAAACACACTATGATTGAATTTTTTTGCTGCCATACCAAGAAGCCCCGAACTGATATCAGTGCCGATATATGAGTTATCATTGCGCAGAAATTCTACGGCATTCCCACTACCGGCTGCAATATCCAATATTTTTTGATGGTGAATGTCTTGAAATTCACCTTTTAAAATCTCGAAGTGCTTTTGAATAGAGCCATTAAACTTATTGGGGAAAACAGATTTGTCCATGATCATGTTGTACAGGAATGAAAACATATCGCCAAGCCAGGGTTTATATTTCCGAATTTTCCCGTTATCGTATAATACATTGAAAACTTTCTTCTCCTTTGTTACCCGCACCGATTCTTTACGTTTACGGGTGTTCATCATTAAGTGTTTTTATTTTATGTATACCGTTGCCATGGAACAATAAATAGATTTCCATCCTGGGCTGAAACACTATTTTTTTTGCTTTTTTGGTTAAGATGATTTGCTTTGGATAATGGAATTTGCCCGCCTTCTATTTTCAGGTTTCCCCTTAACGCATCTTTCTGGGGTCCGCTGTTTTTTCTGTTTTTCATGACATTTTTTTTACTGACTATATCATCCGCTCAGTTGGTGAATTAGTATAACACTGACTATTATTTCCGATAGTTACTTGTATGAATTCATCGCCCGTAATTGATTAAATCATAGAGAACAACTACCCGATTTAACTTATGAATTAAAAATCCAACGTTCGAATTAGGTTGTATTAGTTCGAGCGCTCATCCTCGAAAAGGTGTGAAGAACCTTTATCGGCTAAAATGTATAATCAACTTTTAGGATCCCAGATAAAAAGGATTAAAGTATCATCCTTCGATTCGAAAGGACCATGCTTTTCATGTGCTTTGAACATTTCATAGGATCCTGCCGGATATTTTTTATCCTTGCTGATATATTCGCCTTTGAGTACTAAAAATTGCTCGCAGGTGGCATGCGAATGACGATCTACATGGAAGCCTTTGGGAAGCTTGAGTAAAATCGTTTTTGCAAATTCATCATCGCGCAACACTTTTTCTTTTGTACCTTCGGCATATCCTTCTACGTCTTGCCAGTTTCGGTCGTCGAATAAATCTCTCATTTCATTCATTTTAATTTCTAACATTTTAATTTCCTCCATATTTGTTTAACCATTGCCTACACCTCAAATAATTATATATCAATCCTGATATAATTATAGCTGGCCACATTAATTTGTTATTTTTGGGTTCAAAAATCAATCGCATAAAACCATCCTCTATCTGCTCTAATAGTTTTAACTTTACCTTCCCCTTCCAGCACACCCAAATATTTGTTAATCTCATTATGATGGATTCCCAGAATTTTATGAAGATCGTCAAGCGTACAGGACCTCCTGGATATGGTTTCTACAATGGTGCTTTCAATATCTTTACGATAAGATGTCATGTCTTTTCGTTCAGGTATCGGTGCAATAATTTCAACATTATCCAGTCCCCATAATTCGATAATTTTTTGCAGTTCATCCCACCTAGCTGCCCGTAATCCATGTACAATACCCGGTCTGTCGAGTGTATTTAACTGAATCTTGTCCGGTTTAATTTTTAATATGGCGTCCTTTATTGAATTTAGGTTATCCATACCGTCGTTATATCCCGGTATGATCATTACCTCAAGCCAGATGGTTCCTTTGAACTCGTTCCTAAAATCAATTAATCCCGGAATATATTTATCAACTGTCAGCTGTGTTGCCGGACGGTTTATTTTCCGGAATGTAGTTTCTGTTGCCGCATCAAGCGATGGAAGTACAACGTTTGCACCCATTAATTCATGACGAACCTTTTTATTGTAAAACAATGTACCATTGGTTAAAACTGCAACCGGAACATCTTTTTTTATCTGTTTAACAAATTGTAATACCTCCCCTATTTTTGTGTTGAGGGTTGGCTCACCAGAACCCGAGAAAGTAATATAATCGGGATCGGGGTTGTTGGCAAAATAATGTTCTAACTCACTGGTGACTTTATCATAGAGAATGTATTCTTTTCTTTCGGTTGTTAATAGCGTGGTGCGCCCCACCTCGCAATAAACACAGTTGAGGGAGCAAACTTTTTTAGGCACTAAATCTACCCCCAGGGACATTCCAAGCCGCCGTGAAGGTACCGGACCGAATAGAAATTTATACATTATGATATCTTTTTATCGTACTATAAAAATGGTGTCGTATCCCGCCTGTCCCCGCAGATATGACTTGACACTGGCTATAAGCATTGTTGTTCCACATGTAATGTTTTTTCAATTTCCAGTACAATTTTAAAAATCGCAATAGATATATCTGCTTCCTTGTTTTCAAGGATAAAAGGTTTTCCTTTATCTGCGCATATCCTTACCTCCAAATGAATAGTTTTGTTGGGGCTCTTCTGTTAACATGGTATGTTCCTCCTTGTTGACCGACACTAATCTCTTGTTTGGTTATTTATTACAAAAACATGTTGGGACAAACAATTGATTCGGGAATGTTTTTACTTCCCGATTCTTCAAAGACTTTTCTGCAACTACTCCATATTGAAACCTTAAAAAACTATATGTCCTTAAGCCTCGTAGCATCCCGCACAAGATCCCTCTCTTCCTTTTCGATTCTTTTTAATAAACTAATAAATACCTCTTTGACTTCATCAATTTTTGTCTCCTCTATTAAACCTTTGTATAATTTGATAAGACAATTGTTCATCAACAGCGCACTATCCACTACTTCGTCAACGGACATATCAGGTTTAATCACCATTTTTTCCAGACACTCTGACGAGATGTTTCCAGGAACATATTTGAACCAGGTATCCATTACTTTTTCCGATGCTTCTTTCTCGTAATTGGCGAGTGTCTCTTCACGATGTTTTTCATGTTTACTCAAGTACTCAAGCAACATTTTCACCCTTTGTTTTTCAGATTTTTCATGTAGTTGCTCATAAAAATCATTCAATTTCTTATGAAACAACCGGGCATAATCAATAATTTCGAACGTTTGTTTATAAGCCTTCATAAGATCCTCCCTTTCTTATTATCAATAGTACGAAAACACATCGTTTATCCGGCAGGCAGTCTTTGCTAGAATACGTCAGATGACAGGAGCAATGAACTTTTACACATCGCCCTTGGTAAAATAAAGTTACTGAATTTTTAGGTTTTTTAAAAGGAGGAAAGGAGGGTGCAAATTATTAAAAAGCCTAAGATATCTCATTCATTTTTATGAGCTACTACTAATTTTGTAATGCAATGTGCCTTAAAATTCAAATTAGCATTGCAATGTTATTCATGGAATGGTTTCATTTATATAAAGGCAGGAGCTATCCTGCTTTTAAACGCATAACAAATCTGATAAATCACCCCCGAAAAATTAAGGTTACCTAATAAACTTCTCTCTACCTTGCAAATTAATCAATCCCCAGAGTACCGCGGCTATTGAAACCGAAATAATAATGAGCCTGTTTTGGAACAACATGGTTTGAAACAGTGACTCACTGATATTATTGGGTGTAGAAAACGGATTCAAAAACACATTCCATTTGGAAACATCTATGAAGCCATGTAAA
The DNA here is from genome assembly GCF_050589685.1 of Saccharicrinis sp. 156. Classification (NCBI taxonomy): domain Bacteria; kingdom Pseudomonadati; phylum Bacteroidota; class Bacteroidia; order Marinilabiliales; family Marinilabiliaceae; genus Saccharicrinis; species Saccharicrinis sp. 156. The sequence continues at coordinate 14,170 of NZ_JBNGOS010000020.1, forward strand.
AACCAAAGGCATAGCCCCACAATAACCATAACCACTGCAGTTCCGTTGCCGTTTTTTACGATGGTACTAAACAGGAATCCCAACGTTCCGAATAACACGAGTACCACAATCAATTGTGCACCCATTTCAAGCACCGGGAGTTCAACCAATAAATAATTGTTGATAAAAGCCAGGATGGTAACGATGATAAAAACCATGACAAAAATGATAGACAAACGTACCAACCATACCTTATATCGATAGTTGGGAATGCCGAAAAGTATCTCAAGAATCCTGGAGTCTTCGTCGTTTTGTATCCCAAAGGCGGTCGGAAAAAACATGAGCAGGATTCCCGGAAAGATCAGTTGATAATAAACATCTTCTACGTTAATCATTTCATCGGAAAATAGGGATATACCGGTGAACAATAGATAGAAAATAAGTGAAGCCCCCAAAAAATAAATAAATCGGTTACCGAAAATAATTTTTAGGTTGTATTTGATAATATGCAAAATGTTTGTCATGACTACAGTTTAGAGGATTAAATATCAAGCATTAAGATGAACAACGCTATTCAGGGATTAAGTATTATGGTTTTTACCGACCTTAACCAATGTTTTTAACGATGGCAAAGGCATAACTACTATTTGCTCAAATGTTCTTTTAATATACGGTCCAGTTCTTCCAGTTTACCCAGCGGCACCTCGTTGAGCGTTTTTACAAAATCAACCTCATGTTTCGGTTTTTTCAAGTTGTTCATCGGGTGATTTTCCGATATCTCTGTATTGGGTTCCGGGGTCCATTCCATAAAATCATTGGGGGTACACCTAAGCGCCAGGCAAAGTCGCTCAACGTCTTTAAGTTCCAGACGTTTGGCATTGTTGTTTTTAATTTTGGTTGCAAAATTATCCGAAAAGCCTGCTTTACGTAAGTATGCATGAACTTTTTCGATTCCTCTTGCCCTAAAAACTCTTTTAAAATTATATCGTAGCATCGTACCTGTTATTATCAATTGGTTTGTAAATAACTTGATCTATATTTTGACACATCCTTTTTACCATTTACTGGAGTCGCTTACGAACTTCTCATACGAAAAGTCGCTTTTTATAATCCTAAACTTACAATACATTGCAAAGTGCCACTTTTATGCGGTCTTTTTCCTTTCAAACCCTATAAAAAACCACTTATATAAAAGGATTAACTATTCATATCGGATATTTTACCACTCGTATATTAATTTATACCTTTTATAAAACCTTAAATACCACTTGCATAACACTATTAACCGCTTGTTTAATATTATTTACCGCTTGCAACCCATTTTTTTGTGCGTTTTGCCAAGAAACCCCGTTTGATGGCCTTCTATAGAGGCTTAATTCAAATCATGCGTTTATTGCGCGGATGTTTCATTCCTCAATAACCAAAGATACGAATCTTCGAGGCTTGAATGGACTTGCTCCGCGTTTTCCACCGGTTTATCGTTGGCCAGAACCCTAACCCGAACGGTCGCACCTGTTCCGATATGATGTACCACCTGATATTGCTTGTTAACTCGTTCAAACTCGTTGGCAGGAACCTCAAAAGTCCATACTTTACCTTGGGTGACCCGAGATAATTCGGAAGGTTTACCCCAATATTTGAGTTCGCCCCGTTTCATTACTGCCACCTGGTTACAAGAGCTGGAAATATCCTCGATAATATGGGTGGAGAAAATCACGATCCTGTCGCGGCTCAATTCCACCAACAGGTTACGGAAACGGATTCTCTCCCTCGGGTCCAGTCCTGCCGTCGGCTCATCTACCACTAAAATCCGAGGTAAGTGCAGCATGATTTGGGCAATTCCGATTCGCTGTTTCATACCACCTGAGAACGAACCGATTGCGTTGTCTTTCCTGTCCCACATGTGTACTGCTTTTAATACGTACTCCACTCGTTTGTATCTTTCTTCTTTTTTCCTGAGTCCCTTTAGCAAAGCCATATAATCCAGGAACTCGAACGAAGTCATATTTTCGTACGAACCAAATTCCTGGGGCAAATATCCAATCAGGCCTTGCAGTTCTTCCCGGTATTTAATCGAATCCAATCCATTCACGAATATCTTACCGTAGCTCTGATCAAGAATTCCGCAGATAATACGCATGATGGTTGTTTTTCCAGCGCCGTTAGGGCCTAACAATCCAATCATACCACTTTCCATGGTTAAGGATAATCCCTGGAGGGCTTTAAAAGACTGTTTTTGTTTTCCGATAACGGGGATAGAGCGCACAAAAACATACCATGTTCTGCGAATGCCGGCAAAGCGACCTTTCAATCGTTCTACGTTAATATTTTCTGATTGTAACTTTTTGCCGGTAACATAAATATAGATACCCAAATACCAAAGCAATGCCCAAACAATGGCAGATGCCACACTATCAAACTTATAGGCAAATAAGGCTAAGGTAACGGCAGGATATGCCCACAACATCGATTTAAAGATTATGTTATTCGCCGAGAACAAACGTTTAAACCGTCCTTTTTTGTCTGGCCATTGTCTCAAATAAGCCGTATAAGATAAAAAGATAAAATAGCTGACAAACAAGAAGATAAAGTTCCATAATGAGGTTTCAAGATAAAACCAGGTCATCCATATCAAGAAACCAAACAACGGTATTTGCCAGATAATACCTTCCCTATAATTCTTAACCCCTTTGGTGGCCTGTTCCCTGCCACCATAAAGTTTACCCATTTTCCATTCGCGCATAAACCTGTTGTCGCGGTCGTATACTTTAACCACACTCTGCAGGCGAATCGTAATGGGCTCATCGGGTTTAATCAGTTGCGTATTGGCCTGTCTTAAGCTGGTCAACACAAAATACATCGTAGCAGGAATACCAACAATACACGCAAAGTATTCCACCAGCATCCAAATAAAAGTATGGTTCAACACAAATTGGATCAATAAGATACCTATCCCCCATGCACTAAAAATAATAAGTTTATACACGATATTTAAGGAGCGGATCCAAGCCAATGCGGTTTCTAAACCAAAACTAAAAGTGGGTATAAAAACCAGGGTCAACAGGGTACTGACCAACAGACCGCCCACAACGGTTATGGCAAAGGGCGCTCCCAGACTACCTACATATTCCGATTTACCCATGGCCAGGGGCAACATGGCAATAATGGTGGTTGCTGCGGTTATCAGTATGGGCCTAACACGGGAAATTCCTGCTTGCAGCAAAGCCCGTGAATGTCGCATGCCCTTTTTCCGCAGTATATTGGAGTAGTCGATTAGGATGATTCCGTTATTCACCACAATTCCCAACAAAATCAAAAAGCCTATAAGGGTATTGAGGTTGAGCCATGAGTTACCTGTAAAAATGAGTCCCAGAAACGAGCCAATGGCAGCCAAAGGAATAGAAAACAACATGACGAATGGGGTCACAAACGATTCAAACACCGAAGCCAGAATCATTAATATTAAAATAAAAGCCGTTCCTATCAGAAAATAGAACTCCTCAAACTGATCTTCTTCATGTATCACCTCAATGGCTGTACCTGAGGGTAGGTTTACCTCGGCAACCAAATCGTCTACATCCTGACGGGCCTGCTCCAACAAAGATTTTGAATCATTAATTTCCTGGTCGAAGGAATATCTCACCGTTATTTCTTTTTGCTGGTTTACCCGAAGGATTTCCGCGCGTCCGCTGGCATAGATTATATCGGAAAAATCGCTCAAAGCAACCAGGGCGCCCGAGTTTGAGATAATATTCAGTTGTTGGAGGTCATCGTAGGTTTTGGGAGGTACTTCTCCATCATCATAAGGGTTTTCCTCTTTCATCACAATATCGTACTCCTCGTTGTCTAACCTTAACATGCCTCCCGAGCGTAATTCACTTTGGAAGGTGCTCAATTCGGTGAGCACATTCTGAGGCGTTATGCTATACATGCTCATCAAGCCCGGATCGAACTCCAGGTGCACCTCGGGGCGGGGAAACCCGGCACTGATCCTTACCGACCTCATTTCATCCATATTGTCTTCTAAAATGTACTTGATGTCCTCCGCCAACAGCAACATCTTGTCAAAATCCTCGCCTTTTATCACCACGCTTTCCTGCTGCTGCCCTATGCCGAACATGCCCATCAGGTTCATTCCCGGGTTATCGCCGAAACCGGAACCTCCGCCAGTGCTGGCACCTCCCTGTTCCAAAACGGTTTCAGAGTCATCGTAGCCATACAACTTTGATTGAATCTCGGCCTTGATTTCACCCAACGAGCGTTCCGAGTCCTTTTTGTAGTCCTCTTTTAACTTAACCACCAAGCTGGCTTTTTCCTCATAAACCTGGCTGATAATTTTATCATGTTCAGAAACGGTTGCAATTCTTTTTTCAAATTCTTTCACCATTTCGTCGGTAGCCTCCAAAGTAGAACCGGAAGGTCGTTCGATATTGATGACATACTCCGGTGTTTCAACTTCTTTGTTTACCTGGTAACTAACTACCAAACTAACAAATACGGTCAGAAAAAAAGCAAGCACTGCCATATTGATGGTTCGCGCAGGCAATCGCAAAGCATTTTTCAACAGTACCAAATACGATTGTATCATCCTGTTGTGAAGCGGCAAACGCCTTAATCGTTTCTGAACATCTGATTTTCCGTACCACAAAACGCTGTGTGTCATCATGGGTATCAGCAACAATGCAACAGCCAATGAGATAATGAGGGTACCTACAATGGATACACTGATGTTTTTGGCTACAAGCTTAAAATAGATATTGGATGAAAACACAAAAGGAAGGAATACCGTGATAGTAGTCAATGTTGCGGCCAATATAGCCCGCCAAACTTCCCGGGTCCCCAATATAACTGCCTTGTCCCGGTCTTTTTCGGTAGATGCTACCCGGTAAATATTCTCCATGACGACGATGCTGTTGTCGATGAGCATCCCCACGGCCAGGGCAATACCGATCAACGTTAAAGTATTGATGGTGATACCGAAAGCATAGAAAATGTTAAATGCCGAAAACACGGAAATGGGAATGGACAACATGACCAGGGAAACCAATGGTATGTTCTTGAGAAAAATCCATAATATAAAAACTGCCAAAAGGCTGCCAATCAAAGCTAAATCGATAATTTGGGCAATATTTTCCTCCATCGTTTCAGCCGTATTGGATGTTATGGTTACCTCAACACCCTCTGATTCAAGCTCACGATTAAGCCGTTCCACTTCGTCTTTTATTCTGGCAGAAAGTTCTATCTGATTAACCGTAGATTCCCTTGATAACCTGATGGTAACAGCCTCTTTGGCATTAACCCTACTGTAGGACGTTTCTTCTTTAACGCCAAAGACTATTTGCGCAATATCCTTCAGCAAAATTGGTCCTTCGGCAGAAATGACTACATTTTCCAAATCCTGAATATCATTATACTCTCCTTCCACATTTACAAACAAGTATTGGTTCTCGTCCACTACCCGACCTGCAAATGTTTTTTCTCCTTCATTATTCAGAATCATCCTTCTGACTTCCGAAGTGGTCAGGTCCAATGCTTCTAGTTTATCTTCGTTTAAGGTAATCTCCACCGTTTTTTCCCTTCCCCCATAAACCTCTATCCCCGCAACGCCATCAATGCTTTCCAGCTTTTCACTAATACGTTCATCTGTAATCGCTCTAACGCGGTCCACATCACCTTCGCCCAACACCTGCAATTGCATAAACTGGTTGGTGATCTGGTCCATGTCCATTTTTAACACCGTAGCCCTGTAATCATCAGGCAACAGGCTTTGTGAGGAGCTCACCTTTTCCGCAAGCTTTAAGTAAGCATATTTAAAATCAACCTCTTTGCTAAGGTATACCATTATGGTCGCCCTCCCCGGATTGATGCGGGTTTCCATCTTTTCTATGCCTTCCAAAGTACCCACAACACCTTCCATAGGTATTGCGGCTTCTTGCTCAACATATTTGGGGTCAGATTCGGTATCCCCAACAATCTGGACAAAAAGCATGGGAAGCTCAGTGTCGGGATATAGCTCTACCGACAGGTTTTTGTAAGACACAATCCCAAGTAAGGAGAGCGCTATGAACAGCATGCTTATCAGTACTTTTCTATGTATTATAATGTTCATTGTTTCAGTCAGCAGTATTCAGTTAGTAGTCAACGGTACGCAGTTAACCTTTAAATTATTTACGTTGGTTCTTCCTTTGGTCCATAAAGACAAGGGGAAGCACTGTACCAATGGTACAGGGGTGAGGATCAATACAAATCCTCATTTTTATCTATTCGTTTTTTAAAAACCCCATCAAAAATGTAATATACACAAGGTATCACCACCAGGGTTAACAGCGTTGACGTTATCAATCCTCCAATTACCGCAATGGCCATAGATGAGCGAATAGCGGCACTTTCTCCAAAACCGAATGTTAATGGCAGCAATCCTAAAATAGTTGTTAAACTAGTCATAAAAATAGGACGTAAACGGCTGTTGGCTGCGGCCAGAATGGCATCTTTTAATTTCAACCCTTCTTTTTTCAATTGGTTGATAGCATCCACCAGAATGATGGAATCGTTAACGGCAATACCCGCCAACATGACCAGTCCGATATACGCCATAATATTTAACGACTTGCCTAAAATCAAGAAAGCGGCAATGGCTCCAACCCCTGCCAATGGAATGGTCAGTAAAATGGTAAACGGATGAATAAGCGATTCGAACTGGGAAGCCATTACCATATACACCAACACTATGGATAACAACAAGGCAAAAGACAAACTGCCGAATGACTCTTTTCGCATCATTTCGTCCCCTTTTATCTGATAACGATAACCGGTTGGAAAATCAATTTTACTCAAAATACTTTCCACATTAATCGCGAGTTTATCTACCGGGATATTTCCTTTCATATGGGCCGTTATTTTTCCCACGCGGTTTTGATTGTTTCGGATGATCTCTTTGGGCGACGAGCCTATTGAAACACTGGCTAACTCTCCCAAACGGTACGTATCATCTCCGTTTTCTATTTCAAAATTCTCTAAATCTTTTAATTGATAATCCGGCATTTTTAAGGTTATATCGGTCAACTCCCCATCACTCTCGATGCTTCCTGCATCTTTACCCATCAAAAATTCCTGCAGTTGAGTAATAATAGTAGAGGCACTGATGTTAAATAGTCCAGCCCTGTACCTGTCAATGGTCACGTTTACTTCCGGAACACCTTTTTCGAATGAACTCTTCACATTATAGAGTTCCCCTTCTTTTTTTAATTCCGCATATACCTTGTCCGTCAGCATATCTAATTCTTCTAAATCATCGCCAATAATCTCCACAACGAATGGTGCAGCATCATTGCCCAGAATCTCGCCCAGTGCAGTCTCATCCTGAATAAATTCCAACTCTAAGTCGGTTATTCCAACGAACATTTGGCTCAAAACAGGAATAAAATCATCGGTTGTATACGGAGACTTATCTTTTAACACCACCTTGATAAAACCAGTATTCTCTCCTTCAAAAACACTTTGGTCGCTGCCCGACAAATCGGTTTGAGGACCTGAATGCGTGTATACAAATGCCAAGTGCTCGCCCATGCTTTCCTGAATCATTTCTTCCATGGAGTGCATGGTTGAAGCCGTTCTTTCCAAACCAACACCGGCCGGCAAAGTGACTTCTATAGAGAACTCTCTTGTTTTTGCCTGGGGCATAAATTCGCTTCCCACCAAAGAAATTGAAAAGTAACTTAATGCCACAAGAACAGCTGCCACCAATACCACCAGATATCTTTTATCAATCATAGTGCTTAAAAAGCGCGTGTATCGCGGATAGTCTTTTTCTTTAACTTTTATCTTTTCGGGTCGTTTACCCAATAATAAAACACTTAAAATGGGAATGATGAGTATGGCCACAAACAAAGACGAAAGCAAAGAAAAAGCCACGGTCCATGCCTGATCTTTGAAAAGCTCGCCGGACGCACCATGTAAATAAACGATAGGCAAGAACACCACAACAGTAGTTAAAGTAGATGCTACCAAAGCACCACCGACCTTCGCTGTTCCTTCAACTGCTGCTTCACGCAAGGGCCTGCCTTTTTCCAGCAGGCTAAAAATGTTTTCCACAACAATAATGGCATTATCCACCAACATACCGGCACCCAGCGCCAATCCGCCCAACGTCATGATATTTAAGGTGAGGCCATTAAAATACATCAGGTTAAACGTGGCGATAATGGAAATGGGAATGGCTGCGCTTACCACCAAAGTAGTACCGATTCTGCGCAAAAACAAGAACAATACCAGCACGGCAAATACAATTCCAATCAACGCACTGTCTTCTACCTCGGAAATGGCATCTGTAATAAATTCTCCCTGGTTTTTTATTACTGTTATTTTATAACCCGGCAGTGCTTTTTTCACCTTATCAAAACCTTTGTTTAAGGCATCAATGGCAGCTACCGTATTAAACTTTGTTTCCTTGTAAATGGACAATCCTATGCACCTATTCCCATTTAATCGAACGATATTCTGAGGATCTTGATTTTTATAGGAGACGGTGGCCACATCCTTCAAAAGCAAAGGCACTTCAACCATTTGACCCGTTTCGTTCTGTTCCAGGGTTCTTCCTACAACCAAATTTCCCAAATCCTGTGGCGACTGATATATACTAACCCCTTTAATAATGTACTTCTGCCCCAGTTCTTCGATAGAACCACCGGATACGTTACGGTTATAATTCTCAATTTTGGTAACGATTGTGGAGGAAGTTATTTCATGAGATTCCAGCAGATAAGGGTTTGTTTCTATAAGTATTTCTTTGGTCTCATCACCAGATAAACGAACATCCGCTATGCCATCAATCCTGATTAGCTCGTTGCGAATATAGTTTTGCGCCACTTTGCGCAGCTCGTCCATATCTGTAATATCAGGGTTCGTAACGGCTGCCAGCATAATTGGCGAAGCATTGGGGTCATTTCTGTAGATATTCAGCTCCTCAATATCTTCATCCTGACTATAAGGGGTCAATGCCTTTTGCAGGTCTAAAAAAGCCTCGTCCATATCCTGGTCCCAGGTATATTCAACGGTGATCTGGGCAGAACCTACCTGGCTTAAAGAACTTACATTAACAACACCGCTCTGGCGGATAATGGTACCTTCCATCTGCTCCACATACTGCTTTTCTATTTCTTCGGGAGGTCTTTCGCCGGATTCGATTTCGACCACGATTCGCGGGTTGTTCAAATCCGGGAACAAATCAGTGCCCAATCGGGAGAAGGATATAAATCCCAACAGCACAATGCCCAGGATAATCATGGCCACCGTAACGGGGTAATTTACAGAAAACTGTGCAAGTTTTTTCATGTTATTCTAGATAAAAGACAAAAGATAACCTGCCTTTAGGCAGACAGGGAGACAAAAGACTGATTGCCACGACTCTAAATAGAATCCCTTCATCAGCTAATCCTTTTATCAGATAATCTTCATCCGTACATTTTATTTATTTAAAACTTTAATTTTGGAACGGTTTTTCAGTGTTTCGAAGCCTTTGATAATTAAGCGTTCTTCGGGTTTAAGCCCATCTACTACTTCAATCATACCGGCATTTTCCATTCCCGTTGAAATTTTACGTTCACTGGCTGTCTCCCCGCGTGTAACAAACACTACTTTACCATCTGTTCTGGCCAGAATAGCGTCCTTGGGTATCACGACCACACTGTCCTTTTTATCCACAATTATATCGGCCTTCACAAACATACCAGGTCTAAGTTTCGAGTCAGAATTATCAATAACCAACCTGGCTTTAAAAGTTCTGGAATCGACATCAACTGCCGGAGAAATTTCTTTTAGTTTCCCCATGATGGTATCGTTGGGTAAAGAGTAGTTGGTTACCCAGGCTTGCTGGTTGATAGAGACTTTAGTAATCTGGCTTTCCGGCAACATTAAATCCATGACCATCTCTTTATAACTCATTATTTGAAGCACTTCTTCATTTGCCGCAATATTAACACCTTGCGAATAAAATGGCACATCCGTAATTACACCATCAAAAGGTGCCGACACCTTCATCTTTTCCAATTGAATTAGGGCGTTTTTGTAGCTGTTTTGCGCTGTTACCCATGCTTTTTCACCTGTTACCTTTTCACGAAGCGTTACGCCACCTTTTTCGTACAGTGCAGTTTGCTTTTCGTATTCCATCTTCGAAATCTCCAATTCAATTTCCGCACCTTTTAAATTAATACTGTTTTCATACTCTTCATCCTCTATTTTAATGATTACCTCCCCTTTTTTAACCAGGTCGCCCATTTTGTATTTTTGTCCTGTGCGCGGGTTCCTTTGCAAATAATAGTCACCAGACGATTCCGCGGTCAAAAGACTTTCATATTCAGACATGATGGTACCTGTAGCCGTAAAAACCTCTTCGATGTTATCCAATTTGACTTCCTGAACGGTAACCGGAACCGCTATATCCGCCGAGAATTGATTTTGCTGATTGTTACAGGCCACAGCTGCCAGACTTAAAACTGCGATGGGAAAATATTTTTTAAACATAGTCATTGAATTATTTCTTTTTAAATTGTGGAGCAAGTGGGGTATTGTTTTCAAAGTCGTACATACTCTGAATTTTCATATTCAGTAACTCAAGCTTATAATCGATGATGGAATTGGTTAGCTCGTTCTTGGCACTTGTTAACTGGTTTTGTACTAAATTTAAATCCATACTGGTTAAATCACCGTTTTTATATTTTTCAAGGTTGATTTCGTATGTCAGCTCTGCATTAGCGAGGTTTTTGCGTGCGATATCAATCTGACGCAAATTATTTTCTAAACTCCTAAATACCTGGCGTATGTTAAGTTTAATATCAATTTCTTCGTCTCTCAAATCATTTTGATTTATTTCGAGCGATGCCCGGGCAGCCTTCATTCGGGCTTTTTTCTCTCCCCAATCCCATAATGGTATGGTTAACCCAATGGAAACATTTTGACTGTTGGTGGGATCATTAAAAACGTTTTGCAATTCCTCATTTTCTCCAAACAGGCCTAATTTCAAGGTTAAGTCCCCTTTAAATTCGTTCAGTGCATTTGTGCGAATCAAGTCAAACTGGCCGTTTTCTATGGCTATTTGTCTTTGCCTTAATTCCATCCTGTTGTTCAATCCTTGTTCTATTGCTTTATTTAGGTCAACATCTACCGGTAAAATTGAGACGTCAGCCAATAGCATGATCTCTTCTTCCAGCGGGATACCCAACAATTGTTTAAAGTTATCCTTGTTGTTTTCAAAGTTTACCTCATAATTTTTCATGGTAGATTCACTGGTCATTAAATCCAACTCCGCCTGGTATAACTCTTCTTTTGCCGTTAATCCGCCGTCCACTTTATTTTTTATGATCTCGTAACTTTCTTTACGGTTTTCGTATTCTTCACGTGAAGTGTTCAAGGACATTTGCGCTACATAAACCGTATAAAAAGATTGGGTTACCAAGTTTTCTACCGTTAATTCTTCCAAGGCAAAACTCAACGCTGTATTCTCGTAGCTCAATTCCAGTTCCTGCAGCTCAACTTTCGTTCTGTTGTAGGTAAACAAGGGTTGTTCCAGGGTTAAATCTACACTGTTACTAAATCCCTTTAAGCCACCACCGGAAGCCGCTCCACTTGTACTTGAGTTATCAAAATATTGTAATGTATTGTTTAACGAAAGAACGCCATCTGTCCAGAGTATAGGTTGTGAAATATTAAAATTTCCCAAACTACTATAACTTTCTATAGTATACCATTCCGACAGCTGGTTACTGAAGCGTCGTTCATGGGAATAATCCAACGGATTTATATTTAAACTAAAGTTGGATTTTAACGCTGCTCTTTGCGCTTTCAGGTTTTCTTCGCTCCGGGTTAGGGACAACCTTGATGATTGAATGCGCGGACTCGTTATCATGGCTTGTTCTATCGCTTGTTGCAAAGAAAGTATTCGTTGGGAGAATACACCGGAGGCACAGAGTAACCCCAGCATCACAAGCGTAATTTTAATTTTATTGAAACTCATATATTTATGGTTATTTTTCAAATAATACAATCTAATTTATTTCTCTTACAGCTTCACCCATTTAACGGCATCGGCAATCACCACCCTTTTGGTTGTTTTGTCAGAGAGCTCTACAACGGCGTCCCCTTCCGAAAAATAATATTCTCCAAGAAAGGCCCAATCGGCGTCGTCCTGGTCAACAGGCACTTCTACCATGTCTTGGCCATCATCATGATATACGGTAAATGTATAAACTGCATCCTTCGGGTCTCGTCCGCGAAAGTTGCCCAGTCGTTGGGATGGGATCATCGCGTACAGGTTATATCTTCCTGTCTCTCCTAGTTTGGCTTTGAATTGGGCCACGGCGTTACCATCCCCAGCCTTTTTATAGGACACTGATTTAGTATATTCTCCAAAGGCCAAAGAATTTAACACGGGGGTCCATCTGGCCGGCGGTCGGAAAAAAGATAATGTTTTATATTCCGATCCGTTCTCCTCATTTTCTTCGTCCTGACTGGTCAATATCATCTCCTTTAAGGTTTTTCTACCGGATGTGTTCACCACGGAGAATCCCTCATTTTCGTTGTCTACGATTATCTCGTTGGGTTGAGTTAGTTTTATCTCCTTTTTTAACGGCGTTTTACCAACAAGAGCACTAAACCCGGCAGGTGCCTCTTCAAAATCGGCCATCGGGAAACGTACATCCGAAGGAACATTTTTTGAAAGGTATGTGTGAATAGACATCATACGCGGTGCATTATCCAACACGATACCGATTTGCACATTTTGACCTTTCTCAATCAGGTAAATTTCTTCAAAACTGGATGTCATTCCTCCTCGTCCTCCGCCGGGGCCACCGCCGCCGCGGTTACCGCCGCCGCCGCGACTACCTCCACCATCTCGTCCACTTCTACCTCCAAATAAGGAAGCTTTAACAATACCGTCGGTTTCACCTTGGTTTGCAACCTCTATACTTACATAATATCTTTTCCTGTTTCCGTCCTTAAATTCATAAATCTGGCTTTCGCCAAATAAAAAGGAAGGTAACGCGATACTGGTTTCCGCATCAATCGTGTTTTTTCCATGCTTATCGCCTGTAATCAGCTCATTTAGTATTCCCTGGTCGATCACCTTCATTTTATTTGCACCCAGAAGGCTATCGATGTAGGTGCTGAAGTTATCCACCCCCACTCTCGATTGGGCTATGGCAAACTGATTGTTTCCAACCGTTACAATAATATCGGCTATGCTAATTTCCAGGTCATCCTTATCCACCAGCTCCTTTAAACTTCCTTTATTCTTATTTAAAAACAAAATAGACTTGTCGGTAGAGCTCATCCTGCCAAAACGGCCACTGGAGCTGTGCACACGATTTAGCATGTAGGACTCCAGACACATATTTAAAAAGGGCAAGTCGTTCTCGTTTAATGCATATACATAGTTATAATACAGCGGAAAAACAGAATAGGCACTCCAACTATCCAGGGTTCGACCCACATTATTTTCGTTCCTGAAAAACCTTCGGCTCTGAACAGGCTGAGCAAAAGTATTACCAATCAGGTTCATGAAAACATTGGTCTCCAATTCCTTATCCAATAATTCAAGATTATCTCTTTTTGCTCTTCGCTCCTCGTTCTGGAACCTGCTGGCCAGGTTAAAATCATTAATTCCTGCTCCTACCTCGGGCACAAAAATCATTTCGGGATGGGTATTGTCGTTACTGATGGACCAACCTCTAAAATGTGCATAAAAATGCAATGGTACCTCTACAACTGACAATCTGTTATAAGGGTACCTTACGCCAAGTTTTCTTTCGTAGTCTTCTTTAATTTCGGTAATTAAGAATGGTAAAGTATCGCTTAGATTTTCGAAATACTTCTCAAAGAAAAAACCATCTTCACGAACCGAGACCGCGTAATTAACACTATCTACATCAATGGATTTAGTTATGTAATGCCCCGCAGCCAAACTAATTTTAGTATACGGCTTATCCCCTTTAAAATAAGTCCATCCGTCATTGTTTGTTTTGATTCCTTGCGAAATAAAATTTAGCCCGTTGGATGACTTCACCTTCATGTTATAAGTGAAGAATTTTTGTATTCTTAGCGCATTGCGTTCTGCCACAACCGGGTACCAATAACTCTCTTTAGTAAGTAATACATAATTGGAAGTAGAAAAACAGCTTTTTTTATCGGCTACCAATGGATCATAGCGATGCAAAGCATCTCGTTCCTCCCGGCTAATATCGAAATAGGCCAGTTTATCGTTAGGTGTTCCTTTAAATGATATACGAACAGGAAGCGATTCGGCAGATTTTAAATTATTGTTGATGTACAAAAGGTTTAATTCCTGAGTAAAACTCACCCGGCTCCCATTTAACAGAATCTCTTTCACCTTAAGTCCATTGTTGAAAAAGAATATTAACTGAGCGGGGAAATTTTCATTTTTTGAGGAAACCACATTGAAGCTAACACTACCAGTTAGATGATTCCCTTTATGCTCCATCACAATATCGTAGTCGGATATCTCATACCCTGCATTTATAGGGAGTTCTTTTTCGAGTTGGGCTTGACGTTGTATTTGTTTTTCATTATTAATTTTACCCCATAAGTAATAACTTATTCCGGAAAGAGCCATAAACATAATCAGCACAGCGGGAAGCACCATGACCTTACTGCCCAATTTTGTTTGTGATAACCGAGGTAATTTATATATGGTCAATAAAATAAAAGCGATACCAATTAAGAAATATCCGCCTCTAATTAAAAGTAATTGGGTTACATTGGTAAAACCTACATACGATGAATATGCCAGGGGGGTATTAAAAGTGATAAAATCCCATACGCCAAAATGTTTTCCTTTTAAATAAAAAATTGTGGTGGCGATATATCCCAGCACCAATATAAATGTAACGGACTGGTTCCTGACCAATTGCATTATAAAAAACGACAGTCCCAGAATAAATACCAAGGTTGGAAATGAAATGATCAGGGGATACAACACATAGGTTAGCAAACTAAAACCGGCATCGGGGCTTATGAAATTCATAACGAAGGTGATGGCCAATGCGACCAGATTAAGTCCGCCGAATACGGTCAGGATACCCAAAGTTTTACCTATAACATACTGAAAATTGGACATATTACGCACATAGATAACCTCTGTGGTATCCAGCTTTTTATCCCTACTTAAAAAATCGGCGGAAAGAAATACGGCAATAATAGCTTGTACGATATTTAATACCCACAGATTCATATAGGGCAAACCACCTACCATCATCCTATCGGGCCAATTAGCCCTACCTATTTCTGTAGCAGCACCAATATTAAAGACTAATAATACGCCAATAGCAATAAGCGAGAATATTCTGAAAAACCAGCTGCGCAATAATGTTTTAACTTCGAATCGGGCTACTGTAAATAAAGGGTTATACATTGATAATTACTTTTCCTCGGTTTATGATATTAGATTTTAATTTTAGGTCGGATTAAACTTATCTTTTTAAATATGTAAGATACTCTCCGGACTTGTCTCATATTCCATAAAATAAACATAAGCATGTTCCAGGTTCGGTTCAATGGACAGCCCGTTAAACCCGTTCGAATTTGGAGCAATTAATTCCACCTCATACCCGTTGGCATCGGGAATAGTTGTGATTACCGGATATTTTTGTTTAAATTCTTCCATGAGGTCAAACCCCACATGTGTTCGCCAAACCTTTCCTCTCGACATTTCCAAAAACTCATTTGGGCTACCCGTAAAACCAATTTTCCCTTCGTTGAGCAATGCCATCTGAGTACAAGTACTGGAAATATCTCCAACAATATGTGTAGATAAGACTATAATAACATCTTTCTGGCTTAAGTCGGCCAGTATATTCCTAAAACGGATGCGTTCTTCCGGGTCGAGTCCGGTGGTTGGTTCATCCACAATAACAATCTTGGGATCTCCGACAATGGCTTGTGCGATACCCAATCGCCGTTTCATACCCCCGGAAAGTTTATTGGCAAATCGGTTTCTGACCTCAAACAAACCTACCTGTTCCAGTAATTTCTCTACTTCGTCCCTTCTTTCTTTTCTGTTGTTGATACCTGCCAGGGAAGCGGCATAGTCTAAAAACTCGTAGGTTTTTAACTTGGCAAAAAAACGGAAATCCTGAGGTAAGTAGCCAATCATAGCCCGCACCTCTTTCCTGTATTTACTCAATGGTTTACCATTTACCATGATCTCGCCACTGGATGGCTTGAGTAAAGTAACCAGTATTTTCATTAAGGTAGACTTACCTGCTCCGTTAGGGCCCAACAAACCAAACATTCCCGAATCAATGTTTAGGTTAACATCAGTTAGTGCCTGATAATTATTTTTGTATACCTTGTTCAGGTTTTGAATAGAAATATCCAATGTGAAGAAGTTTAAGAATTAGAAGATTGCCACCAAATATATATAAAATGAAAGGATATAGTAGCACTTTGGTTTTAAATTACTTTTATGAATATGTCAATTTGCCACACATTCACTAAATCGCTGCCGGAGTGCATCTGAAACAGAGCACTCCGGCAGGAATAAAACCAAACCACTGTTATTCTTGAATGTCGATTTCTACATCAAATTCGGCATCTGCACCGCCCAATCTCTGACCTGGACGGCCTTGCCCTTTCATTCTCTTTTGAAAATCACCTTGACGCCCCTGACGTCCTTGACGCATTGCTTTACCAGGTCCGCCTCTGCGCCCTTTTGCGGCATGTGCGTCAAAAATAACCTTTTGCTCATCGGTTAACAAACTGCGTACTTTTTGTTTATTGGCAAAAAGTTTTTTGGCCACTTCTGTTTTGAGCTTACCTATCTCATCCAACAGCCTGTTGACCGCTTTGGTATCTACGTTATCGCCCGTTGAAGCAGCTTTTAGCTCAGCCATTTTAATACCTATCTCATTTTTTACAGGCGTCATATCCTTCATAAAGCTAATTTTTAAAGCTTTTATTTCTTCCTTTTGGGCATCGGTTAAATTCAATCCGTTTTTAGGGCCAAATTCACCATGTCCTGCTTTACCTCTGCGACCATCCTGATCACCGTAACCCCATGCGCTGCCAATTATTAATACGCCCATTAATGCAAACGCTGTCATCAACTTTACTCTTTTATTCGTTTTCATTGCTTTAAAATTTAATTTTTTTTTTTTGTTTTTCGTAGTCTAATCTGGTTATCAGGCTTAAACATTACTTTTCCATTTTCATAAATGTTCCATTATGAATTAAACGAATACTTATGCCATTGGATTAAATCAGAAACCAAACTAAGTTCCTACAAGACTATTACCTGATATTTCACTATTATTCCCGACGCTCAGAGCTCTCACTACGTTTATTTTTGCCACGGGATTTTCCCGGTTCTTTAAATACATGCGAATGTTCCATGATTCTTATTATGAGCTTATCAAATATTTGTTTTTGCTCATCGTTACATATGCTGCGCATATTAACAAAGTGTTGCATGGTAAGCTGTTCCATCTCCAATTTATAAGATGCCATTTCCTTAAACAGAATTTCTCTGGATGCTGTATCGCCTGATTCGCTAATGGTATTGACCAAACGCTTACGTATCGCGTTCATACTATCTTTAACTAGTTCCACATCCTTAAAATATGACTTTTTTAATTGTTCGAAGTCCTTTTGTTGCGCTGGAGTGAGTTTCAATCTTTCAGCAAAAAAACTCATTCCTCCATCGCCACTTCTTCGGCTGCGGCCTTTTTCGATTTGCTCCTTATTATTTAGGTCGCGATGCCTTGGCGATTCCCACCAAATCCTCCACGAAAAAATATTGAGAACAACCAGGACAGCAATGATTATAATGTAATGTTTCTTCTCCATCTAAAGTAATTAATTGTCAGTTATGATATCATCGGTTAAAATGAAATCACTGTTCCAGGCAACATAATCGTTAACAGCTAACTCCATATTGTTATTGTTCGAAGTTTCTGCAATTGAAGATCGATTGTACATGTAATAATTAACCATGTTTACAATAACCAATAAAACTAAAACCGGCCGTAATACCAACGATAACCTTGAAAACCAGACTTGTTTATCTTCCAACTGCTCAACTTTACCTATCACATTGGTGGTAAAAAAAGGAGACGTATTTACGTTTTCCCTTTTTACTCCGCTTTGCAATATTCGGTCAATCTCATGATCTATTTTTTTATCCAGCTTCTTCATGTTCTTGCTCCTTTCTTTGTTAGACGACAACTTAGTTTTATCCCCTCACTTTTTTACAAATATTCTTTAATTTGTTTTTCGAGTACCGATTTCAGTTTTTTGCGACCTCGCATAACCAATGATTCCACACTCTTTACCGAAGTATTCATTATTTCGCTCACGGTTTGTTGATCCATTCCTTCAATCTGGGTCAATACGAAAGCTTCTTTTTGTCTGGCGGGCAACTTTGCAAGTCCGCTATACAACAATTCCTTTCTTTGATTTTGAATCATATCTTCGTCCGGATGCTCCATATCTCCTGCAGACCAATCATTATTTTTAAAATCCTCGATATATGATGTTAATCCTGCTCCCCTCTTTATTCTTTTTTGTTTACGAATATGATCCAGCGATTTATTGGAGGCAATCCGAAACACCCATGTTGATAAAGAAGAATCGCCTTTGAATTTTTTCAGCGATTTAAATACCTCCACAAATACTTCTTGTGATATGTCTTCGGCATCCGTTAAATTATTGGCATAGGAATAGCAGATATTAATAACCCGATCTTTAAATACGTTCACCAACGCTTCAAAGCTCCGGATATCACCCGCTAATATTTGACTTACAAGTTCTTGTTCTTGTTGCACCATATGGTTCCAATGCTATTTAGGAGTTTAGACGACTTATCTGAAAATACCCCTCACCAAAATTAAAATAAAATCGACCATAAACTATAATTTGAAAAAGCCAACTTTCAGCTTTTTTTCTATCTTTATTAAATCAATGGATCTTTAATTTTTTTTAACATAAGGCTTTGGACTGATTATATGTTACTTAATACCGATACAATGTCAAAATCGTCCATCTTATTGCAATCATCTTGTTTTAACATTAACAACTATTGATACCTAAAACAACAACATATTTTATAGTTAAGTCACATGAAATTGTCCCTGTCAATCATTGCATTACTCCTGTTATTTGTGGAGGCACGAGGAAAAGAAATCAAGGAAATTCTTTTACTCCAATCCTATCACACAGGTTATCAATGGACGGATGACATAACAAGAGGAGTAATGGACGGTATTGGGCCTAAGGATGAAACCCGTGTTTTTGTAGAATACATGGATTATAAACGTTTCCAGAACAAAGCTACCTTTTATGAACTTGAAAACCTGTATAAGTTTAAGTATTCGGAATTAGATATAGATGGTATAATATGTGCCGATAATTACGCATTTGAGTTTTTTCTGGAAAAGGGAGATAGTATCTGGAATAAAAACATCCCTGTAACTGTTTGTGGAGTAAATAATATCGAATTATTCGAATACGATGCCGAAAGAATTAAAGGCGTCAAGGAAGATATAGACGTTCGAAATACCTTAAACACTATTTTTCTTCTTCAACCCAATATTGATTCACTTATAATAATTTCCGACCAAACCCTCTCCGGTAAAATATTTCTGAACCAGTTTTTAGACAGGCTGAAGAGGTATAACCAAAGAATCCCTTATCAGATTTTAGATGGAAGTAGTTACGAAGAGATTAGAGACACTCTTAAAAAAATCGTTCCGGACCATAAGGCCATCATACTTTTAAGTTTATATTCCAACAAATATCAAGTTCCCGTTGAGATGAAAGATGTTGGAAAAGAATTATTGGAGGATATCAATATACCTATATACAGCTTTTGGAATTTTCTTCTGGGAGATTTTATCGTTGGAGGAAGCCTGATCTCTGGATATGATCAAGGTTATGAAGTCGCCAGTATATTAAAAGAGAAAATAGAAAACCCGGACAAGCATTTTGAAGATCTGATAAACACAAAACACAATCTGACGTTTGATTTTAACCTGATAAAAAAATACCATCTTAAATACACCAATTTACCGTCTCGGGCTATTTTCCTGAATAAGCATATCCCATTTTACGTAAGGTTTAAAAAGCAGTTGTTATATTTTCTAAGCACCTTGATCGTCTTGATTGGTATCATTTTTTTGCTGATGACCAATATCATCAGAAGAAAAAATGTAGAATTAAAATTAATGGAGAGTGAAGAAAGGTTAGAACTGGCTTTAAATGGTGCCAATGAAGGACTCTGGGATATTCAACTGAGATCAAAAAACATTGTATATAACAATAATTTTGCTACCCTTTTAGGTTATCCTTCCGCCAGTGAATTAAAAATTGGTATTACCAACTGGCGCCAACTATTTCGACCGGATGATATACCGCAAATAAAGGAGGCCTTGTTGCTTCATCTACATGGTGCCATACCTATTTTCAAGCTGGAAATACAGATGTATACCCAAAGCGGGACATTAAGGTATTTCTCTATCAATGGCAAGATTACCGAGCGCGACCTAAATGATAAGCCTGTGCGAATCACGGGAATCATCATGGACATATCGGCCCAAAAAGAATTTGAAACCCGGCTAAAAATAGCAAAAGACAAAGCGGAGGAAAGTGACCGCTTAAAATCTTCGTTCCTGGCCAATATGAGCCACGAGATACGAACACCGATGAACGCCATACTCGGCTTCTCTGATATTTTGATGTGTCAGGATTTGAATGCCGAAGAAAAAACAAGTTACCTTGCCCAAATAAAAAACAGTGGCGAAAACCTATTGCATATTATCAACGACATTGTTGATATTTCTAAGATTGAATCGGGGCAGTTGATGATCCGAAAAGAGAAATTCGATCTCAACCATTTGTTAAATAACATACAGTTTGCAGGTAACGCCTTAATCAAAGCCAGAAACAAACCTATATCGTTGATCATTGACAAAAATATCAAAGAAACACCCCACTATATATACTCTGATCCTTATAGGCTAGAGCAGATAATTTTAAATCTTGTTTCTAACGCGGTAAAATTCACGCACGATGGAGGAATAGTGCTGAAATATGTAAATGGGGAAAACAACATGCTCACCATTAGCGTGTCTGATACCGGAGAAGGAATTACGCCTGAAGATCAGTTAATAATCTTTGAACGCTTCAGACAAGCGGAAAAATCTTCAAAGAAACTCCTTTCGGGAACCGGCCTGGGATTATCCATTACAAAAAGTTTGGTTCACCTTTTGGGCGGAGAAATTTCTGTAGAATCAAAACCCAACCACGGATCTGTCTTTACCTTTACCATTCCTTCAGCGTAGACTCTATATCTTAACCATGGTTGCACCAAAGCCATATTGTTCAAAGGAGGCGTCTTGATAGCTATGCCATGAATATTTCTTATTTAGGCTTTTGATGATTTCGGACTTAAGAACCCCATTGCCCTTGCCATGAATAAATACTATTTTTCGATTTGACCGATTTTTATTCTCATTCATAATTTCGTGGAACTTACCCAACTGATACTCCAGTATTTCCTTGTTTGACATACCTCTGGTATCATCTAACAGTTCGTGTATGTGTAAATCGATCTCCAGAATTTCATTATCGTCCCTTCGCACCGCTTTCCTAACCCTTGGTTTCTGTTCCTTTTGGGCCACCGCTTTTTTTATTTCCTGGGTCGATAATTCTTCCAGTTTTCTTTCGAAGGTATCTTTCAGCAGATATATTAAAAAGGCTTTATCCTCTAAATAGGCATTATTAGAATAACTATTTTCTTTTAAAAGTTTGGAACCGGAAAATTTAAACCTCTTCTCCAACGGTTTAATGGGCGTATATTCTTTACTTTTCCTGAATAAAACCAACTGGCATTCATACTCCACGCCATCTACAAAATTAATGGCCAGATTATCGAGTGCTAACTTGGTATTAGGCTCTATGGTGCCATGATACGCATTAATGATGTTAGCATTGTTGCAACGCCCTATACTATAAAAGGCAAAAAAGTTAGAGTCGTTTATTAAGTAAAGTCTGATATTACCGGGTAAATCCTTATCGCTGGTGCAAGCCAGCAAAAGCTTCGGTTCACCCTCCTCGTCGCTCTCCTCAAACTCATAACCATCCGGCTCCATTTCGCCAACGGCATTGCCCGGGGTATTCACCTTGCTATGCTTTTCCACTATAACGACTTCGGTTCTTAACGCCGGGACTTCAAATCCGTCGTCATCCAGCACGTATACCATTTCGTCCCCCTCCGTCCGACTTACAACTCCTCCACCAACTTCATTCAAAAACCTTACCTTATCTCCAACCGAAATTTTCATGTGTTTATTTTTAGTTCGATGAATCTATCGCGAATAAATGCATCATACTTTAATACATCCGTTGCTTATTCGATTCACATGATCATGTACTTAAATCCCTACAGTAAAAATACGTTATTAACGCATTAACATTGCCTTGTTTAATTACGCAAAATACGATAATTTGTTACCTATTGTATCACCTATTTTCATAATCACAAAGGCAGCAAATATAAGTTTATTATCACAAACTCAACCAAGAATAAACGCTCCTTAAGAAACATCAATCTTAATTAGAATCATTCTAAGCCAACACTGCATAACCACAGGCAAACATAGCATCCTTAGCTAACACTCCTTTTCCGATAAATTAACGTTGCTTTATACAATTTGCTTGGTTACCTAACGGCTAAATGATTATTTTTGCATGCGAAATTAATTACAGAACGATGAATATACAGGAGATAAGAATTGAAGATTACACGTATGATTTGCCGGATGACAGAATTGCAAAATACCCGTTGGAAAACCGATCGGATTCCAAACTTCTTGTCTTTAACAAAACAATAACCGAACATAAATTTAACAACATACCATCTTTACTACCTCAAAATAGTCTACTGTTGTTCAACAACACCAAAGTAATCCAGGCACGGTTAAAATTTCAAAAAGAAACCGGAGCCATCATCGAAGTTTTTTGTCTGGAACCCGTTGAACCGTCTGATATAGCCATGATTTTTCAGGTAAAAGGAAGGGCAACATGGAAATGTATCGTTGGCAATTCAAAGAAATGGAAAGAAGGAAGCCTTTCAAAAACCATAGTCATAAATGGCCAAGTGGTGCACTTAACCATAACGCGAAAAGAAGTTTTAGAAGATGCCCAGCACATAGAGTTTAGTTGGGATCAGGAAGATATCAGTTTTGGTGATTTGTTGGACGCCATTGGAAATACTCCGATCCCACCATATTTGAATCGCAAATCTGAAGAAATAGATACTTTGCGTTATCAAACCGTATATTCGAATCATAAAGGATCGGTTGCTGCACCAACGGCAGGACTTCATTTTACAGATGAAATACTGAACAAAATAAAAGAGAACAATATTAAAACGGCGCCGGTTACACTTCATGTTGGTGCCGGAACATTCAAACCTGTCAAGTCTGCATCTATCGGTGACCACGAAATGCATATAGAACACTTTTTTGTGGATATGGCAACGCTGGATCTCATTTTAAAGTACGAAGGGAATATAACAAGTACGGGAACCACTACCGTTCGCACGCTGGAAAGTCTGTATTGGATTGGTGTAAAATTATTACAGAACACAAACGAACTATTTATAAACCAATGGGATGCATACAGCCTGCCTCAGCATTACTCGCTACAGGAGGCCATAGGCAGGCTCAAACAATATTTAATGGATGAGAATAGAACCATCCTTGAAAGTTATACGGGTATTTTAATCGCCCCGGGTTACGATTTTAAAGTCGTGGACAGGTTAATTACCAACTTCCACCAGCCGAATAGTACATTACTTTTACTTGTTTCCGCTTTTACAAAAGGCGATAATTGGAAAAAAATATATGAATATGCGCTCAACCACAATTTTAGATTTTTAAGTTATGGGGATAGTTCATTATTGTTTAGGGGCTGATGGGCATATAAAGGATCCGCATTACAACACATCATTCATATTTTTCTTGACATATCAATCGAAGTTAACGGTAAAACAAGTCGTTTTATAACAAAATAACTAACGGTAGTTTTACGATGAGTTCAATAAGTGACCTTGCACATTAAACCAAAAGTCAAGTTATTTCTTATCTTTAGTGATATTCGAATAATATATTTGGTTTATGGGAAACTCTTCAACAAAACGGGGCATATTTGACAAAATGCTTAATTGGACCGAAAAGGCCGGCAATGCACTGCCCCATCCGGCAACTCTTTTTGCCTTATTTGCCTTATCAGCCTTAATCCTTTCCGCCATCGGGAGCTTTTTACAATGGGAAGTCATTCATCCCGGAACCCAGGAAACCATTACACCGGTTAATCTTCTTTCGAAGGATGGCCTACACCGCATTATTCTGGATATGGTTGACAATTATACCGGTTTTGCGCCTTTGGGAATTGTGCTTGTGGCGATGTTGGGCATTGGCATTGCGGAACAGAGCGGACTCATCAGCGCCATCATCCGGTTATTGGTGTTAAATTCCAGGCAACATCTACTCACTTTTATTCTTGTTTTTACGGGCATCCTCTCCAACCTCGCCTCCGATGTTGGCTATGTATTGTTGATTCCTTTGGCGGGAGTCATTTTTATGGCCGTTGGCCGGCATCCAATTGCCGGTATGGCAGCTGCTTTTGCCGGGGTTTCGGGTGGTTTTAGCGCCAACCTGGTACTGGGCACCGTTGATCCCTTGTTGGCCGGTCTTTCGCAGGAAGCAGCCCACATCCTGGATGCTAATTATCAGGTAAACCCAACAGCCAATTATTATTTTATGGTTGCCTCCACTTTTGTGATCGCTTTTGCCGGAACAATTGTTACCGAAAAAATAGTGGAACCCAGGTTGGGCAGTTATACTAAAAACGAGGATGACCTGAAAGAAAAATTTGATCACCTTTCGAAATTGGAAAAGAAAGGATTAATGTACGCCGGGATATTGTTTCTGACGATTCTAATGGTCACCCTTGTGGGAATCATACCGCAAAACGGATTTTTCAGGGGAACAGAGGGAGGCCTCCTTAACTCTCCTTTGATTAAAGGTGTTGTGTCTATGTTATTTATAGTGGCAGGATTAATGGGTTTGATATACGGTTTTACCACCAAAGCTTTCCGCAATGATGCGGACGTCATGAACGGGATGGGCAAATCAATGAAAACGCTGGCCTCGTATCTGGTTCTGGTCTTTTTTGCCGCTCAATTTGTCGCTTATTTCAAATGGAGCAACCTGGGCATTATCCTTGCTGTTAAAGGGGCCGGTCTTCTGATGTCGTCCGATATTGGTCTTATACCCTTGATGATACTGTTTATTCTGCTTTCCGCAGCCATTAATATGCTGATGGGTAGTGCCTCTGCCAAATGGGCCATCCTTGCCCCTATCTTTATACCCATGTTTATGATTATGGGCTACTCACCTGAACTCTCTCAGGTAGTGTATCGAATTGGTGATAGCGTAACCAATGTAATTTCCCCCATGATGAGTTTTTATGCCCTTATTATTGCTTTTGTTCAGAAATATGACCCCAAAGCCGGCATAGGAACCATTATTGCTACCATGCTTCCTTATACCATGATTTTTTTGGTGGTGTGGATTTTGCTTTTGGTTGTCTGGCTATTAACAGGATTACCTCTTGGACCTGGTGCGGAGATATATTATAATCTGCCATAAGTATTTTGTGCCGGATTCTTGCTAACCGTTTGAGTATTAAAACGTACGTATATAAAACCTAAAAATATGAAGACTATACTATTTGTTCTTTTTATACTATTCATGCATCATGTGTCCGCGGCTGCACAAAAAACAAACCCATGTTACGATGCCGAACTGGCCAAAAAATTTGGTGCTGACGATTACGGCATGAAAAGCTATATACTGGTGATGCTAAAAACAGGCGGCCATAAAACTACGGATAAGGCTTTCATAGACAGCTGTTTTACAGGTCATCTGCAAAACATAAAGCGGCTTGTTAAAGAAGGAAAAATGATAGTGGCAGGCCCTTTGTCAAAAAACGATAAGTCCTACAGAGGCATATTTATTTTAGATGTTCCTACCACAGAGGAAGCTGAAATCTTGCTCAAAACAGATCCTGCCATTAAAGAAGAACTTCTGGACGCAGAATTATATGGCTGGTACGGTTCTGCGGCCTTACCGGATTACCTGGAAGCTTCAGACAAAGTTTGGAAAGTAGGTTTCTGATACAGCGAAGGCATTCCCGGTAGCTTCAAATCCTATTTCTATTTGTTTAGCAGTAACTCCCAAAGTTAAAAGCATACCCCTATCCCTCCGCCTGAGATGGTGTTCTCCCCCAAGTCTCAGGACCTGGGGAAGAATGTATTCCCGTGAAATAGTATTTCAACCTGCAATATGCATTAGATAATCTATTACACATTGAAATTACTTTTATACAAGACACTTCGTTGCATCACTTCAACTCACCAGAACGGTGCTCCCGAAAGTAATCGGGACAAGTGATGCCTCGTTTCAGTAAAGCCTTGTTTTATTGCACTTTCAATGTTCACGACGAAGCTCTAATGCATAATCCGGGTTCAATTATTTTTTCTTCTTTTTACCGAAAAGGCCTTCGATGGCGTTTTTTACGTTATCATCTTTCAGGATATCCTTCACCACTTTTTCGGCTTCCTTTTCCAACTCCTTACCCACTTGCTTTTTAGCTTCGGCAAGATCGAGACTGAGTTTTGGATCTTTGGCGGTACCTTTAACAATAACGTCCACCATCACATCATCACCCGAGGTAGAAAAACCACCCCCCAGAAAACTCATAGCACCTGCTATGTCCTTGCGAGAAACGGGTGTTTTAACCACATAATTTAAAGATTGGTCAAACCCCTGCTCCCCACTTACCTCTATCCTACTTCCAAATACCTTTGCCGTAAAAGGTTCAACAATTATTTTACCATCTTTCATGATAAAGTTGATATCTAAATCCTCGGCTTTCATTTTACGGTATTTTTCCTTTTTAAGCAAGTCAGCCATGTTATTCAGCACTTTGGAATTGCTTACCTCAATAGCTTTCGATTTCAGGTTTCCACCTCCGGTAATGGAGGCAATTACCGGCATCATCTCTTTGTCTAGCAAGCTATTGTATTTAAAGTCGGCCGAAAATTGCCCTTTGGAGCTCTTGGCAATAGGCATTAATGAGTCGATGATACTAAACGAATTGGCTGTTTTGGTTATATCGATATTCCCTGCATCAAAAATAAAATCGACAAAAGGTTTCTTCACATCTTGCGTGTTGTACTCCCCGGCCATCTTCATCTCGCCATCCAGCAGCTTCATGGACATTCCGTTTAATACAACTCTCCCATCTTTAACCGTTATCTTACCTTTCGTATTATTGATCGTTAACTTATCGTATACTATCTTTCCAAAAGATGATGTGAACACAAAATCTATATTTTTGGGCACTTCAAAAAGCTCGAGGGCAGTAGTGTCTTCCGCTGCATTAGCTTGTTCCTCTTCAAAACCTTCCAAAAATTCGTTTACATCTAATAGATGAGACGAATGCATTAAGGAGCCTTTGATCGTTTCATCTTTAAATAGGTATGGCAAATAGTTCTCTATTTTACCACTCAAGTCAAAATCCGATCTCCCAACGTTACAAACAAACTTATTCAAGGCTATACTTTTCGGGCTAAACGTCATCAAGGCCTCACTAATAGTAACTTTGGGTAAACCGGTGCTTGTATACTCAAAGTCGTCCAGTTTCATTTTACCATTCACCTGAACCGATTCATAATCTTCTTTTTCGATCATCTCCATATTACCGTCCAAAGTCACATCGGCATCCACAACACCTTTAATGTCGAAGCTATCCATTGGAATGGCATCTTTCAATGATCCCAAATCGATTACACCGACCATACCTCCTTTAAACCGGGCATTGCTAACGGGTGTTTTCAGTAACAAGGAAGCATCAAAGGGGTTTTGACCCAATTCGAAATGGAACTTCTCAATATTGGTTACCGTATTATCCGGTGATCCTCCGGGATTATTGACCACAACATTAATATTGATGTCGTTGATAGATTTTGGCAGATCGGGATATTTGATTTGACCATTATTGACTTTCAATGTAGCGTCAAAGGCCGGCAGGTTATCTGTATCTTTATAAATACCTTTTGTTGTTGCTTCCAGTGTGAGGGTCCCTTGAGTCTGGACACCTTCCAAATCGGTTAAAAAT
The DNA here is from genome assembly GCF_050589685.1 of Saccharicrinis sp. 156. Taxonomy (NCBI): domain Bacteria; kingdom Pseudomonadati; phylum Bacteroidota; class Bacteroidia; order Marinilabiliales; family Marinilabiliaceae; genus Saccharicrinis; species Saccharicrinis sp. 156. The sequence continues at coordinate 42,400 of NZ_JBNGOS010000020.1, forward strand.
TCTTTGGGAACCAAGGCCAACAGGGATTTAAATGTAGTTTCTTTGGCCCCCAACTTCAGATCCAGATGATAGCCTTCGTCCAGCATTCCCACATGACCGTCAAATCCAAGATTAAGATCGTTCACCATCAAATCATTTTCCTCAAAGGTAAATACCATATTGGTCATATCAGCCAAAATACCCGCAACCAGACTTACCTTTACCTGGTTAAGATATTTGGTTTTTTCCATGCTCACGTTTACGGCCTCAATGGAACTTTCCAACATAAGGTTGGTCGTGGCAGCCGACATATCACCCGAAAGATTTAAATGAAGGTTGTGGATGGCTGCTTCCAGGTCCATCGTTTCGTCCACATAAGTGATGATGGCATCTTTTACTTCAAAACTTTTTAACCTGATGGTAAAATCACTACTTTCCGCGTCCGCAGTTTCTACTTCTTCTATTTCTCCGGTAGCCTTATAAATATCCCAATTTACCGTGGAATCGGCCAATACTTTGGCATGAATCATCGGTTTGTCCAAAAGAATATGTTCTACCGACAAACTTCCACCCATGGCGCTCATCAAATCCGCCGACAACGCAAATTCATTTAGGTACAGCAGGGTATCATCCTCAAATTTATCGACCCCAACAACACTTAACCCGGACATCCCCACCGAGATATTCGGAAAATCTTTTATCAGTGAGAGGGAAAACTTTCCCCAATCTACCTTCGCAACAACTTGATTATTCACCTCTTCCTTAACTAACCGTTCAATTTTACCCTTAAAAAACAGGGGGGTAACCATTAATAATATAAGGATAAAGAGGACTATTCCACCTGTGATTTTTAAAAACTTCTTCATATATACTGAGTTGTTTATTATTCTATTTTTAATAACGGTTGTACTTATTAAAATTGCATAACCAAAGTTAAACAATAATACTTATCATCTATAATTGAAATTTGTTTTAAACTATAATTAATAAAACCGGCATGGCCGGGCCTTTAAAAATTTAACACCGGCAGTTTTCTGCCATTCCGCGGAGCAGGTTATGCTGGTCCATTCCCGTAAAATCAGGCCGGGCTCAAATATTGTACGTCGACACGAATTTTTAAACATATAAAACTTGCCTAACGCTCAAGCAAAAATCAGACAAAATATGAATATTTCAAAGTAAAGTTCAAAAATCAGTATTCAGACTAAACATTTGTTTGACTGATTGCTTAATTAAAATGCATACTTTTATATTCGTGATCGCATTAATAAAACGGACCGTTAAGCCCGGGTTATGTATCAGAGGTAGGTAATGGGCATTTAAAATACCATAATATGCAAATAGATAAGAATCACGTAGAAAAACGCGAAAAATCGTATGATGATATTTTAGTGGCCAACAAAGCTTGGGCTAAATCAATGACCGATAAGGACAAAGATTATTTTAAACGTCTGGCTTTAGGTCAGTCCCCGGATTATCTATGGATTGGTTGTTCAGATAGCAGGGTACCTGCCGCCGGGGTTTCCCAAACAGATCCCGGGGAACTCTTTGTTCACAGAAACATCGCCAACCAGATTATCACCAACGACTCGAACCTTATGAGTGTTATTAAATACGCCGTTGACTATCTGAAAGTAAAACATATTGTTGTTTGCGGCCATTATGGTTGCGGTGGTGTAATCGCAGCCATGGAAAAAAACAACGATGAATATCTGGGTGACTGGCTCTCGAGCATTAAAGATGCGTACAAAAAAAATAAAGCCGAGATAGAAGCGATTGATAACGAAAAAGGAAGAATCAACCGTATGTGTGAAATAAACGTGGAGCGGCAAATTGAAAAACTAGCTTCCACATCTATCGTTCAGCATGCCTGGGACAAAGGACAAGAGCTTCAATTACACGGCTGGATATTTGAAATTGAAACCGGCCTGATTAATCCACTTACCGATATATTGTCCAACCCAAACCAATGACATAATTTGACTGTTTCGCAGTTTTAACAAGCAAATCCATTCGTTAAATTCGCGTAATGAATGGATAAAAAAAAAGGATGCTCCGAAGTTAATCAGAACATCCTTTTATATTGTAGATACCGGGATTATTACAAACCAGCCAGGTAATCGTTTACGTTCTTTCCGATGCGAGCGATCACGTTGCTGACATCTTCCTTAACGAATTTATCTCCTGTAATACTTTCGTATAATTCAATATAACGCGCGCTGACCTGGTTCACAAACTCTTCTGTCATTTCCGGCACCTTTTGTCCTTCTTTGCCTTGAAATCCATTCTCCATTAACCATTCGCGCACAAATTCTTTTGATAACTGTTTTTGATTTTCACCTTTATCAAAACGTTCCTGGTATCCATCTGCATAGAAGTAACGGGAAGAATCAGGCGTATGAATCTCATCGATTAAGTAGATTTTTCCGTCTTTTTTACCAAACTCATATTTTGTATCAACAAGTATGAGTCCTTTTTCTTTAGCCATTTCTGAACCACGCTTGAATAATTCCAATGAAATACGTTCCAGCTCCACGTAGTCTTCTTCTGAAACCAAACCTTGTTGAATGATTTCCTCACGCGAGATATTCTCGTCATGTTCCCCTTGCTCAGCCTTTGTTGTTGGCGTTAGCAAGGGTTCAGGAAAAGCCTGGTGTTCTTTTAAACCTTCTACCAATGGCACACCGCAAATATCACGGCCGCCTTCCTTGTATAAACGCCATGAACTTCCGGTTAAATAACCACGTACAATCATCTCTACCGGAAATGGTTCGCAATAATGACCTACCGTAACCGTTGGATCAGGAGTAGCCACCTTCCAGTTAGGAACAATATCAGAAGTCGCATCTAAAAACTTTTCAGCAATCTGGTTCAAAACCTGCCCCTTATAAGGAATACCTTTGGGCAACACAACATCAAAAGCTGAAATCCTGTCCGAAACCACCATCACCAAATACTGATCGTCGATGTTATACACGTCGCGAACTTTACCTACATAATGTCCCTTTTGCTTTGGGAAATTGAAATCGTTTTGAACAATTGCTTTACTCATTTCTCAAAAAATTATAATTTATTATTGTAAAAGTTTTTCCATGGCAGCAGCCTCCGGCTTCATCTCCAATCGCAAATAAATATTTTTCAAATATTTGACATATTTTTTTTCCGATGGATATTGTTTCCTTAAATCCTCAAAAAGCCCTTTGGAAACCCTGTAGTTAGCCGAAACCTTTTTCAAATCACGTTTCAGATAAACGTAGGCCGTATAGGTTTTGTTTTGGTTATACTTGGCCATTTCGCTTTGGTACCCTTCCTCGGCCATAGTATAATAGTACACTGCTTTCCATTCTTTGGCTTGATTATACGAAGGATTCTCGTTAACCAATTTACTACAGAAATCCAGTGCTTCTTTCTTGTTGCCAGCCTCCTCTAGCGCTGACAGATAAGCCATACTTTGCTCTTCGTTGGTGTTTTTTAACTTTGGGAATGTACTTAAAATAGCATTATTGTCCTTCTCATTTAAAGCAATGTCAAATTGCGCTTTGGTAAGATAGTCTCCCTCACCATTCTCATTTAAAAAACCGGAATATTTGCTTAAAACCGAACTTAACATCCTGTTGTCGCCCAGCCCTTTTATACTCCCTATATAGCCTTTTACACCTTTCAGGGTAACGCTATCGTTCAGTGCCTGCGAAAAATAGCCAGCGGCACCATCAAAGTTTTTTAGCCTTGAAGCACAATCGGCAGCCTTAAGATATATATCGTGGGGGACCTTTATGTTGGCCATGTTATAGTTGCTAATTAGTGCAGATAGCTGGTTGTACGCTTGAGAATAGTTTTGACTATCATAGGTAGCCATGGCAGCTACTTTAGAAGCATCTAATTTTTTTACAGGACTACAACTATTTAATACCCCTAACATTACACTTGCAACAATAAAACCCTTAAATAATCTCATAAAAATATGTTTAAAATTTTAATAGCGTATTTTTATATAGTTCTAGTACTTTCTATTGCCGCAAAGATAAAAAAAAGCCTATTGGAAACCAGTCTATTTAAGATTTAGGCGTGTTTTTTTTCGGCATAGCGTATGTAATTGTAAAATTAAATTCTATTTTTGTCAGCGCAAAATCAAAGCCACATACGCACACACGGGATTAGCTCAGCTGGTAGAGCACTGGTCTCCAAAACCAGGTGTCAGGAGTTCGAGTCTCTTATTCCGTGCCAACAAAACTTGGAGAGGTGACAGAGTGGCCGATTGTGCACGCCTGGAAAGCGTGTGTACCCGTGAGGGTACCGGGGGTTCGAATCCCCCCCTCTCCGCTGATTAAGATGTCAATAAAAGACACAAAAAAGACAAGTCCTACAATATCAGATTATTGTAGGACTTTTTTTGTGCTTTTTTGTTTTGTATGCCTTCTTTAAAATACCATTAAACGACATAGTTTTGTCGCTAAATCGTTACCTGTTTTTAAAATGTATAAATAGGTCACAACTTGTCTTAAATTGGCTTTACCATGTCCGACATTGTCTAGCCTACAATTATTTCATTTTGAGATTGATAAATATATTTACAATTTAAAAAATGAAGTTTATGAGAAGTACATTTAAAGTTCTTTTTTACCTTAAAAAGAATGCGCAAAAGAAAGATGGAACAGCACCTATTATTGCTAGAATCACGGTTAATGGAAAAATGGCACAATTCAGCACAAAACTCTTCATCAAACCATCTGCTTGGAGTGTTGAATTAGGTAAAGCAAAAGGAAGAAACACCGAATCCAAAGTTATAAATAGTGTTTTGGAAGAAATTAAGACCGCCATTCACAAAGCATATAATGAGCTTGTCCCAAAAGAAATAATAGTAACAGCCGAAAAAGTTAAAAATACCTTCTTAGGAATTGGACAAGAACAATACTTATTAATGGAACTGTTCGAAGAATGTAACAACACTCTCAAAAAGCAGGTTGGTATAACCAGGGCAAAGGCCACCTACCAAAAGGCAGAAATTTGCAAACAACATTTATCAGATTACATTAAAGCCGAATACAGACTATCAGATATTGATTTAAGGGAAATTAATCACTCCTTTATTGTTGGATTTGAAACCTACCTTAATACACAACGTCAGTGCAACTATAATACAACCGCCAAGTTTATTCAGAAATTTAAGAGCATTGTCATAACTGCTCAAAAAAACGGCTTGCTACATAACGACCCATTCGCCAATTACAAAATATCTTTAAAGGATGTTGACCGTGGTTATTTAACCGATGACGAGCTAATGCGCATAATACAGAAAGAGTTCAACACAGAGCGTTTGGAGCGTATTCGTGACATCTTTGTTTTCTCTTGTTACACAGGATTAGCCTATATCGACATTAAAAACTTAAGAAAGGAAAATATTAGCAAAGCTTTTGACAACAATCCCTGGATTAAAACTAAACGACAAAAAACGGGAACACAAACCGTTGTGCCATTATTAGATGTTGCCCAAATGATTCTGGATAAATATAAAGGGCTGCCTAATGGCGTATTATTACCAATACCTACCAATCAGAAAACCAATGCTTATTTAAAGGAAATTGCTGATGTATGCGGCATTAATAAAAACCTGACTTTTCACTTGGCTCGACACACTTTTGCTACAACTATTACTCTTTCAAACGGAGTACCAATTGAAACCGTAAGCAAGATGCTCGGTCATACTAATATCAAAACAACACAGATATATGCTCGTATTACAAACGAAAAAATCAGTTCGGATATGCAATTATTATCACAAAAATTAAACATGTCTGAAATTAACTGGGCTTGATTCTTCCTTCATTATTCAGATTATTCCCAAACCACCTAGAACTCTACTACACATATCAATAAATTTTTAAAAGGTTGCCTTAATGCATTAGGCAACCTTTTTATTATTATACAATTGATTAACTTCATAAGCAGAAGATTTGCATTACATTTAACACAGCCGTTAACCAATCGACAATCTAGCAAACTCTCAATTCATCTCTATATGGTATAGTATATACTATTTATCAATCAATAACTTATTTATCGATAAATTAGTTTCTGATTTTAGTTTAAGGATATAGCAACCGCACCCCAAACCGTTGAGATTCATCTGAAAATTTCCTCCTCCAGAAATAATATCATATCGACATTGTCTACCGTTTATATCAAATAGGTAAACTTCAACAATTTCAGAATTATTTTCAGGTAAATCTATATTTACAAAACCTTTTGCAGGGTTTGGATATACTCTGCAAATTCTAATAGTGCTTTTCTCAGCATGAAAAATATCAGTATCGTCACTTAATGATGCTGATTTTAATCCGATTAATTCAATTTGCCATTGTTGATAGGCATCACCAGTATAATCATGCTGTTCTACAGGAATGCCATTATTCCTTCTTTTTGAAGGAAGAGCTAAGACCTTACCACTGTTTTGGTTTACGATTTTATAGTAACCATCCCCAAGCGATTCAATATTCCATAATTGACTTTGATTAGCAAGATTATCCCATTGCACAACAGCTGCCCCCTCTGAAGTCGAACTACCATCAACTTCTAAGGCTTTATTACTGTGTTTAGCCAACAGCTTGTATGTTCCATTACCACCATCTATAAATTCCCATCGCTGATTATCATTACCAGCATCGGAATTCTGCTGCACTACTGCACCATTATCCTGAGATGCACTATTTACTTCAAGTACTTTTCCACTATAACGGAGAGTTAATTTATAAATATTACCATATTGAAATTCAGCTGTACTTATTGTATAGTCGGCTGTAGCAATATTAGAATCCTCCAAACCAGAAGCAGTTGCATATGCTCGAATTGTAGCTGTATTCGCAACATCTATAGGAGTACTATAAATTAAAGAAGACGTAGATGGTACTGAACCATCTAAAGTATAGTAAATGGTCGCCCCTGAAGTGGTGGTTGTTAGTGCTATCGACTGAGGTTCTGAGTATACTCCACCAGGAATACTAAACTCAGGAGTAGCAACTGAAGGGTTCTGATAAGAAGGACAATTCTCAATAGTTAAAGCATATGAATGGTTATACACATCTATAATATGCTGTGTTTCATTATTAGAAGCCAACATTTCATTCCAAGCACAGAACCACGACCATCTTGCATCTAAGTCAATCGCTTCACCAATTTCAGGGATTGGTCCATTCTCTGTCATTGCTACAATTTTACTACCATTACCTAATTCATGAAAAGTATCAAACATGCTTTTCTGAATTGTGTAGTTATATGCTCCAGGGTAAGAATCAAAGCCAAGAATGTCTACTTTATTATCACCAGGGTACCATTCTGATTCAGGGGTAGACCAGCACCAGATTAAATTATGAAGACCGTGATAATTAGTTAATCTGTCTCTTACCATATCCCAAAGAGCCAAACAAGGTTCTGCACCTTTAGCCCCCCACCAAAACCAACCTCCTCCAGCTTCATGAAGAGGACGCCAGATTACAGGGATGCCTGCATCCCGAATACGAATTAGTTGCTCCGCAACCGCATCTATATCACGCAACGCATCAGTATTCTCCTGTGTGCCAGGGATTACCGCTAAAGAAACATCAAAGGTTGTTTCTGAAGTAAAGAATGTACTTGTACCAGCAACTCCACCAGACGGAGAATACCAATGCCAATGGATTTCGACAACTCCTTTTTGACCAGTTGTATTATACCAGTTAATTACCTTATCCGTTTCTCCATTGTCAACAGCGCCAAAAGCATGACCACTACCATCCCAATAGTATGGATACATTGGGGTATAAGTCATCAAATCAAAACCTCTAACTAACGGATTCTTACCAGTTATACTTACAACATCATCATAATAATCAGATGTCTGTCCGGTCATTATTTTATGACCATACTGAGACCTTATAAAATCATATAAATTCTGAGCCGAATTTTCTATTTGGGAATCAGAAAGTGTTGATGTAATATTATATAAATTTGCGGCCTTAGAATAAACAGAAAACTTATCCACATCAATATAACCCCAACTTTTTACAATTTCGATGGTATTTGTACCTGCATTAAGAACGACAGCAATAGCAGTCATGTCCTCAAAATCTGCATTTGTTGTAAATCCAACACTTGACCAGTAATTACCATTAATATATAAATCATTAAACTTGTCTCCAAATATTGATCTATACCTAATTACCAAATCATAAGTTCCGGCATTTACCATATCAACGGTAATCGAAACTTTATCTCCATCTGCGTCAAAGCCTGTAACAAACTGCCCACTGGAGGCTCCTTCAGGACCGGCAATATAAGTGCCAATCAGGCTACCACTTTCGGCCTCGACCTCCGTAATAAGATTTTGCGCCTGGATATTTAACATACCAAGCAATAAATAAAAAATGAAATAGATTTTACTCATAACAAATTGATTTTAATTTAAATAAATACTTATGAATTATCTTAAGAGAATTCTAGATCAGAAAAGTTCTGGGATCAATGCAACCTCGATTTTCAAACTGACTAATACAACCAAAAGTGTAATCTGTATAAATATCAATTCGTTTATGACCCAGTTGTTTTTATAAATGAATTTCAATAAGACATTTTTCAACTTTTTGTAGTAAAAAACATATACTCACTGAAATGTAGTAGATGCAAAACATCTCTTCTCGAGTTTTCTTTATGTATAGATACTATTTTGCTAAAAAACAAAGTAGTTCTAGATGATTATGTACCATTATTGGAGCCCGTTTTCTTGTATGATTAATTACAGCAAATAAGAATAAAATATCAGACAATAATGGAATAGATATTTTATCAAGTTCATCAGTGCAAAACAATTTTGATTCACCATTCTTATAGTGTATTGAAATACATTCAATATCTTTACGTTTTATATAAAGAATACTTCCTTGCTGTTCTTTACGCTCTATATATTCACTAACTGACATGTTCTTACTTTTAAAAAATTCGAACTAATAGTTACGTTTACTTTCTAGTTCAGAAGAAATGTCTGCCATAAATTTATCACTTAGTTTGTATGAAAGAAATAATGTCCCAGAAAGTGCTGATATTATACCTGGATAAATACTAATCATCAAACGAATGCCTTCTAATGATTTTGCTGTTTGCTCCGCATTTGCTTCAAAACCGTAGGTTCCCAGAATATATAAAGGAAGGACTCCTCCGGCCATCAGACCTAATTTCTGAGACATGGATGAAGATGAAAACAAAAGGCCTGTTGCCCTGCGTCCAGTTTTCCACTCTGAATAATCGGCAATATCGGCATACATCGACCATACAAGTGGCAAAACAATACCGGCACTAATTCCGTTTATAAGATTCAAAGCAAAAATCAGAAATACCTGTTGTGGATTTAACCAATACAATAAAACACTCAACAGAGCCGACAAAAACATGGCTATTATAAATGTATTCTTCTTTCCAACCTTGTTTGACACAGGAATAGCCAGCAAAACACCCAGCATATTAGCCACCAACCAAATGGTCATGTATGCACCTGACAATTTTCCCCAAGTTACATCCCCAAAAACAGGTAGGCTTTGATCTTCCACAAAATACTTAAAGTAATACAAGATACTAGACTCCCTGAAGGTTATAAACACGAGCATTAAAACCCCTGCTCCAAGCATGATAAACCATTGTGCATTTTTAGCCAAGTCTTTTAAATCACTCCAGACTGAGTTATTTTCTTTAATGGCTTTTACATGTTCTTTTGTCCATAAATAAGTCATTACAAAGAAGAAAGCAGCAACAATAGCATAAATAGTAACCATATATTGGTAACTCTCTGCATCGTTAAACCCTGCATTTTTAAAGTACTCCAGAATGTAAGGTGCAGAAGCCGTCATGGCAATACCTCCAGAGTAAGCACCTATAAACCTGAAGGAAGCTAGACTGGTTCGTTCTTTAGGATTATCAGTCATGACTGCCATTAAAGAACCATACGGAACATTAATTGCAGTATACACCATCATCATAAGCGTATAAGTAATATAAGCATATATTATTTTACCAGAAGGACCAAAATCAGGAACTAAAAATGTTAATACGCCAATGATTCCGAACGGAATAGCTATCCACAAAAGATAGGGACGGAACTTCCCTTTTGATGTGTTTGTCCTATCTGATATTATACCCATCAAAGGATCGTTTAATCCGTCCCATAGCCTTACCATGATAAACATAAACGCTACTGATTCGGGTGACAACTCTACTATATCAGTATAGAAGAATGTCAGATACATGGCAAATATCTTCCAAAACATGGATGATGCAAAATCACCAAAACCGTAACCTATTTTTTCTTTTATATGTAATTTTTGTGACATAATATGTAGATTATAAACACTGAAACTCAAGGTGGTAATGTGCCTTTATTTCATATCAATTTTATACTTATTTAATCTCTCAATGATTTCCATCAAAGCTCTGCAGTTATGATAAGGGCATTTCCAAAAGCCTACTTTATCTTCCTGAGTATGTGGCACTCCTTTTTTGTCAACACTCCAGTACCATTCTCCGTTAACCGTATCAACCAGCATATTCTTAATGAATATCCAGAGCTTATCAATAGCCGACAAATAATCATTATTTCCGGAAATCTCCCAGGCATCAAACAAACCAACCATGGCTTCTGCCTGTGGCCACCAATGTTTATCCGAATCTAAATGATCACCATCTTTTTCATTAAACAAAGAGCCATCTTCGTCTAATCCTTCTCTTAATGTGATATCAACAAGATTAAGCGCTGTCTCTCTTACACTTTCTATAACCCCAGGATCACCAGTAACTTCTGCAGCTTCATGCATTAACCAGGCACCTTCTATATCGTGCCCAAATGAAATTCCATGAGATTTAGCTGACCAATTCATATCAAAAAACAGATTATAATGCCCTGTTTCCGCATCAATAATTTTATTCTGGAAAATTCCAATTAGTGATTTGATACTTTCTTTCAACTGACGATCGGGCCATATTCGATACAAATTGGCATAGGGCTCAAGAATATGCAAATGGGTGTTCATCGATTTAGGCAAGTTGGCATCTTTATCGCTTAATCGCATATCTTCAAGACAAGACCAATCTTTGTTTAAAGCTTCGATGTAACCATCGTGTGCTTTGTCCCAATATTTGCTTTCGATAATATAATATAACTGGCGGGCATATTCTAATGCCTGTGTATTACCGGTAGCCCTATTATACTCAGCCAGCGCATAAATCCCAAATCCCTGGGCATAAGTTTGCTTCCGTTCACTAGTTACATTTCCTCTATAATCAACAGCCCAAAAAAATCCACCTTCCTTTTTATCCCAAAATTTATTGATGAGATAATGGAAAGCTAGGTCTGCTACTTCTTTATAGTTTTCTTGTTTGGTTATCCTATATGCAGAAGCGAAAGTCCATAAAATGCGGGCGTTCAACACAACTCCCTTTATGGCTTTCGGATACTTATTCCCAAAATGATCTATTCTTCCTATAAAACCACCATTTTCAGGATCTAACGTTTCTTTAATCCAGAAGTCAAGTAAACGCTGTAGCTCTGCTTCCATTTCCTTAGCCAGTTCGAATATTTCTGACTTTATAATTCTTTTCTTTGTTACTTCCATTTTATCCGGTAATTTATATCAGCTAAAGTTAGATTAGGTGAAACGAACATGAAAAATTGATATGCAATTTTCCATATCTGAGGATGAGTAAATTTTTCTTAAGAATTCAATTTGAACGTTGGGAAAAAAATTAAACATACGATATCGATTATCCAATCAAAACCATATAAAAGGGTGGTTAGAATGTAATACTCCTTGTTCCCTAACGCTACACTCTAACCTTCACCCTAATTCTAAATCAAATTCATGAAGTTCTTATTCTTATCTATCAGTTCATTTATGGTTTGTACCGACAAATTAGAATGCAATTTATCTTGTGGAGAATTCATACAATAATCAACTAACTGGTTTACAGTAGATGTTGCCACATGCATTCTTGTATCTGAGGATGCGTAATAGATATATACCTTCCCGTCATCATCCGTTATCCAGCCGTTGGCAAACACTACATTAGGTACATCTCCTACTCTCTCTTCCTTTAATGGAGCTATAAAATGCCCGTGTGGTTTATGCGTTACAAGCCAGGGTTTTTCCAAATCTGTCATAAACATGTAAAGTGTGTATCTTAATCCGGCTGCTGTATTTCTTACTCCATGAGCCAGTTGTAACCATCCATGTTCTGTTTTTATTGGGGCTGGCCCTAAACCATTTTTTACTTCATAGATGGTATGATAAGTCTTTGCATCAACGATTACCTCTTCTTTAACTTCCGGTTTTTCAATAGTATCAGATAAGCCAAAACCAACACCTCCACCTTTACCTGTATCAATAAATCCATCTTGTGGGCGGGTATAAAATGCATATTTACCTTCAATTAAATGAGGAAAAAGCACCACATTACGTTGCTGACCACTTGTGGAAATTAAGTCAGGAAGTCTTTCCCATTCTACCAGGTCTTTTGTCCTGGCTATTCCAGCTGATGCAACTGCACTGGAAGTATCTCCTTCTGGAGCATTGGGATCTTTTCGCTCGGTACAAAATACACCATAGATATATCCATCATCATGCTGCGTTAAACGCATATCGTAAACGTTGGTATCCGGATTCTCTGTCTGGGGAAGTGATATCGGACGATCCCAAAATTTAAAATTATCGATCCCATTAGTACTTTCCGCAACGGCAAAAAACGATTTACGATCGTTACCCTCAACTCGAACAACCAACAAATATTTTTCATTCAATTTAATAGCTCCCGCATTAAAAGCCGCATTAAAACCAATACGCTCCATTAAAAACGGATTAGTCTCTTTATTGAAATCATATTGCCAGTGTAGTGGTAAATGCTCCCTTGTAATAATTGGATTCTTGTAACGAGCATACACTCCATTATCGCTAAATATTTCTTCATTCTTCTTCTCAATTAAGGTTTTATGTTCTTCCTTAATTCTCATCAACCTTTCTTCAAATAATTGCATTTTCATAACTTTCTTCATAAGTCACCTGAGTCCTCCGATGAAAGACGCTAATGAACATGATTAATTTCTATTCTTGAACTAACTCTTTATAATTCTCTAGCATTAATATATTTTCCACATTACAAAATTCTTTAGCATCATCTGCTGCTGGATGTCCCGGATAAGGAAAGAAAAAATGTGTTTTTGAATCATTGCGCCAAACCATTGTATAACTTAATTCTGCATTTATCAAAGAATCTTGCAACACAACTCCTAACTTTCGAGTAAACCATAATGAGTCAGGTATGTTCTCAGAACCCGTTTCTGTTAATGCAGCAAGTTTGTTTTTTTCTTTTGCTGCATTAATAACAACATGAAGCTTTCTTATTACTTCTTTCTCTCCTTTATACTGTCCAAAATCCCAATAATTATCCATTCCCATAATATCGATAACATCATCTCCCGGGTACCATGTAAGATACTCATCTTTAGTATCGAAATTCCTATCTGGTGAATACGCTACTGTCATTTGAGTTAATCCCTTTTGATTTCTTAAATATTCAATAGTAAATCTAAATAAAGTCTTAAATTCCTCTGAAGTACAAGACTTTACTCCCCACCAAAACCAACTTCCATCCATTTCGTGCCACGGACGGAAAATGAATGGAATATTTTGTCCATTTTCATCCTTTAACTGACTAAAAAAATCCGCAATCCTATCTAATTGTGCTTTAAAGGCTATATGATGACTTCCTCCTGGTATAATGTACTTTGCAACAACAGCTCCTCCTGTCCAGGAGCTCACACTATCTATTGGAGAATGAGGATGCCAACTAAAGGTATTAATCCCTCCCTGTTGATGCCCCCATAAAGCTAATTTTCTCATGGTGACAAACGGCACGCTATCAAGATTATGTGTTTTATCAAGCTCAATACCTCCCAATTCCCATCCAAAAATAGATGGGTAGTCTCCTGTGACTCTCTTTACGTCAGATTCTCCATCCTCATAGCTCCATCCTATACCATAGGCCAAATCATCCTGATGCCCAAATAGAATACCTTTACCTTTGGAGCATTTAAGTTGTTTAATTATTGAATTGTCAATTAATTCAGAACATCCCTTACTCTCAAGGCCACAAGCCATTAAGAGTCGCACTGTTATTACCAATAAAATTAGGTATAAAAATATTTTTTTTGCTTTCATAAACTTCTTTTTTAATCAATACCCATACATTAACTGCACATATATAATTATAAGGTGTGAATTTTTATATATTACTCCATGCCAATGGTCTAAATTTACTTTGCACCTGTCGGATTTTGGGAATTCGTATAACTAATTGCAATTCTTCTTGTTATTTAAAATGCAACAACACCACAAATCCAATACTCTTAATTGGATAAAGTATAGAGGTAATCTAAATTGCTCTGCGAATACAAACAGACTACCTCTAATTTTGATCTATTGAAACCAACTCTCCCCATACCTATATTCCAATCGACCTACAAGTCACCTCCTGAATAAATTAAGTTTAAATAATGGTTTATTTCCGGTAAATCACAAACCCATGCATACCATTAAATTAATATACGCTCATTAAGGTTACATGTAGTTATTCTAAACTCTTAATCCGGGTGCCGACTTTATTTTTTAGTAATACGAATCATTAAAGCATCGTTCACACCAATTTTTGCTTTCAACGGTTTAGAAGTGTCTCCTAAATTTTTATTATTAAATAAATCCTTTATTTCGCAGATATCATTCTTAAAATCAATGGACTTGTTGTTAATATCATCACCCATATCATGTTTAAGCCAATCCCATTTCAACTCAAAATCCTCTTCATTCAAATTTACAAAGACAATAGCCCAATCATCATTTGCAAGAGGTTTTATCCATGTTTCAATATTATCCTCGTTGCTAAATCTAAAGCCTTGAATTCCCAACTTATCCTGATTAACAGCAATTACACCTTTATTTGATAAAGTTTTATTAGTTTCAGCAGATGCCTCACGAATATCATTACCCATAATTAGAGGAGAAGCCAATATAGACCACATTGCAAAATGACTTCTATTTTGAGCATCAGTCAAATCATTACCAACCTCCATCATATCAAGATCATTCCAATGTCCGGGTCCGGCATACTTGCGAATATCCTTACGCATATTTATGATTTTCCATATTCCCCACGAAGACCATGAGCCATGTCCTACTTCGCAATCCCAACAATTAATTATATCCCCGCTAACACGCCACAAATGACCAATTTCCTTACCCCATTTCCAAGGATCGCTATCGCCCCATTCACAAATACTAAATACAATAGGTCTTCCCGTTGCATACAAGGCATCCCGCATGGTCATATAAGCACCTTCAGCCTTTAACTTTTCAGTATTACACCAGTCATACTTAAGAAAATCCACTCCCCAATCCGCATAGGTTTGAGCATCAATATATTCATAACCTCTACTACCAGGATAGCCTGCGCATGTTTTAAAACCTGCACAATTATAAATTCCGAATTTCAACCCTTTTGAATGAATATAATCTCCTAAAGCTTTCATTCCACTAGGAAACTTAACAGGGTCTCCGTATAACCTGCCATTTTCATCACGTTCCATGGCCATCCATCCATCATCCAGTACGAGGTATTCATATCCTGCATCTCGTAAACCGTTATCTACCATAGCATCTGCAATTCCTTTAATCAATTCTTCATTGATATCACAACCAAAAGTATTCCAGCTATTCCATCCCATTGGAGGGGTTAAAGCTAAATTTTCTGATTTTTGACTCTCCGCAATAGAAATACTTAGAACCAAAAGACTTAAAACCAATAATTTCTTCATTGTTTTTTATTTTAATTTATATATATATATAACCCATCTCGCATAACGCCTCATGTATAGTAGCATGTATTACTATTACATTGTGACAACCACAAATCATACAGTTTTCAATACCATTTACGATTACACTTGGCAAGTATGCTCTGAAAAATAACCACAAATAGTTATTCCTATTCCATAATTAATTCGATTATTATTTTAAATCAGGCATTTCATCCCGTGTGATGACATAGTCTGAACTTACGGCATTCATCCACCAATCAGCATTGGCGTGTTCATGATCAGGAGATATAAAAGTATTTGAATGGACATCACTTGTTCTGTCATAGTCATACCAAGGCATAAAATATGACCATTTAGCACCACTTGACCACTGACTTGTAATGGCCGATACATTACCCATTTCACTCAATGTTACCATCTTAGTTGGATATTGATTTTGTATTAAATCAAATTGCTCAACAAAATAACCTGTCGTATTATTTCCATAAATATCTCGTCCGATGATATCTACATAATCATCACCGGGGTAAAAGTCATTATCTTTTGTTTGTGTAGTCCAAACCCAAATCAGGTTGTTTAATCCTTGTATTTCAAAGTATTCAAACATATAAACCCACAAATCTTTATATACTTCAGCATTGGCATCGCCCCACCAAAACCATGCAGACCCACCACTATACTCGTATATATTGCCGGCAGCCTCATGCAGAGGGCGCCAAATAACAGGTATATTTTTATCTTTTAATAGCTTGAGATAACTTGCCATTTTTGCAAGGTCGGCATTGGCGATATCATTTTCCCAGGTACCTTCTGTTGTAATATTTGAAGCTTTAAAGGTGGTTTCATTAGGTTTATAAGTATATACTGATGAACCTTCAAATGTTGGCACCACCCAATGCCATGATGCACCTATTAAACCATTGTTTCTCCACCATTCTTCAACAAAATCTGTTTTAGAATAATCTATCCAGTTAGCAGGTGAATATGGCAAGTGACCATAATCAAAATTAGTAATTGCCGGATATTTACTGGTATGATATTTTACCCATTCAGCCTCATTCAGATTCCATGCTCCACTAGCCTGTGTTGATGAAATACAATTTACTCCATAATTTTCTTTAAGAAAATTATACACATTAACAGCTTCTACAGATGGATTTTCTACCACTAAATTGGAAGTAATTTCAGTTTCCACTATATCCTCTGTTGTAAATACAATTTGTACTTCTTCTTCAAGGGGAACATTAATAGTATTAACCAAAGAGCCTGCTGGAACAATTATTGTATAGGTGGTGCTTTCTGTTAATTCAGTCGTAAAAAGTAATTTTGTAAACGAAGTTTCTACTTCAACATCATTATCATTTATGGTTATTCCATGGTTGGGTATGAGTGATATCACCTCATCAAAAACAATTTCTATAGAAGTTGTAACAGCTACATCTGTAGCATTATTATCTGGAATACTTGATTTAAAATTTGGAGCTAACCTTTCAACCTCTTCACTTTTTGTGCAAGCTATTAGATACACTAATAGCAAACAGCTAAATATCATTCTACTCATAACTAATCATTTATTCTTTCCCTTATTCACCTGATTTATTAATGAATATACCTATAACAATAAGGCATCCTTAGAGCGTATTTTCAACAGAGTTGTTTTGGCAAACAACTCTGTTGATTCATTTCAATTATTAAGTATTACTTAGGGTCAAAACGAAGATTATCTACACTAATCCCGCCAGGAATAGGCCCTCCATACATACCATTTGTTCCGCTTGAAAGATCAAGCGTACCTGATAAATTAAGTTGTGCAGGATCAACCGAAACAGTTATCCAATTACCGCTTGTTGTTGCCGGGAATAGTCCGGTTCCATACCAGTTCCAAGAATCGCCTAATACAAACTGCATGGCAGCATTTTCGGCACCACTTACACCCTCTTCAATGCGAATATCTAATTTAATCATGTAATTTTCAACATTGTTAATTACCGGTGCTGGAGCACCGCTAGATTGATGGTTACAATTCATAAGCCACCCATCCCCAATAGTGGCATCAACATGAAGGAAGGTATTTCCTCCCTCTTCAACAACAGTAGTGTTCCCACTCCAGGAATTATCCCAAGAGCCATTATGATCGCCATGTTGCTCGTAATCCATAACCATTATTGTTTCTGATGTAATCGGATCTGTACCTCCTATAAATATTTCAGGTAACAAACCTTCTTCACCTTCGTAGGTTATCATTTTTATCTGACCAAACCCTGTTGTAACATCAAATGGCACATAAACCTCAACCTGAGTATCTGTCTTTATACCATACTCTGTTGCTGAAATTTCACCTGGAAATACTAGCTCTTTAATTAAACCTAGGTTAGTTCCTATAATCGTAAGGACTTCGCCTGGGGTAGCCTTGTTTTCACCATAAGATTGAAAGTTTGGCAAGTTTTGTTGTATCTCTATCTCACTACTTGAAACAACTTCCTCTCCATTTATTGCAATTAAAGTGATTACTCCTGTTATTGCTCCAACCGGAATAGTAACATTTAACTGGGATTGCAATTGCTGTGTTATTACTCCTTCAATACCTCCTGTAAACATTACTTTATCCACCACATCCAGATTATCTCCAGTAATGACAATATCAGTATTAGGTTTTGCTGATGCAAGAGTAAATCCCGTAAGAAATGGAGATACTATGGTAATATTTCCTCCTGAAACAGATTTAGCTGATGTGGTAACAAATATAACCTCTCCCGTAATAGCCGCACGTGGCACTTCAACGGTTATCTGTGTCGCAGAACCACCATCGATAATTGTTCCTTCAACACCTTCTGCGAAAATAACATTATCAATCAGGTCTAGGTCGTCCCCTGTAACAGTTATTGTTTCTCCATTTTTAATTACCGAGGGCGAAACACTAAGAGTCGGTACTATCATCGTAAGATCTTCCATTGAACTAATTGTGACACCAGATGCAAGCCCAAGTTCCAGTTTCCCATCTTGTGCATTTATTGGAACAACAACACTTATGGAAGTACCGTTTGCTTCTGAAAACTCATTCACAACAACACCACCACCAAATGTAATACTTGTAACAAGGTCTAAATTAGTCCCCGAAAAAGTCAACCCGGTTCCTGGCTTAACAGGATTTGGTGTTAAACCACTAAACGTTGGTGTAACAACTTGTAGCTCTGAATCAGCATAAATAATTATAGGCTCTATGGCTCCGTTAGAAATTGCTATTTTGCCCGTTTTTGCTTCCTCTGGCACAGTCAGCGTAATTTCTTTACGTGATTTAGTGATAAACATAGTACTATCCACAGCCACACGATCTGTAAAAATTACCTCTCCTACCAGGTTTAGGTAATCTCCGTTTAACCTCAGCACATCACCTGGCTTGATTGAAACTGGTGAAAATGATTCAATTGAGATCGGCTCATAGTATCCAATCGGTGTTTTTGTTGTAATTACACTTTCACCCGCAAACAATTGTACATATCCTACCTCTGCATCCTGTGGCACTGTTAATTTAATTTCAGTTGAGGTTTGTGTTACAAATTCAGAACTTGTAATTTCAATGTCTCCAGGTATCATAATGGCATCCACCTGATCCAGGTTTTTACCAATAAAGCGCAATTCTGCTCCCCTGGCTATAGGCATAGGTCCATAACTACTCAATATTACTTCATCAATACCGTTATTATCATCTTTTTCACATGACGACAATACTGTACACAGTGCTGTAACAGCAAACAAAAATGATAGTAATGTTGTTTTTATATATTCTCTTAATTGCATATCTAATTGTTTTAAATATTACTACATTGCTACGATACGAATGTTATCAATACATATATGTACCCTACAATCTTCTCCATCAACGCCACCATGGTATACGAAAAAGGTTAATCCGCCAAGCATATCGTTTGTTAAATTAGCTCCAGCATCTTTACCATCTTGATAATAATGAAACTCAGACATTGGAATTGAAACTGTTACCCAACCATCGGTTTGATAACTCCCTGTCAACACCCAAGGATTCCATAATCCACGCATAGTAACATTGTCAGCAATAAAGGCGTTTGTTCCACTAACTTCATAAGGTGTAAAAATCATTTGAAGTGCAGAAGCTTTCCACTCTTCTACAACATAGCACTCAAACTTTAATACTGCGCTGTTAAGATCCCCTTCATAAAAAGGCTCATCAGATCTACCATTGGAGGCGTTCCATAAATTAAAACTGAAGTTATCTTCGTTCCATGTACTTCCAATTTCACCAGCCATATCACCTTCAAAACGTACATAATTTCCATTTATGCCAGCTGGTTCGGTATTGGCAATATTCCCTGCACGCCAACCTCCTGCAGCATCTAATCCGTCCCAATCCAAAATATAATTGCGATCATCTCGAAAATAAAAAGTAGAAAGACCTGAACCATAAATTGTTTTAACAGTAACAGGGCCAACACTCGTTCCCAAAGGAACCGTTACGGTAACCTCATCATAGTTCTCACTAACATTTAGAACCTCTCCTTCCAGGTTTCCGGGAAAAAAAACCTGAAGAGGAACATTTTCATCGTTAATAAAATAATTCCCTTTAATAACGGCCTGCTCTCCATCTGCAATAAATTCAC
This sequence comes from Saccharicrinis sp. 156, assembly GCF_050589685.1. Taxonomy (NCBI): domain Bacteria; kingdom Pseudomonadati; phylum Bacteroidota; class Bacteroidia; order Marinilabiliales; family Marinilabiliaceae; genus Saccharicrinis; species Saccharicrinis sp. 156. Next base: position 62,890 of record NZ_JBNGOS010000020.1, read on the forward strand.
ATACCATTGATCTAGGAGCCGGAGGAGGTACAACAACATTAAAATCATATATTACCGTATCCTTACCTGCCACCATATATATTTTATTGGATACTTCTTCCGGAATTTCATTAGGAATGGTAACAAACATTGAATTTGATGTAATAAAACTCGTATTCAAATAAGCCTGTTTGTCATTGAACCAAATCTCGCGTATGCTCGTCAAATTCTCCCCTATTAAGGTAATGGTAGAGTTTAAGGAAGCACTTACAATCAAAGAATCTGATTTATCAGGGTTTGCAACCCTGATATAGTCGATACTAGGCACCTCTTCAGTTATTTCATATTCATGAGGATACTCCTCGCAGGCATTAAATAACAACCCGGCTACAGTAACCATTAACATGAGGTATAAACTATTTTTCTTATTTCTATTATATGTCATCATATTGAAGTTCTTTAAGGTAATTAATTATAACCGATTGAACCAAAGTCGAAACTTATTGGATCATCCATTAAACCAGGATTTAACGACAAGTCTACTTCTGGGAAAGGAATGGTAAAATCTTCATCTGTTAAGCCTGTAACCTTATGACTTTGAATGTCAAGCCCAGAATTATCATTATGCAAGTAAAAATTATCCAATCCTAACCAGGTTCCTCTTTCCTGAACTACAATAATACTTTTTGCCATTTCAGGTTTGTAATAATGTAATCTCACCAGGTCATACCATCTATCTCCTTCAAAAGCAAATTCCAAACGTCTTTCGTCATATATATCATCAAAAGAAACACTTGTCACATCTTTATGGTTCCCTTTTTGAGCACGGGCACGTACAGCATTAAATGCCAATAAAGCTGATGCATCGTTTGTTGCCGACTCATTCCCTAAAACAGCTTCTGCATAGATTAAATACACGTCAGATAATCTCAGTAAATGTGTACTTAATGGTGTATGCATCCCATCCAGCGTTTCATAGCCCTGAGCCTTGGCATCTGCTAAGCGACCAACAATATGTTTAGCACAATTTGCTCCTGTACCGCTAACAAAGCTTATAGATCCACCATAAATTCCATCAGATGAGCTATCCCAATTATAGGTAAAGCCCCCCTTATCAGTCCAGAAATAGTCATAGGTGTCACCAACCATCATCATGCTAGCCTTTCTGCGCACATCATAATAGTTTCTGGTTAGTTTATCAGCACTTTCACCAAAAGCAGCTTGCAAATCAATTGTTGGATAGACATAATTTCCCCATGACCCTACTGCATCTGAGAAATTTGATAAAGATAAATCTGACTGAAGTGAATTCTGACTAGTCCATTGTTCACCAACTGTCCAATGCCATGCCAGCAAGCTCTCATCTAAAAAATTACCTTTAAGTTGGAATATCTCTTCATAAACAGGATGTAAATTCCTTCCACTTTTTTCAATAACTATTTTTGCATATTTAGCTGCCTCTGATAAGTCACTCTCATTACGGGTACCGCTCATTCCATACCCTGATTTTGTTAGATATACCTTAGCTAATAATCCATATGCAGAATACTTATCGATTCGACCTGTCATATTATCCTCGGGCAACAATTTAATTGCATCTTTGAGAATTAGAGTGATGTATTTATATACATCCTCAATTTTATTACGTTTTAGTGTTGCCGAAGCATTGTTGGCTATTGTTGTTGCATTATCATGAATAATGGGAACAGCACCAAAACAGCGAACTAAATAAAAATAACTCATTGCCTTCCAAACCATTGCTTCCCCTTTGACTGTGTTTTTTGCCTTACGAGTTACCGAAGCTCCAGATTTCAGATCTACATTTTGAATTACTCCATTACAGTAAGCATTGACTGCCCATAACGAAGCAGAGACATTAGCAATTTGTTCATCAGAACTATTCAGAGTAAAATTAGTATAACCATCTGCACCATCAAAGACCAGATTTCCTGCCATAACTTCTCCAATTCTCATAAATCCTCGTTGAAAATCATACCAGGGAGAATTATAAATTGGATTGACTGACTGAAACAGTTGATCATCATTCTGATAAAAACTGTCAATTGTATATGTATCCTCCGTAGGACGATCAAGGAAATCATCACATGAGACAAATCCTATTGCAACGAGGAAAACCATTACTATATTTTTTATTCCTTCTATTTTCATTATATACAATTATTAAAATGAAACATTTAACCCGAACGTAAACACTTGTGGAGATGGATAGCGACCGTTGTCCAACCCAAACACATTAGCACTTTGAGTACTAGCTCCTACTTCTGGATCGAAACCGCTATATTTTGTAAATGTGGCCAGATTCTCAATACTAGTGTAAGCCCTTACATTACCAAGATGAATTCTTTTTGTAAGACTTTTAGGTAAAGTATATCCAAGTGTGATATTTTTTATACGGATGAACGAACCATCCTCAACATAACGATCTGAAATTCTATCATTATCATTAGGATCCGTCACTACAGCTCTAGGAATATTCGTATTAGAATTTGCAACTCGTACATTATTAACATCTTCCCACCAGTTTTCACCGTAAACACCATCTATGGGCTCTAATCTTGCCCTATCTCTTACTACACCTAGCTGGTTATTCCAAATACTCTTCATGTTCGATAAATTAATGGATGTATAGTTCATTACGTCATTACCGTACATACCATTAATGAACACACTCAGATCAAAATTTTTATAAGAGAAAGTATTATTGAAACCAAAGGTAAAATCAGGCATCGGAGACCCAATACTAGTACGGTCATAAGCATTGATAATTCCGTCCGGCTTTCCATCAGGCCCGCTAATATCCTTGTATTTTATGTCTCCGACATACGTAGTGTTACCAAATATAAAAGACTCACCATCAGTCGGGTATCCTTCTGGACGAGGACTGCTTTGAAGATCTTCCAAATCCTGATAAACACCTTCAGTAACATAACCGTAGAAATTAAATAACGGATCGCCAACTTCTGTTAACGATACAACATCGTTCCACTGACCATACCCTTCAATATGTGCGGATGGAGATCCATCCAGCGAAATCAACTTATTACGGTTAAAGGATATTTGAAAATCTGTATCCCAAACAAAACTCCCCTTAAAATTGTGAGTCGTAACCGATATTTCAAGTCCTTTATTATTGATCTCCCCAAAGTTACCCCAAGGTGATTTCATCGCACTTGATACGTTACCTCTTGTTCCCATATATGATGGTAACTGGGATTCCATTAGCATATCACTTGAGGTTTTATCATAAACCTCAAATACCATATCAACAAAATGAAATAATGATAAATCTAACCCAATATTTAACTGTTCTTGTTTCTCCCATTGGATAAATGGATTGGCAATGTTTGACTGACGATAACCGGCTCCAAGTCCCGTATCCATTTTTGAAATAGAGGCGCCCCATAAATATCCCCCGATATTTTGATTACCTACCTGTCCCCATCCAAAACGAAGTTTAGCATTCGTTAATACCGGTTCTGCCCATTTCATAAATACTTCATTACTGAGCCTCCATGACCCGGCAAACGAATTAAAACCTGCCCAACGGTTTTTAGGTCCGAAATTAGAGGAGCCATCTCTACGATAGGTATAGGTAAACATATAACGATCATCATAGTTATAAGTTAAGCGACCTAAATATGAAGCGTTGGCAGAACTTCCGAATCCATAACCTATTTGGGGAGTACCGCTACCTAATTGAGGATTTTGAATATCATTACTTGGTAAGTTTGTATTATATACCCTTTGATATTCATATCTACTCTCCCACATATCCTGACCAACCATCAAGGTTGCATTATGCTTACCAAACTTCTTTGTATAAGTCAGGTAATTCTTAATTTGCCAAAATATATTCTTATTAACTTGTGAACGCATAGAATTTATAGGACGCTCCCAATTACCATATACAATTCTCGGTCGAAATACCTCCGCTTTTGAATAATCTAAATTCATAGATCCTTCTGTATGCAATACTAGATCTTTCATAATATTTGAATCGAAGAAAATAGTACCCCCTAATGAATTCCTATATAAATAGTTATCATCATCCATTGCCTTACCTATTGCATTAGGCTGAGAAATCTGCCCTTCTCTAAAAATACTTGCATAAGTACCATCCATATTATATATAGGCATATCCGGAGTTGTTTGTAATGCAATTCGAATTATTCCCGACTCAGAATCTGCTAAACCTAAACGTTCATCGGTTTGTGTATAATTTAAATTTACACCCATCTTGAGCCAATCCTTAAGCTGAGCATCCAAATTTGTTCTAAAAGAGAAACGTTCGAACTCGGTTCCAATTATAGTACCTTCCTGATTTAGGTACCCTCCAGATACATAGTAATTCAATTTTTCACCACCACCTGATATATTTATCTGATGTTGTTGAACTGGTGCTAATTGAAAAATTGCTTCTTGCCAATCTGTGCCATGACCTAATAATGTAGGATCCATATATTCCACCCTCTCATCACGACCATTTGTTTCTGCTGCTACAGCATTGCTATATTCTGCAAATTCTTTTAAATTCATAATATCAATGCTTACAGCTTGCCTCTGAACTCCATATGAACCATCATATTCAAATTTGGCATCTCCTTTTTTACCTCTTTTAGTAGTAATAATGATGACTCCATTAGCACCTTGTGATCCATAAATGGCAGTAGCAGAAGCATCCTTTAAAATTTCCATAGACACAATATCTCTTGGATTAATCTTTGATAAAGGAGATATTCCAGTTGTTGGGGAATTCCCCAATGCATCTCCGAGTCCCAACTCACTTCCACTAGTTCTTGTATTAGTTATTGGTACACCGTCAATTACATACAAGGGCTCAGCTCCGGCATTAATTGTACTTTGACCTCGTACACGAATACTTACAGCTCCACCTGGTTGTCCTGAAGTAGAAACAGCACTAACTCCGGCGGCTCGACCTTGCAACGCTTGATCTAGATTAGCCATACCTGCTGACTTCAATTTTTCTGCACTCAAAGAAACAGATGCACCTGACAGGTCACTTTTTTTCATGGTTCCATAACCAACAACTACAACTTCGTCAAGTCCTGCAGTTTCTACTTCCATTTTAACATTTACAATACTTTTATTAGAAACATCTATTCTTTGATTTACAAAACCAACAAATGAAAACACTAAAACAGATTTACCTCCGGGTAATTCAACTGAATAATTACCATCAACATCACTGATAGTTCCCGTGGCTGTTCCTTCAATTACAATTGAAACGCCGGGTAAAGGCTGGTCTAAATCGTCCGTAACAATACCTGTTACCGATCTTTCTTGTCCAAAAACAATGTACTGAATACATAGAAGGACAATAACCCCTATTAAACGCAAATTCAAATTCATAAATTAACTTTAAATATTAATTACCTATTCTTTTATTCCACTAAGATCTTATTGGCATACCTACTATTACCACTTCTAATCTCAATTATGTACAACCCTTTATTTTCTAATTGCACATTCAAAAATGAGTTATATATGTCAATTTCATGTATTTTTTTCCCATTCAGGTTATATATAGATACCAAGCCTCCTTTTTGTAAACCTTCCAGAGATAAGTATCTATCTTTCACCCTGTAATTGACTGCTGATAGCTCAAAATATCGATCAACCTGTGTAGTTAAGGGATCAATAACATATATACCTTTAATTGTATAGTTTGCACCTCGAACCAAAACACCATTACTTTGTAATTCTGCTAACATTGAAGATGTAATTGTAAATTCGTAATAAGACAAACCGGATAACTCTACATATGCTTCTGCATCTATTAAATCTCCCCAACTACTGTTAGATAAGTGCCCTTGTGCGCCTTGTTCTACATTTGAAACTTTTACCCTCAGTAGATTTCCTACCTGTGCATTAACAAAAGTACCTGCACAAATCGCCTGATATCCTTCCCAATTACCAATAACCGTTTCACCTAACCAAACAGCATTATTCAATTCATAATTCCCATCACCAGGGATCAGATCAACTGAAGTAAGTGTGTAGTTTTTTCCCCTAACCAAAACTCCATTAGATTGTAACTCTGTCAACATCACCGAAGTAATAACAAAGCTATAATTTTCAGTTCTTAGGTCTACCATACCAGAGCCAGCTAAATCCACCCAGCTACCATTATTTAATGATAACTGTGCACTACTCATATCAATATCGGTAGCCGTAATTTTTAAAATATCTCCAATGGTAGCATTATTAAAACTTGCCCCATCTAAAGATTGGTAATTATCCCAATTCCCTATAACCAAAGATCCCGTCCATAAATTTTGAGCAGTAATATAAGAAGGCAAAAAGCATAAATACAATACCAACTGTACAGATAATAAATTGATTGATTTTTTCATAAATAAATAGATTTGTTAATAATTTCTTATACAAAACTACCGAACTAGTAAGTCCTCATAGGTATCACAATCAAGCAATATACATAGTCCTTTTGATGGATGATAATTTTGTCATGTATAAATGAAAGATTAATCATGCTTTTATTGAGATATGATTTAACCAACCTTTATTTATCTATACCCAAAAGAATATTTTACTTCCTATTTAACTACACCTAAACACATGCAAATAATTTTTACAAACACTATCCATTCAAATATTGATGAATTAATTTATATTCGCCCAATAATTTTAAATTTATGGTGGAGATTAGAAAAATAGCAGAAAACGATATTAAGGTATTACAAGAAATTGGAAAACAAACTTTTTTTGAAACGTTCACTTCTGAAAATAGTGAAGAAAATATGATTGAATATTTGGAAAACGAATTTTCAACAGAGAAACTCAGAAGTGAACTACGTAATAAAAGTTCATTATTTTACTTTGCAGAATCTGATGGTAAAGTAGTTGGATACTTAAAAATTAATCTTGGTGATGCTCAAACTGAAATAAACGATATTAACTCTCTTGAAATAGAACGAATTTATGTATTAAAAGAATTTTTCAGAAAAGGTGTAGGACAAAAGCTTTTAGATATGGCTATTAAAAAAACAAAAGAACTTAAAAAAGACTATGTTTGGTTAGGTGTTTGGGAGCACAACACTAGAGCTATTAGATTTTATGAAAAAAATGGATTCTTCGCATTTGACAAGCATATATTTAGACTGGGAGAAGACGAACAAACTGATATAATGATGAGATTTAATCCTGTGCATAAGCTTTAGTTACATACTCTATTTTCTTTTATATTCCGAAGGATTAATTCCATATTCCTTTTTAAAGCACCTTCTAAAATATTGTATATCACTAAAACCCACCATATACGACACCTCATTAATGGTTAAATCAGGATCATTTTTAAGAAACTCTGCAGCCTTTTTTACCTTTACTACTTTGATAAATTCTACAGGAGTCATACCAGCATATTTTTTTATCTTACGATATAAACTAATTTGAGTAACTCCTATTTTTTGGGCGAGGAGTTCTACTGAAATTTTATCGTCTATTAAATTATCTTCAATAAGATGAATTGCTTTTTTCAAGAAATCCTCATCTTTTGTACTTGTTGTAACTATTGAAGGTTGAACTAGATTTCTTTTTTCGTATTTTTCATTTAGCTTTCGCTGACCATTTATTATATTCTCTACTTTGGTCATTAGAACATGGGGATCAAACGGTTTTTCAATAAAATCATTTGCACCACTATTCAATGCATCTATAGCAAATTTTCTCTCATCATAAGCAGTGATTATTATCACTGGTATGAAATCTGTTGCAGAATCCTTTTTAATACGTTTACAGAAATCAATCCCATTCATAATAGGCATCATTACATCTGCAATTACAAGATCAGGTTTGTACTTTTTAGCACTAATCAAACCTTCTTTTCCATTAGATGCTTCAATTATTTTATACTTTGAAGACAACAAACTAGTTAAAAACATTCTAATTTCATCATTATCTTCAATAATCAGTACAGTACCAAAAAGTTCCTTTAAGGATACGTTACCAGACATACTATCCTCACTACCCAAACCTTTAAAGTCTTCTTTTAAATAATTCTCAATACTTTTCGACACTGATTTTTCTAATTCTTCCTTTCCATCTTGTTCTACAACAACCTTTTGTGGTAAATTAACAGTAAATTTAGTTCCTTCATTTAGCTTACTGGAAACCTCTATTGTTCCTCCATGCAAATCAACTAATTTCTTTGTTAAAGATAGTCCAACACCCGCTCCTTTGAATTTAGAAGTTTTCTGCGTTGATGAACTATAAAAAAGGTCAAAAATATTAGGCAGTTCTTCATTTGATATACCTACCCCGGAATCCTCAATAATAATCTGAATATTATTTGAACTATGTATAACCAAGATATTTATCTTCCCTTTGATTTCGGTATTTTTAAAAGCATTTGATATCAAATTATAAAATATTTTCTCAATTTTATCATAATCAAAAGCCATTATATAACTTTCTGTAGTACTTTCTATGCTGAATTTAATGTTTTTTTCCTCTGCTATATATCTGAAAACATCATAGATTTCATGAATAGCCTTAATTATATCCCCATTTCTAAGATTAAGCTTTAACACTTCTGATTCTATCATCCTAAATTCAAGCAATTGATTTACCAAACGCTGCATTCGATTAGCATTTTTTAAAATGAGATCATAGATGGGGTTGTTTTTATTTTCAGTTTTAAGTTTTTCTAACGGACCAATAATAAGTGTTAGAGGCGTACGAAATTCGTGACTAACATTTGTAAAAAAACGAAATTTCATTTCATTAATTTCTTTGTCCTTTTGTCTCTTTATTTCCTTTGTAACAAGCTCATTTTTAAGCTTTATTTTTATTATGGAGTATCTGTTAAATATCCATAACAAGAGAATTAATATCAGGGTATAAAGCATGTATGCATACCACTTTTGCCATAAAGGAGGCAAAATAATTATATCAATCGAAGCTTCTTTACTATCATTCTGTTTTGCCAGTTTAACTTTAAACTTGTAATCGCCTGACCTTAAATTTGTATATGTTGCACTTCGTTTGTTTCCAACTTTTTGCCACTCTATATCAAACCCCTCTAATTTATAGATAAATTCATCATTCTCAGGATCAATAAAATTTAAAGCTGTGTATTCAAATGTAATGACATTTTGAGCATGATTAATTTTTAAGGAATTCTTGTCTTTTTTTAGAGACTTTTCCATTAAGTTTTTATCGAATATTGACTTGTTCAACACCTTAATATCAGTCATGACGATATCGCAATCTTGAACAAAGTCTTTAATTGCAGACGGAGCAAATTGAATAATTCCAATATTACTTCCAAGGTAGATATTTCCTTCTCCATCTTTATTCCAGACATTCTCATCAAATTCTATTATCGTTTTTGAATCATTTTGCCTATAACTTTTAATACTATAATCAAGCAAATTCATTGCGCAAAGTCCTTTTTTAGTAGCAATCCATACTTCTTGATTATGACCTTCAACAATAGAACAGACATAATTACTTGGCAATCCATCATTATTATCAATTGTTTCAAAGGTAAAATCCTCATTGAATCTATTTAATCCATACCTTGTACATATCCACAAATTACCGTTTTGATCTTCATTTATAGAGTTTATTATGTTATTACTAATACTTGCATTACTATGTTCGCTATACAAAAACTTCCTACATCTTTCAGTTCTAATATCAATTAAATTTAATCCCCAGTATGTTCCAATCCAAATTCTATTGTTTTTATCTATATATAAACAAGTTATATGGTTACTTGAAAGATTACTATTTTCTATATTAAAGTTCGTTATTTTTTCTTTGATTTTATCATATACATAAAGTCCATTTCCATTTGATCCAACCAATAGTTTATCTTCGTATTCAATAATTGCACTAATCGGGAATGTACTATTTTGATTTCCAGCACTGATTATATCAGAATAATCAACCAGCCCTTCTTCCTGATCATATGTAAACAGTGATTTATTATAAGTACCAAACCATAATTTATTCGTGGCATCCAGATATGTCGATGTTACAACGATATCAACATCTTTAAAAACAGGATTATCAAAGTTTAGCTTGGAATAAGTCTGCATTGCATTATTAAAGTAATATAAACCATCCCCACCTGACCCAGCATACAAATCATTTTGAATTCCAACAGAAATAGATGTGAAAAATTTACTTAAATCATCTCCAAATAAAGTATTGTAAATTTTAAATGAATTTATACTTGATTGATATAATAATTTCACACCAACCTTTCCTGAACTTACCCATATATTGTTATTCCTATCAGCAAAAATATCATCAATGCAACAATAGTCTTTATAGCGCTCAACTTCAAGTAATATTTTCCCTTGTTTATGCCCTCTTAAAATTTGATTTATATCATCAAAATAGAATAATCCGGCACCAGAACCTACCCATAATAGATTTTTATCATCAGCAAAAACAGTTTTAATATCATTAAGCATTTCTTTTGATTGTTTTTCAACGATAGATACTTCATAAACCTTATCATCCTGATATGGTAAAAAGTAATTTGTATTAGTACTACTTATCCAAATCCCACTAGTTATTTCTTTAATACAATTTATATAGGACGAATGGTTAATCTCTGAATACTTATGAACATTAGCAGTTGTAATAGAGTCTTCAAACGCTATTTTATAAACTCCTTCACGACCTGTTAGCCAGATATTTTTGTACTTATCTTTACATAAATCTTTTACCTCGAAGTTAATATCCCGATTAAACAATTCGTCTTCAAAAGACCCTTTATTAAGATTATAAATAAACAAACCTTTATTTGTTCCAACCCAAAGATTATTCCAGTCATCAATGAGCAGTTTATTAACAACGACTTCTAATTCCTGTCCTTTATATATTAAAGGCATAAAATTAATCTTACCACCATCAGCCTCTATTTTATTCAAACCATTGACTGTTCCTATATATAAATTCAAATCTGCATCCTGAATAATATCATAGATTATACTACTTGACAAACAGTTATTATCATGAGGCCTGTACTGATAATTTTTAAAATGTATACCATCGTACTTCGACAAACCATTTTCCGTTCCAATCCAGATATAACCATGCTTATCCTGGTAAATTTTATTGACTAGACTACTTAATAAGCCATCTTCGATTGTTATTTCTTTAGCATGATAATCTATTGCATTTGAATATATATCTGTTGTAACTATTACTAATACAATTAGTAACATTTTTTGAATAATCCGATATTTTATTTTCGTCATAAAAACATAACTTTTTAATCACTTATCAAGTGTATTAATTAAAACAAAGGTAGAAAATCTTAATATGATTTTTTGCACATTTCAAGCTTAAAAGAATTCACTATAGCACATGTCACAATACATTATTCCATAAAAATATCCTAATTAAAATCACTTTTATTTTATATTCAAAATTTCACATAGCAAATCTTTAAGTTTTATTTCATTTTCTTATGAAAACACATACTGTTTTTAAGAGATAATTTTTCAAAGGATATTATACATTTTTATTGTTCAAATTTAATCACACAAACTCTCCTCAACCACCCTTTTAAAAACTTATGATTTTGCCCCATCTGTGCAATTGTATTATAATGATGAATACGAGCAGATTTAATAGCATTAAATAATGTTTCCTGCGGACAAGCATTAATAGCCTTAACCGTATTCCTACCGATAATCCCATCCAATTTAAGGTCATAATCAAAGAAGCGATTCAATACTTTCTGAACTCCACAACTACCCCAGTAACCACTATTTACGCACCAATCAAAGATTATTTCCTGCAACGAGCTAGAAACAATGTAGCCTATTTTATATTTATCGTAGAAATTATGTTTGTAAAAACCCTTAACCAACTCTGTTAATCCTGGAATATCCAGCTTTGTATTCCGTTTTATTTCTCCAAATGCTTGTTTGTATTCATCAATAAGCTGCCAACCATCCCAATTGGGATGTAAATTTCGGGCAACACCCATATAGGTTTCTCCGCCTTTATCTCCGGTTACTTTAGCGTAGTATCCTTCATGCTTTACTACACCATTAAAGAGTTCTTCAAATGTCTTCATTCTTACGTTTGGCTTTAAGTTTTACATTGTTTACACCAGAAATTGCACCACCAAAAAGGAAGTCGATAATGGTGCTAAGTTTGGTTGATATGCCACCGTTGATACTGCTTATAAATGCTATTTGCCAATCCTGTAATTCTATTGTTTGAAACACAAAATAGTTGAGCATAACGAAGGTTAGACCGCACCATGCAACCAGAAAGAAGATTGCAAATATTTTTTGTAGCCAACTATCATGAGCGTACATAGTTCTAGCAGAATCACGGTCAACTACAGCCATTTTAAAAAGCTCCATTTTTCCCTGGAGCTTTTCCTCTTGAGTGGTGAATATTTCATCAATGAGTTTAGTGCCTACTTTGAGTGTTTCGGCAACTCCGGCATTGGTTAGTTTTCCAAATATCTTTCTCATCGCTCTACAAATTTTAAGATGGTATCAAGCTTCTCATTAAGCTGCTTGATTGTTTGGTGAAACAATTCCTTGCTCACATAAATCTCCTTAGAGCTATCCCTTAAATCGGAAACACGTTTATGCAGTATGGTAAACTTGGTTTCAGCTCCCTCTAGTTCTTTTGTGAGGTGCAGAATATCCTTTTCTAGTAAGTCCGTTTTAGCTTCAACGCTTTCCTTTGTAGCATTTCTCGATATAGCATTTCGGATTACAAAAGAGACTACACCTACAATTAGTGAACTGAACCCGGCAATGACCACCCAATAAAATTTAATTGTCATTTCATTCATACCTAAAATATTTTAATGGTTTCCTGACTGCCTTGTGGAAAGCGATTCTTTTCCATTGTAGCACTCTTGTTTTCGATGTGCATGATTGCATCTACAAGGTGTTCGTATTTTGTTCCACCTTTAGATGTGCCATCACGGTTTGCCTGATTGATTATTACAAATGAGGTTCTTGGGAACTGCTTTTTTAACTCCACCAATGCCTCGTGCGAGACTTCCGTGGTTTGGGTACTGTCGATAAATACCACATCGTAATCCTTGAATAATTTGGGATTGTAGTCCTCAATAATTCCGATTGGGCTATTGATGCCAAGTCGTACAACTTTCTCCTGCATCGTACCTTTCACCCCCTCTTCATTGGCTACATATAACACTTTGAAACGATGCTGCTTTACCAATTCATCAGCAAGCATTAAGGCAACTGTACTTTTGCCATGAAAGCGTGAACCATAAATCATTATATAGAATGGCACATACAGTTTGCCTAAGAGCTTACCGAACTTACCTCTAATTGAGATGGTCTTAAAATTCATCTTGGCAAGGTCATTTGCCAAAACAACCTGGTCCGATGCAATGGCTGTGGTTCTTGTAAAGCTTCGGGTTATTGCCCTGTTATTTGTGCCACTACCTTTAGGCGTAATCGTGGTAGTGGCATTTACTTTCCCAATCCGGCAATGCCCTGTAAACCTTTAAGCTGAACATTGGTAACAAGCAGTTTATCACTCTCCAGATAATCGTGTAAGTGTTTTTGCACGTTCTTTACCTGTTCAAACTCCTTTTCAGACTTCTTAACCTTACCATTTTTTAACGAATTGGTAACGGTCGTCAATAGTCTTTGGGCTTTTGCTTTTGTGATGTTTCCATACAGGTTGATAAAACGTTTTATCAGAGCAACCGCAGGAGTTACTCCGTAATCATCAACAATGTTTTTCAGCTTTGAATACAGTGAATTCGGAACGACAAATTTACATGCGCCATCCATAGCCTTATAAGTCTTAATGAGGTCATTCCCTATGCTTTTTATTTCAGTTGCATACTTGCTTGATTTGCGAATGGTTTTCTCAGTAGCTGCCTTTTGAATAACCTTGTACAAAAGAGATACCTGACGTTCGCTTACCCTCTTGTTATGAAAATTGAGATAACGCTTGATTATCTTTATCTCTAATGGCATAAGGTCAACCTCAATGGGCTTTCGTTGTGCTTGTTTGGCTGTGGTGCTTTTAGGAGCTGCTGTTTTCCTTTTCGTTGTTTTGGGTTTTGATGCAGGTTTCTTTGGAGTAGCTTTCTTTTTCTTACCCTCTCGATACTCCTTCAACGCTTCTTTATATTGTCCTGATTCTTTATCCAGGATATTTAAAGGATGCCTATCTTCAAGTTCAGGAAAGCGTTTTGTATTCTGTTTAAGGTAAGGCTCAACAATCTTAAAATGATTATCGAGCATTTCTTTAATGTCCTTGTCCTCATTATAGAAATCCGCAAATGAATCGAATTCTTTATGCGCTTCACGAGCTGCTCCTGGTAATTTCTTGAAGTCTATATTTTTGGTAGCCTCTTTGTAATTTTTAACTGTAAGTTTCATATCAAGATGTTTTTGTTTATTGCTGAATAGAATTAGATACCTGCCACTGCTTTTAGCTGTTTTTGCTTAATCAAGATTGCCTTTGCACGAAGTTTCACAAGCTTCAATTGCTTTCCTGTATCAAGCTTTATCTTTTTGCCTTTGCTTGCTGATTGCTTTTGTTTGGCCAGTCGTTTCGGGAACTCCTTTTTATCCTGTTCAAACATCTGCATTGCTTCATTAGTAAGACTGTCAGTTGTGTTATTTCGCTTCGTTCCTTTGTCTAAATACTCATCGTAATAATGACGTGGAATTTTAACCGATAGACTGAAACGTTCACCAAATAGGTTAATCAGCTTCGGCATTTTACTTTCCTCTACCGAAGCTTTCATATTGCCCGACACCATCTCAAAACCATCCCGATTATTGACCAGAAGCTTTACTACTTCCTTATCGGTATAAATGGGAATATGTGTTTTGGTTTTGGGCATGATGACCTTGAAAGTATCATCATAATGCCTGACTATTGTGATTCTGTTTTCGGTGGCAATGGTTGAGCCATTTCGTAGGCTCATGATGTGCTTTTGAAGCTTGGCTATTGGAGCGACTACATAGTTATCAGCCTTATTATCGTTGTTATCAGGCGACCATGCTTCTGACATTAAAATCCCTTTTTGAACGCCTCTTCCTTTAGTTGTAAAGCTTACCAATTTGCCTGAAAAGTCCGCAGAGCCTTGTAGTATGTTTCCTGTGACGATATAGCGGTTTTGACGGTCGGCTGTAAAGGCTTTAATGGCTTCATCCCATCTGTCAATTAGTATTTCCTTTTGACCAGAAGTGAGCTGCATACTGCGGCTCATAATTCGTTCAATTTCTTTGGCTGTATCTCCCGATGCAGCAAGAACGATGTATTTACGGCTATCTGAAATCGCAAAGCGTAACTTTACTGATGATGGTGCATAAGGATTCTTGCGCTTGGGGTTAATATCAAAACCTAAAAAGATGCAGTTGGAATTATCGCTGCTGTCGGTTTCAAAACTTACCGCAGGATAGAAATAACCATGCCCAACCTTAAAGTACTTGAAAAAGTTATTCAGGTAGCGTTGGCGATTTTCGCTTTGTGTTTTTATTCGAGTGGTATCAAGCCCTTTTGCTTTAATGATTGCCTCTTCACGCTCAACGATATATTGCATTCGTTGCTGCTTTTCAAAAACAGGAATCTTCTCGTAGCCTTTCTCTTCGGTAATACCATTTAATAAGTCTTTATACTTGTTTTCTAAGTCCTTTAAATCGGTACTTAGCTTGTTATGTACATACTTCTCGTGAGCTGAAACTATTTCTTCAGAAATACTGTCGGGGTGTTTTCCGTTCAGGTATTTCTTAATAAGCTTTTCAAGTTCAGACTTGCCATAAGGCTTTTTGAGTACGTTACATTCACACTTTTCAAGCAGGGTATCATTTCCAAAAACAGAACGTCCACCTTTCCCGGCTATGACCACATTCTTATCAACTGATTCTGCTTTTAGGTTGAGTATCTCCACTTCTAAGTCGTATTCATCGGCTTGCTTGAGGTATTCGATATAATCGTTGTAACGCTCAATAATCTCGCTGTAGAATTTTTCCTGTTCCTTTACTGAAAGAACTGCAACACGACCAGTAACCTTTGAAGCATCTCCCTCAGTAGCCGTTGCATCACTGTCTTTTCCCTCAAACTTTAATGGGTTATCTAAAGCCTTGTTAAGTTCTTCATTTTCCAACATATACCCACGAACCACTTTGTCACCGTACTTATTCAAGAAGTCATCCGATTCCAATTGACTTTTGCTGCTCTTTTGGTTAGAGGTAGTATTTGCATCCAATGATTTCAGCTTCTTTTTAAGCATCATCATAAACCGCTTTTGTGCAGGAATAGCCGAAATAATGTAATCGTAAATGGGTTTCATTATCTGACCTGTGCGGTTGATACGTCCACGCTTTTGAATTTCTGTGTTGATATTCAATTCAGGTTGGAGTATAACCATCACACGTTGTTTAACTTTTTCAGCTGATACTTTATCGGTAACAATAGCATGTGCCGAAGCTCCTGTTGAACCACTTTGATTGATTAGTAAACAGTCAATCTCATTATCATTGAACTGACGGAATAAGTCGGCTGTATTTTCCTTTTTTCGACTCATCACCAAAGCCGTTGTATTCTTGGCTTTGATTGATTTATACTGAACACAAAGTTTGCGCCCTGTTACTTCGCCAACCGTATAACCGGCTTCTTTAATTTTTTGAATTATCAGGTCTAGGGGACTGATTGTGATTCCTGTCGAAGCTTGTTCAATACGTCTGATAATATCATGGTAAGCCAACTGCGCTTCTTCCGACAAATCAGAAATATTGAATGTTTTGCCTTTTCCTTCTCCGTCAATATCTTTTTCGGTGTAGCGAAGAACTGAATCCAATCCTTTTTCCAATACGGTAGAAAAGTCTCCGTTTATCACATCATCAGGTTTTGCCATACCCTCTAAAAAGCTACCCATTGTGGAGGCAAATGCAATAATTGGTTTCTTACCATCTTTAAGCCTTTTGATAGCATGGTTCGCTACATCGGAAGCGTTAATACTAAACAGCAGTTGGTTAATGACGTTAAAGACCTTTGAGAAATATGGTACATTATCAACCCCTGCTTTACTTGTTCCTAAGCGTGTTTCAACTTCCTTTCCCTCGGCTGCTGCAATGCCATCAAGTTCTTTAACCTGTTTATTGATGTACTTCTCCTGAAAGCCTATAATATCACGAATGATAGCCGTTACTTTATCTGCAATATCAGCCTGTTCTTTGGCTTTTTCTTTCAACTCGATGTAGTTTACTTCTACACCCTCAAAAGAACGTTCACGTCTTATCATTTGTCCCTCGGAAACCAACTGTGCTGCCAATACTTCCTGTAATGCTACACCACCTTTCATAATGGCTTCAACCAAATCCTCTTTACTCATATTGGCATCGCTCATTGATGTTTTTTGAGCATAAATCGGCATATTATCAGGACGCTTAGCAAATGTGGCTGATAGGAAACAAACGCCTTTAGTTTGGCGTAATACATCTTGCATAAATTCGCCTGTGTTGGAACTGCCTGAGGCATTATGAGCTTCATCCATGATAATGATATTACCATTTGCCACAGAAGTTAAAAACTGCTGTTTGGCTGGCTTCTTTGGCTGATTGAATTGAGAATAAGTAGCACAAATAAAATTGTAGTTATTGGGTGCTTTCTTACTCTTAATAATTCGTTCCTGAGTTGGCTTTTCGGGAGCTGTGTAAATAATCTCTCCACTTTTGTCCTTAATGTTGGTTTTACTCTCCTTTGTATTCACGATAAAGGGAACCAGAGCGGAGCTTCCTATGTCTGATAAATCACGGTACAAGTCCGTAAACAGGTTGGGCTTTTCGGATAAGAATATTGGTTGCAAACCACTTTTTACACCGTAGCGAATTAAAGCTGCTGCGGTTCTACCTTTGCCAATACCTGTTTGGTCGCCAACGATAATACCTTGTTTGCGTTTTTCGATATTGTAAATGGCTAATGATACTGCATCAATCTGTTCACACGAAAGGGATTTTACCAAGTCGTCATTTTCGTAATCGAGTTTCTCTGCCACGAAGTCAAACAAAGGCATCCCAATACTCTTCTTGATTTTACGAATTGCAATGTGCATTTCATGTCCCATCGAATCGGGTACAGTTGTATCCAGGATAAAACCTTTTTCGGCTGTAGGGATATATGCCATACCCAAGCCTTTATGACCGAACATGCCCTGAAGATATTCATGTTCGTTTTGAGCCAGTTTCTTGGTGCGGGCAAAGCTTTTGTTGTTACTTGTTTTAAAACCTAACTCAATAAGCCTTGCCGATATATGTTGTGGTGGAACACTACCAAACTTTACGGTAATGCTGTTTTTTGTTAATGCTATTGCCTGTTTCATATTGAGAGTTGTTTTTGTTTGATTTGAATTGCTTTAGCTCGTAGTTTTAAAAAAGTAAGCTTATGCGTATCATTGCTTGTATTCTGAGGTTCTAGCCAAACTCTATCCCAAAGTTCTTCATGGTTATTGACTACAGTACTGTGTAATTTATTTTTAAGCGGAGCTGCGCCTCCAGGTATTTTCTTTGCTCCATCAATCAGAATTAATCGGGTATTGATTGATGTTCCTTGTCTGGAGTAAAGCTTTTTGCCGTTAATCGGAATGATGTCTTCTACATTGTAAAAATGATAGAGGAAGTTCAGAAATATGCGGTTATTCCCGGCGGTTACCCTGCCTTGCTCATCCCAAGTCGTATGACCACCAATAATAATGGCTGCTTTGCCATTGTCTTTCATGCAGCGCAAGGCATTTAATGCCATTGCATGTTCCAATCGCTTAATCTTGAATTTTCCGAATAGAATAGGTTCAGAAAGTGAGCCGAAAGGTGGATTGGTTATTACTCCGTCAAATTTTTTATCGTAAGTTGCTGGAGGCTTCAATGCATCCCAAGAGCTGATCTTGGCAAAAGGTTGTTCTTTAAGATTTGAGAGCCTTACATCGTCCAATTCATTTACATGGGTAAAGTGATAAGGCAATGCTATTGTCAATAATCCGTTCCCTGCCGATGGTTCTAGGTATTTTGGAAAGTCATTTTTATCATTGGTAAGATGAGCATTACCCACTACTTTACCCTTGGTACTTCCTTTAACTATGTTCTTAAAGGCTTTGTAGCCTGATAGACTTTCTGATTTAAGAATGTAACTCGATGCCAGGAACGAGATTGGCGCAGGAGTAGAATATTGTTGCATGAGAACACTCATGCTTGTACGCATGGACAGATTTACCTGTGATTGATATAGGGCTACAATATCAAGATACTTTTCGTAAGTGCTTAACAAACTATCGTGTGCTACCTCTCTTGCGTTAAGGATTATTGCCAGTTCGGTAAACTCTTTAACAAGGTTCTTGTTGGTAATACCGAAGTTTTTAGCAATGCTTTCAATAGTGATTTTAGAGTGCTTACGAGCGTTACGCAAGTCTTCACGAATTCTTGATATGTAACCCTTTTTATCCATTTAGATATTTAATCAAGTGTGATTGTTTTATCTGTTTCGTCTTTAAATGTCAGTTTCAGGTTGTTTCCGGCAACGTTAACTGAAAGGCTATCAACATCAGCATCCACAAAGTTTTTCATAAAGTTGATTTGGAAGTTCAGAATCTCAGTCAGTTTTGTTTCCCAATCTTCTCCAGAAAAGATTCCTGAATCAGCATAAATCTGGAAGAACTTCTTAAGGAACTCTGGAATATTAACAAGATTTGCATCCCAATCGGCTCCAATGGTTGCATTCTCTTCAACCCCTGCAAGTTTATCTTCATCGACTTGTGGATAGTTTCGCTTCTGCGTATTTGCTTCAATAGCCTCTGCTTGTTCAGGAGAAATAGTTACTGGTTTATTCTGTATATTACTGTTCCAATCCCCACCGACAGTAGCACCTTCTTCTATTCCTGATAGTTTCTCTTCATCGGATTCAGGATAACTGCGTTTTTGAGCATTGGTTTCAATGGCTGCTGCTTGTTCTGTCGATATTGTGGTTGGCTTGTTTTGGACATTGCTGTCCCAATCTGCACCAATAGTTGCGTTCTCTTCAATACCTGAAAGTTTATCTGCATCCACCTGTGGGTAGCTGTTCTTTTGGCTATTGGTTTCAATAGCTGCTGCCTGTTCCGGAGAAATGGTAACAGGTTTGTTTTGTAGATTGCTTTCCCAATCTGCGCCAACAGTAGCGTTTTCCTCAACCTCTGCCAACTTATCGGCATCAGCTTGTGGGTAACTTACCTTTTGGGTATTAGCTTCAATAGCTTCTGCTTGTTCAAGAGAAATGGTTACAGGCTTGTTTCGCACATTTAGGTCCCAGTCTGCGCCAACAGTGGCATAGGCTTCAATGGCTGAAAGTTTGTCTTCATCAGCCTGTGGGTAGCTACGTTTTTGGGTATTGGTTTCAATTGCTTCGGTTTGTTCCGGAGAAATGGTTACAGGTTTATTCTGTACATTTTCCTCCCAATCTGCTCCTACAGTTGCATAAGCTTCAATTCCCGATAACTTATCTTCATCGGATTGTGGATAGCTTCGCTTTTCGCTATTGGCTTCAATGGCTCCTGCTTGTTCAGGTGAAATGGTTACTGGTTTATTCTGAACATTCTCAGCCCAATCAGCCCCAACAGTAGCGTTTTCCTCAATACCCGAAAGCTTATCTTCATCAGTTTGTGGATAACTGCGTTTACTGTTATTAGTTTCAATATCGACAGTTTGTTGTGGGGAAATGGTAACAGGCTTATTCTGAACATTCTCCTCCCAGTCTGCTCCAACAGTTGCATTTTCCTCAATGCCAGAAAGTTTATCTTCATCGGTTTGAGGATAAGTACGCTTCTGAGTGTTGGTTTCAATCGCTTCTGCTTGCTCCTGACTAATTGTAACAGGTTTGTTCTGCACATTTAGTTCCCAGTCTGCGCCAGCAGTAGCGTTTGCTTCAATCCCAGCTAACTTCTCTGCATCCTCCTGTGGGTAACTGCTCTTTTTGTTGTTGTATTCAATTGCAGTAGCCTGTTCTGAAGAAATAGTATTCGGTTTGTTTTCCAATTCTTCAAAATCAGAGGTCAGGTTCATATCGTTTTCTAACTGCGACAACTTTGTTGGAATGGCGATATTGATATTTCCATCAGGGTCGGTAACAAAACCGCCATGTACCTCGATACCTCCGTTGGGCATATACACAGGACTTTTTTCTGAAATTAACAAGTCTTCAACATTCCCTGCGATTATAAGTCCGCCAGAAATCTGCTGAACAATGGTCTTTGGTCTAAAGTCCGGAGCTGATTTTGAACGTGCAATATTGATAAAAGAACCTACGGAAGCTTTGTCAAGAATCGTGTCCTCAACATCACGGTTCATCTTGAAATAGGTATCCGAAAACACAATCTTGTTATATCCACGGTCAAATGCACAAGACTGATTAACTTTTGCCTCAAAACAACAATCGTCAATGTTAGTGGTACTGTTCAAGAATGCCAATGCACCACTGCCGGCATCGGAGTACTCAAAACGAATGTCAGAAAAATTCACGGCACTATTGTAAACCTCAATTGCCTTGTCACTTTGGAATATAACAGGCTTAACGTATGTTCCTACTTCACCATCGGCCTTGTTGCTCAATGAGCAGATGTTTATCAAATAGGAAAAATCACGAAGTACCAGAAATGTTCCTAAATCGTTGATAAAAGTACCATCCTCGAACATGATGCTGATACTTGCGCTCTCGTTGGTGTGGTATTTCAATGCCTTGGGCAATGAATCGAATAAGAGTTGCAGTTTGGAAAATGGTGTACCCGATGGGATGATAATTGCTTTATGGTCGAGGTCATATTCAAAACCTGAAATCTGTTGATCTTTACTCATATCGAACACGCCCTGAAACACCTTATATTGTTCATGTTCCATACCTAAATAAGCGTACTGGCCATCGGAAGCCCATTCGCCTTTTTTTAGTAACGGTGGGGTCGTTCCCCTAAACATCTTTATAGTTCCCATATATTATTTTTTTAGTATCAAGTATTAAGATTTGAGTATCAAGATGATTTACCATGATGGTTATAGTCTTGTGTCTTGATACTTTTGTCTTGTGTCTTTTTATATCATTGAATAAGCCTTATCAAACAGTTGATTGGTGACGTAATTGCCCCCATTTTCAACCCTTGCTATTGAAAGTACTAGAAGACGAAGTGTATTTTTAGTTGGCAGTAGTTTTGCCTGTTTGCTCACTTTTAAATCCTTGCAAACTGTATTGATGTAAGCTGCTGTATTATTCTCGAATTTGGGTGCGTATTCCTCGATTAGTGCCGGAACCGTATTCTTACCTTTTTCAATATCATGTTTAAGGTCTTTAATCATTGCTCGGACACCGTACTCAGGAGCTTTAAACATTTCAAACCGTCTATCTTTGTTTTGCTCTTTGGACAGTTTGCCGTTCCATTTAATGTTTGTGTAAATCAGGTTACCCGGATTGTTGTTTCGGATTCCTCTGGGTGCATTGGATAGATAAGTATTGCCACCGTTCCAATTTAGAAAATCAGTAGGCAATGAATTGTTGTTGGTAGTTAAAATGTTTGAACCACGATGGGGCAATAGCCCTTGCCGTCTTTTCTTATTGCGTCTGCGAATAAATAAAACGGTGGTAACTATTGCCCCTGTGGTTACTAACCCTCCCGAAATAAATAATATATTTTTTTGTTTCTTGTCCATAGCTATAATTGTGTTTAGAGAGGGATTCCCCAACCATCGAACTTGGTTTTAATTTTTGCGATTTCTTTTTCGCTTAATTCAGCTCTTAGCCACCCGATTAAATTGTAGTCCTGACCTAAAAATGCTGCTCTGGCACCCCATAGGTATTGTTTCATACCAAAGGCTTTTATCACCAATAGCATGTCATCCTTAGATTGTATTTTGTCAATGGTACTGTAAATGGTCTTTTCATCCGTACCAATATCAAGCATTGCACCATAAAGCGTATTGGCAAACAAGGCAGCATCAGACGGTGATATGGTCAGGTTTTGCCTGTTTATCAACGTATCTTTGATTGATGGAGCAACCCTTGACGAAGTGCCGTCCGGATTGCGTTTGAACAACAGTTTTTTAACTGCATAAATGCCTATTCCAACTCCCAATATGGGAAGTCCATATTTAAGTCCTGTCGTAACTAATGTTGCTTTGTTTATTGGTACTGGAAGCTTTTGCACGGTGCTTAATTTTTAGATGTATCTCAATGCTGACTTTACAATCTTTGGGTTCTTCACCACCTTAGTCAAGAGTTTGATGATATCTTCTTGTTCGACTTTGTTAACTGCATTTTGTATCAAGTTTCCCATTTGCTTAGCTGTCTCCGGAGCTTCCGCTTCAATCGTGATTCCTACTTTGAATTTTCGCATAATCGTATGTTTTATTTATTGTCTAAATCTGTGTTTTCCTGTTCTTGAATACCCTGTACAGTCTGATTTAGGAACATGAGGGTTTTATTGATGAGTTCCGCTTTGTCAAGGCACAGCCCAACTATGTTGGCTATCTTGGCCACATCTTGCAGTTCCCATGTCATAAGAGCATCGGATAGGTTCTTAATAATTTCTGCTTTCTTTTTATCTTCAGGTGAACTTGCAGAACCCATGTCGGTAATCTCTACATTGGTATCAGGAATTGTGGCTGATTCTTCAGGACTGTCATCGACCATCCCCAAAGCTCCTTTTAGTTCTTCAGCTGTAAGCCCTAATAATTCTGCTGTTTTGGGACTGTTGGTCAATATGCGTGAGCCAAGCCCCACCAAAGCACCTGTGGCTACACGTTTCATCACTTCATTGGGGGCATAACCAGAAAGACGGTTTTCAAGGTCTGTATTTTCACCTTTCAGCTCCTTATTTTCACTTTGATAGCGGTCTTTTTCAGCTCGTAGCTCAGCATTCTCATTGCGTAAACGCTCATACCTCTCTTCCAAATTTGTATAACGTGTCTCAAACTTAAAGTCGTCCAGTTGCTTTTGGTAGTTAATCCGCTCAACTTCTTTATTGTTACCCGATAAGGCATTAAACAGACCAAACAAGCTTTCAACTTTACCTTTTGCCTGTTCGTTTTCACCAGTAATCAACCCCAATAAACCATTGATTTCGCCCAATCCATCCGTACTATTCTGGATTTGGTGCTGCTTCATTTCCTCTTTGATGATAGTGTGTATTTCTGCTCTTTCAATTGGTTCTTTGGGTGGATTCAACAATCCACTAACATTAATGGTGTAACCATTTATGTGTTTGGCATTGTGGCTTTTTCCTCCAAACACATCTACACGTAAAGTACCATGTGCATGTTTTGCTTTTTCAATAGCCTTTTCAATGTCGTTGTTGAACATCTCTGTTCCGGCCGTCCTTGATGTAAGTGCCGTTTCATCAACACCTGTCAATAAATATATTTCGTAAGCGTAAGGGTATTTCTGTTCAGCCTCGGAACGCTTGATAAACTCATATATGCTTTGTATCTGTTCTCTGTAATCCAACATAACTGTATTAATTTCGGTGGGGAATAATTTTCACAAACTCCAGTCGGTACGGTTTAAAGTTCTCCGCTTGGGTTTTGATGTCTATGTAATCGGTAAATACCTGGTAGCGGTATTCATCCATAAGGTCGTATTCTTCGGGTGTAGAGGTAAACACATTATCACTGCTTATCATATCCAATTCATCAATGGAATTCGACAACCCTTTGGTGTTAAGAATCCACATGTCATTTTTTAAATCAAGTGACATATCAGGACTTGTTACCCTTATTACAGTTGGTTTTAGTTGGTAGCTGTCGATGGTACGCAGACCTGCAATACGGTCTTTAGCGATGGTATGTAATAACTCACTCGTGTTCATTAGTAGCTTCCTCCTGATTTGTATTTGATAATTGAAGTTCCTTTTTCGATGGAGCTTCGTACTCTATGTAAATCCTAATGGTCAGAATATTGTCGCCACTATTTTTGTTGCTCTTAAATACCGTGTAGATATTACTGTTTACTTCCAACGGCTCGTGAAAAGGAATAACTTCTTTGTGTAAATGCTTAACCTTTCTGTTAGCCATAACCATGTAATCACGTAGCAAAAAACTATTACCGTTTATCAATAGGCTTATATTACCACATTCGTAAGATTCCGGCTGTTCGTATGTCTTGATGGTTCTCTTGAACAGTGCATCCTTGTGCTGATAGGTAAAAACCAAAGTTTGTTGGGCAATAAAATCGGAAAACTCAAGGTTGGTCATTCCTAATCCTCTGGCAAACAAATTGGCTTCGTTATAGATATAGTCGATAAACTGTTCGTTGAACATCTGAGCAATGTGGTCGCTCAGTTCCTGCTGTTCATCTTTATCCAGGCAAGAATATGTGATGCCATTGGTTAGCACCCTGATAATTTCTGGTAAGATTTCACTTTCAAAGAATGCCCGACTATCGTATTCGTTTGCTCGTGTGCGTAAATAGGAGTAAAATAAACCCGTAATGTGTTCATCGTTTAACAAGTCGGTAATTAATGCTTGTGGAAAAGCGAGGCTTCCAACTACATCAATCAACTCCGTTTGTTTTTTAACGATAGCAATAACAGCCAGACCTGTAATTAACTTACAAGATGCAGGGAGCAAATCCTGTTCGTTAATATGGCTGTTGTCCTCAGATTTGTGTGTTATGACAAAATATCGTTTCATGTGCCTAATTTTTATTTTTAATGGCCACATGGAACTCGTTAATCCAGTCGGCTTCTATCTTGAAAATATTTTCTATTGCTCGTTTCATAACGGGAGTGTTGGGGTTAATTGTCTACTTCGGCAAGCAGATATACTCGGACATGGTAGCTGTCATCTACAGCAAGGTTTTCGCTATCGTCTTTATAGATAATTCTGACTGGGCTGTTCTTGGCTTTCTCATCCACAGGAAAAGTAACGTCCTTAATGCTCATGTCATCATTGTGATGCAACAAAGCAACTTCCGTATCATCTGGTATTATTTCGGTATCGTCAATCCAAACACGAAGCGTTGCTCCTGATAAGGCTTGTTGGTTCGACAAGCGTAGGAAAATACCTTTAATTCGGTCATGCTCTGTTTTGGTGTTGCCATTGAACTCAAAGGTTTGCCCTTTTTTGACCTCGAATTTTACAACCTGTAATTTCTTAATGTTGTTGTCTTGAACTTCCATTGTAAAAGTGATTAAGAAGAAAAGGAGACGGCAGTAACACCGCCTCCTCTAACGATTATGACATACTTAAAAAGACCTATGCCTTTTCAGTGATTGTTCCCAATAGGGTAATCTTAACGGCAGGGTTGAAAACCTTGTCGCTATTGTTGATGGCTTTTGGCATGTTCAACTTTGGCGTAATGTCCATTGACGGCTTTAACCACTTTGGGTTAGCAAGCTTATACTGAAACTTACGCTTGGTTGTATCGGTATCATCGAATACCGCACATGAGATTTCAGGAAGAATTACTTTAGTTCCCAAAGTCATCTCGAATGTACCGTTCAGGATTTGTGCAGGAAGTGCAAACTGACCAAATGCGAAATCAGCCGGGTCGTTATCATCTTCCGATGCTCCATGAGCATACTCAAGAACTATATCGGTAAGCAGTAAATACTTGCCCGAATCCAACTGGGCACGGTTCAGGTTGGTGCGACCAGCCTTTTTATCATCTGATGCTTCCATCAAATCAATATCGGACTTGTCCTTAACCGGTTTAATGGTATAGATTGCTGTATCAACAGTTTGCATACGTGCATCTTTCAATGCCTTTTGCACCTCTGCTGGCAATTGCTGTCTACGCAATTCAAACTGACCTTTTGATGTCAGTTGCGTTGTAAGACCTGTTTTGACCGCTGTACTTCTTTGACCTGCATTATATGACCTACGCACTGCACGTTTTCGGTAACTACGTCTGCGACCTCTACGGCTTCTGCGTCTTCTTCTTCGTCTCGAACGTCCGAGTTCTCCAATGCCTTCTGTTGCATCGTCCTGGTCATCTTCTTTATCCAGGGAATCTTCTTCTTTGTCAAGAACTGCTTCTTCTAAACCCTCTATATCTTCCATCGAAGGGTACAAATCATTTTGCTCATTAATATCTGCCATGATAATTTGTTTTTGTGGCTCAATAGCCTGTTGTAAAATTGAATTGATTGTTATTTGCTGTTGAGGCGTAATACATTACACCTATACTACGATGCCATCATATCCCCTGCGAACACGTCATAATCCATGCTGTCTGGGTCAACGTCCTTAATTTTTCCTATTTCAGGTTCGTCATCGTCCAAATAGTCCGTTTTGCCGATTGGCTCGTCACTCATTGTATAATCCGAAACTGCACTACCCATAGGGTCATCGCTCATGGAATAGTCGGAAGCTGCACCTGAAACGGAAGCTTCTATTTCACGTTCAATGTCGATATCGGCTGCTGGTAACGCTTGCGTAATAGGGTTCAATGCTTGAAGTCCATCTACTTCTTCGTAGTCCACATCAATTACATCATCTTCGCCCATCAAACCTGTTAATCCTTGAAGAATCGTTTTGCCTGTGGCTTTTTTAATGGTGGCTTCAACTCCGGCTCCAGCTACACCGTATAAGCCCATCTTGATGAACTCGTTCTTTGTGAATTGTTGAGCTACCAGGCCACCCATTGTTACCGCTGCCGGAACGATATAACCTTTCATGTCGTTGCCTAGCAAACCGCTTACTGTTCCACTCTTTTGGAGCTTCTTAACAGCGTACTTTCCAACCGCAAACCCTGCTACGGCAGCAATGGGCTTGCCTATGTTGTTGGTGGCTTTCATAAAGTCAATTTTTGTACCTCTGGAGCTTGTTCTTCGCCTCCTGGTACTTGACGTTGTTTTCTTAACTGCCATGTTTTCTAAATTTTAATTATTGATTCACATTTATTTATTGAAGCTCGATACTTCCCAATGTCTTTTTTGAGGGGGATTTCTTTGATTGAGGTTTACTCTTTGGCTCATCATCGTCCTTTTTGCGGAAAGCGAAGTATGCTCCTGTACCAAGTAATGCCAATGCTCCAATACCTATTCCTATTTTAGCCCCTTTGCTCATGCCATTTTTTATAGGAGCAGGACTTTGCGGAACCATTGGGGCAAGTGATGTAACTTCTGGGCTATAGTTCCCTGACTTCATTATTGGTAGTGGAGTGTAGCTGTTGGTTTGCGGAGCGATGTAATTGCTTGGTGTTTGAGCATGGGCATTTGAGTTAGTTTGCACATACTGTGATACTGTATTCTTAACTTTCTTAGCCTTTGAAAACTTGCTTTTGATTTTAGTAAAGATGTTTTTTACAGGTTTTAGCCAGCTTTTAATTTTTGCCAATACACCTGTGGCTGCACCAACCGATGCTGCCGTAGCAACTGCACCCATTTGTCCGAGTTCCCCAATTGCTTCCAAACCTTGCAAATCGGCTAATAATCCGTCAACTCCTTTTAGTGAGAAGTCACGGCTTTTCTGTTTAGCTCCTTTTAAAATGGCTTTTCTCAGGTTCTTTTCCCGACCTTGTAGCCCTTTAAAGAGCTTGCGAACACGCCTGTGACGTTTCTTTAATTCTTTTAGTCTCTTGGCATCTATACCATACTTAGATGCCAATTGCTCGGGCAGGTAAGCATATTGAAGCTTTTTAGCTATACCAAACATGTTTAAACGCAAAGCAGCCAATAATCCGTTTCGGATAGCGATAGAAAGCGGATTAAAACGTACAATTGCTTTAGCCACTTTCTTAGCTGCTTTACCAACAGCTTTTGCGCCCTTCTTTATTCCTTTGCCAATTTTTCTGCCAATTCGCTTTAATGACTTGAAGAATCCACCT
Source organism: Saccharicrinis sp. 156 (assembly GCF_050589685.1). NCBI lineage: Bacteria > Pseudomonadati > Bacteroidota > Bacteroidia > Marinilabiliales > Marinilabiliaceae > Saccharicrinis > Saccharicrinis sp. 156. Next base: position 91,687 of record NZ_JBNGOS010000020.1, read on the forward strand.
AAACCTCTATTCCCATCAAGCCCATCTATTTCTTCATCAACATCATCCAGTTCTACCAGTCCGTCAATGGCATCTATATCGTACTTTATCAGTCCTTTTTGTGCAAGCTTGGCTTCAATATTTTCCAGTTTTGCAAGTACGTTATCACGCTGTGGGGTATTCCAAAACTTGATAGCCTGGTCCAACATAGATATAAATTGGTCAGGGTTTTGAATATGTGCCATCTTAGCCTTGTTGCCCTGGTTCCGTAACAAAAACTTCCGGGTACGGATTAAATAACGATAGGTCGCATCATCTGCATCGCCCAAACCGTTAACGGCATCGTCAAAATCAACACCAGATACAATGGCAATGAGTTCTTCATGGTCGGCTTGTGCCTGATGACCTCCTGCCAAATCAATACCTGACAATACAGAAATTGGTAAGCCCAATGAACTTGAACCCGTCAATCCATCAATGCCATTCAATCCAGCTACTTGAACCGGAGACATATCAAAATTTGATTTCTCAAAGCTGTAGGGTTTCTGGTAGTCAAACTTTGACAGTACCGGGTCAATAACTATCTCGTCTTCTGAATCACCTAAAGCAGGGACAATAACATAGATATGCTGAAAGTTCTTTTTACCATCATACTTGGTAATACGGAGTTTAAATGGAACGCCAAGATTCTTCAAGAGCGAACCAACAAATATGCTGTAGTCATCGCAGTCAATTCCTGCGGAGCTTTTTCCTTTTTGCTTAAACTTGATTTGCCCGTCCAACCATGAGCGTGCAGGCGTACGAAGTTGTTCTGTACCATTGTCGTCTTTATGATATTGAAGATACTTATAGGAAAAGTCAAAGATATTTTTGCAAGTAGCCTTTAAGTTATCGCCTTGCAACATCGAGGCTAGTTCTTCTACTTCACGGAAATGTTCTGCTATAGTTTCAATACAGCTTTCAACGGTATCCAGTACATTGCCATTTTTTACAAATACATCTGTGCCGGTTGCTCTTCTTATCAGGTGATTGAACTTGCGACCATCCTCTGTTTTACGTGGGCCGGACACAATGCCTAATTCGCCCAATGCTAATCCGTTCATATTATCGTTCGTTAAATTTTGCGTGGTAGTGATGGTTTCACCATTGATACCTAGCGAAAGGGTAAAGCTTAAATCGGCTTTAAGCTGTGCGGTATTTTGGAGTAATGCCGTTGAAAGATCTTTGCCAATCAGGTTCAGGTATGGCACTTGAAATTTAATTTCAGGTTCTTGGGTTGAACCTGCTCCAATGGTAAGACCTTTAATGTCGGGAGTGGAATAAGCAATTGCCGAACCTTTGTAGTTTGCAACTACCTGGTTAACGGCTAATGTGATGGGAGCATTTGTTGGATTGTAACAACGAAGCTTGACTGCAAACTGGACTTCTTGCAGATTCAGCTTGTGGATGCGGAAACCTAAAAGTGCAAAGTTCATCTTTGCAGCGGACAGAAGTTTCTTGCCTTTTTTAATCAGGTAAAAACCACCGCCAACGGCTGCTGCAACTGCTAATGTACCTAATACTTTTTTCGTGCTTGCCTCCATAGTGGGAGCAAACATATATATAGATGTAAGCGGGGATTTGGCTGTATTTAGTTAGAATAAAGAGGAAGTGGTTAGAAGAGGTTAGAAGTGGTTATTTTTTGAATATTCCAGACACTTCAAAATACATCATTCAATTGTAACAACACATTTAGCTATGCTTTATTATTTGCAAAGCAGAGAGTAATGCTTCATTAGTTAGTGGTTCATGTTCTATAAATAATCGAAAAGTAGTGCGAATTTTATTCTGAATTTTATTAGCTTCCTTCATGTTTGGTATACTTTTAATAAGAGCAATAAAAACATTAGTTGCAACTCTTTTATAAACAATGCTATCTATTGATGGATTTAAGGCCACTTTTCGCAGGAAATCTAAAACAAAATCTATGTTTTCACTTACATAGTTAATCTTTAATCCTAAATTTTTGAGAGCATAATTGTATATGTGCTTCTTGTCTGCTTTATGCTGATTGATGAAAGCGTTATATAAAACTTTTTCATTAATCGAAATCCCAACATATTTCAAGCTAAGCATTTGCTCAAGGATATCATCAAACTCATTTGAAAAACAATCAGATAGATATTTCTCCGTAGATATAACATTTTCAGGTTGTACATTCTGAAACAATGCCAAATCATCAGTTATAAGAATAACATTTTCTCTTTGGGCAAAACAAAAATAGTCTGCAACTAACTCTACGCAGGGATTCATATCTTTACTATCCTGAAGCTTGTTATGGAAATTTAACTTTTCAGCAGGGATTTCACTGATACAATTATCCAAAAACCAATCTTTGATTTTGTTAAGGTGCTTAATTCGGTTAACACTAAAACTTTCGTCGAAAAAATGAGGAATTACTTTGTCCAAACGTATTTCCACTGAAGCTTTAGAGTTTTTATTTGAATCAGCCTCATGAATCAAATTATCTATGAGGTTATAAATATTAGAAGAGATAAGAAACTTATCTGGATAACTAAGGCCGAGACTTAAGTTTAGGTTAAACAAAAGCATTCCTGAAGAAAAATCAATGGCTATTTTTTTTTTTGATTTTACATTAGGATTAGGTAAATATTTTGTAGGTTTAACAAGGAAACCTTTATCCGATGTTAAATTTAAGTAAGCATCTATATATGAGTGATTAAAATTGGCTGTAACTAATACAGAAAATGGCATAGTGTAAGAGTAATAATCAGAAAGGTTTTCTTTTTTCTTGTTACGAACTTCTTCTTCCTGACTAGCAAAGTTTTCAATAAATACCTTATTCAAAGATTCAACATTAGAATCCTCAAGCTTTAACGATAAAAGAGGAATTTCAGAGTTAAGACTCTCTGAGTCCATCATTATTTCATCAAACAAAGCCAAATACTTGTTGCCAATACGCATAATTTTTGCCGTAGACAACATGCTTCCCATTTTCTTTTTAAACGTAATTGTGTCATTTACTTGTTTTCCAATTGATGCTTTTACAATAGGAAGTTCCTTTTTTCTTCCTGAAACATGGATTGTTTCCTTATGAGCATCAACTCCATAGGTAACATAATGTCCTTCTTCAACAGTATCATATTGCTGGAGAAATTCTGAAAGCTCTGTTGTTGAAACAGCAGAGAAATAGCTCATTCTTATATCAGAATTATCTTTGTTTTGAGCTTCTCTATATAATAAATTGATTGCTTGCTCTTTAAATCCATATTTTAATAGCAAATATGCAACCTTTATTATCCATTCCTGATTATTAAAGTTATAGATTATAATATTTGAAACCTCTTCTTCTATTCTTTCCTTATTCTTATTATTGTCCAGTGCATTTAACAACGAAATGTAGAAATACTCTTCTTCTGGATAGTGTATAAGTGCATCATCTGCAACTTCAATAACTTGATCCCATTGTTGTAATACTTGTACAGCCTGAAGTTCATAACGATAAAACAGAATTGTAGCAGGGTAATTATTTACTCTCCACTGCTTTAATAGTCTTAAAAACTTTAACTTATCTGAGTTTTCGGAGTGGTGAAGACACTGAATATATACTCCTAATGTAATCGAATATTCTGAGTCATCAATATATGATTCTATATAACAAATACCTTCATCAAAATAGCGGTTAAGAAAGTAAAGAACAGCTATTTGGTGATTTAGCATTGATGATTTAGGCAGCTTGCTTTTTACTGTATCAATAAGGTGCAAAGGCACTTTATCAGACTTATACTCAGCATGAACCATAAGTTCAAATAAAAGCTTGTAATCTGGGTTACTAACTTCTAATTTATTAATTGAGCTTAAAAGTTGCTCTTCTCCTATTAGTTTACTTGCTAAAATTTGACTGAGGAAGTCAATATAATTATATAGGTTATTTTCGTCAACTTTCTTTTCGTAATCTAAGAAGTAAGTAGCTCCGTCCTTAAATATTGTTTGATTCTCAGAGGACAAGTCAATAAATGTTTTCAAATAAACAAGCTGAGTGTGAAGCGTTTCCTTAAATTCAGCAATTACTTTTCTTGCACCATTAATATCACCGTACTTTTGTAAGGTATTAGCAAGAAGCATCGTGTAAATTGAGTTTTTACTAGGTAGTTTTTGATATGAGTTATTAAGATTTTGAACCGATTGCTTGTTGTTGTTAAGTTCGCTATTCAGCCAGTGTTCGTAAAAGGATAAAACATTTGGGCAAACAATTTTAACTTCACTGTTCGCTAAATTTTTATTTAGCATTTTTACAACTTGGAAAAAGTAAAGAATATCTTCGTTCTTATCCAGAAATCCAACAAAACGAATTTGTGGTTGAGAAAATATTGCAGCATCCTTTATGTACTCTAATATTAATAACCAATGAAATAGCGAATCATAAGTTATGTTTTCTGGTACAGGTATTCTTAAGCTATCTATATTTAACGTCTTAATTTCATCCCTTACATTTTCACTATTCTTTTTACTAAGCCTATCAAAGAGAATTCTTTTAAACTCAATCTTTTCTCTTACGAGTTCTGGCACTTCTTTTTGCACGTAGTTAATAACATTGTCCGATTCTAATGTCTTTATAACCCAAAGCCTTGGATTATATTCATCCGTTTTTTCCAGAGTGTTCAGTAACTCTTTAAATCTATTATTATTGTGTAAGAAATAAGATGAACATGTTTTTGCCAAATACAATGTGTTATCAGGAGCTTCACAGTAGGCTTTTACTAGATATTCATGGCTTTTATTTGGCTTGCCAAGAGCTTCAAAGCAAACAGACTTTAGGTAAAAAATATTAGCTCTGGTTGAAGTTGAAATGTTACCAGGATTATCCGATATATATTTTTCGAACTTATCTATAACTGAAAGAGCTGATTGTGGCTTAAACTTCTGAATTAAAGGCTGGCATATTTCATTTATTCTATCGTTAGTTAATTGTACTTCACCTGTTGAAAGGCTTTGTATTAAAGTAGTTAGACTATCTATCTTGGACTCAACTCTATGAATAGAACTAATAACTTCCTGAAATCTATTTTCATCAACAATCTCTTTTAAAAAATTCTTTGCATGTTTTGTTCCTCTTAATCTTTTCCTAAACTTATTAAAAAAGTCCTCCGCTTCATTACCCTTGGAATCATTGACGAAAAGAGGAGAATTATATGCACTTTCAAGATATTGTTTTAGTTCTTGTTCTTTCTTATAGCTAAGTTCATGGTTTGTCCAATCATTTTTTGCTTGCTCAAATGCCTGATTAATTTCTTTATCGACAGAAATGGTTTGACTCAACCTATCGGTTACAATACCTGCAGCAACACTAATTCCAAACGATGTTATTGATGAAGTAATAGGATCCATGTAATTAAGTATTAATAATTCTACTAAAATTACTACCTATTTAATTAATTGAAGTCCAGATTGAATATACTTTTAAATTAGTTATTAACAGTACTAATATATGAAGAAAGAGTAATCCAAGTTCTTAAAGTATTATTTATCAGTTTTTGCTATTCAGATTATTCTGTAACAAGTAATTCACTAAACCTATATTTGTATCATAAATAAGCTGCTTCTGTTCTTGTTTGGGTAACTTTTCAAATACAATTTTAATCTTACGGATTCGGTCAAATAGCTTCTCTGCTTTTTCTTTTCCCTCAGAACTTTGCTCTTTCGTTATTTGCAAAGGTGTTTTTAAGTCGTCGCAGTAATCAACATACAACCCTCTATTTTTATAGTAATCAGCTTCATCCCACCATTCTGCATTTTTATCAAATTTACTAATGGGTTCAATTATTTTTCCAATACCTGATACAAAACCACTTATCTTATCAAGCCATTCAGAACCTGTTTCGACATTGGGCTTATATGTTTCTTTATCAGTTAAAAGTATAAAGGATTCCATGAATGCTATCAGTTCCACAGCCTGTGATAGCTCATGTTTCTTTTTATGTTGAGAGAAAACCCCTTTTAATTCTTTTGCTTGCAGAACATTAACGCCAATGCTATGTAAAAAAATAACAAAGGCTTTAATTAGTTCTTCAGAACTTAAAATATACAAAGAAAGTGCTGTGCCATAATTAGCATCGGTATATGCAAAATCAGCAGTCTTCTTTAAACGTTCATAATTCTTGATTATATGCGGGTATATCTCAATCGCTTCAGAACGGGAAATAGATGTGAATTTTTTCATAATTTATATGTAGGTTTTACATTTAAAGTCGTTCAAACTCATCAAAAGTAACACAAAAATGTTCCAAAATTAAAAGCAGTTGCTGTTTATTGTAGTAGTGCCGTTTGGTATGGCCTGCTTGTTCAATCTGCTTTTTTAATTCCGGACAAACTTCAATTTCATTCCTTAGTTGTTGCATGGCTGACTTTACTGAAATGCTGTCGGGGTATAATTTCTTAACTAACTCTTGTTTTAATATTGTTCTACGGATGGTCATAGCATTGGATTTAGGTTAAGAAATAAGCTCGATAGCCCTAAAAACATAGGATAAAGCAAATCCAAAGACCATATTTTAAAAGTATGAGACTGCCTTGCTAAGCTTTTTTGAATATTTAAATAGCCTGAGCGTATTTTAAGACTATGTTCTGACTGCATTGCTGAATATTGCCCCAGAATGAAGCCTCGTTGTTGAATACATTGAAATATTTTGGGCATAACTTGTTCAATTATACCCTTGACAATTAGCTCTGCTAAAATAAAAAATATAGTGCATCACACTTTCGTTAAAACAACTTTTCCAATGTTCATAAACCTATATTTCGGGTACATTCGTTACATTCTGAACATTCTTAGCAATACTACATTGATTTACTGTTTGTTAAACTGTTGTTATAGAAAGTAACCGAGAAAGTAACCACTTCCATAGAAAGTAACCAAACAAGAAATATCCTTTCCAGAATGTAACGGAATGTAACAGAAAGTAACCACCTATCAGTACTTTTATTGATATAAGTAATTAATATTTAATATTATATATCAAAGAATGTAACGAACGTAACGAATGTAACCGATTTTATATGGAGATTACTAATTCTGAAAAAAATTCCTGTTTAGCTTTGATTTCACTCTTATCAATCTCCAGAAAAGAAGTTCTGAATGCATTTTTACGAGAGGTCAGGGCATAAAAAAACCTGATACCAAATTGATACCAGGTTGTATTTTATAAGTATATATTATCTAATTAGAATTCTCGCTTCTTAATTTCTGAATCTGCTCAATATCAATATCAGTTATTTCCACTATTTGCTCATTAGAATAACCTTTATTTATCATTTTAATAGCAGTTTGCTTTACCCCTTTGTTATATCCCCATTGCCTTAATTCATCGGCAGCTTGAGAAAAAGCGTCTTTAGCTTGTGGTGAAACTGTTTCCATAATCTCATCTATTTTATCAGGCTCAACACCTGAAACTTTATACAAATATAAGGCAATTTTCTGGAAGATGGTTTTGTCAATCTGCTCTATGTGCATGAACATCTCTCGTGCTAAATCAGGATTACTCTCGATAAATCCAATCAGGTTATCGCTTCGTTTCATAAACCAAACGGCAACCTTGACACTTGGGCGTTTAAAGTGCTGAATAATGGCATGGTCTTCAATATCCTTTGTATCAAACAGGGCATAATCAAATAAAGGAACGAAACGCTTCAATTCTTCAGGTACATTTTTAACAAAGCCTGAATCGTTCCATTTACGGTTTCCATGATAGAACACCATCGTAATTACCGGAGTAAGTTCTTGTTTGTTTGTTGCCTGGTTCTCCCACACATTAAGAATGTACCTTAAAAGCTGTAAGTGAATATTCTTATCCTGATAGCTCTTGTGTTCGTATAGCAAAGATATTTTAATGTTGGAGTAGCCGTATTTAATGTTACACGAAATATCCTTGAAATAGGGAGCCAGTTCCTGGTCCACATATTCAGTTGGGTCATACTCCAAGGTTTCGGTTTTTAATCCTTGCAGAACTTCTTTGGGCAAAGAACCTTTCAAAAGGTCTTCCAGATTCTCTTTTACAGAAAAGAGGCTTTTGAAGAAATTATCGTGAATGTTATTGTTGTTGCTTTTTTGAATCTTACTCATACTGAGGAATTATTAAATTAATCCTTGTTGGGATTGTTGTTGTCATATTTCGTATCAAGAGTCAGGTTTACCTTATCCAGGTAAAACACAAAAGCTGAAGTGTAGGTCTTCTTTATGTTGCCATTGCCATCATATTCCGGACAACCTGATTTTGCATCAAACTTTTTAAAATACACCTTCTTACAATCACAGATAAAAGAAGGGCTATTCTTTAAGTAATATTCTACCGTTGCATCGGGCAATGGTTTATCCCCTTCACGAAGAGCCTGTGTTTTATAGAGTCCGAATACGCGGCTTACAGATAAATAGAACAGGTTCTTGGGTTCTTTAAGTGTAATGTCGCTTCGTTTCCATTCTCCATTTTCTTTGTAATGGCGTACAATCTTATCCGTATAAACCACACGGTAATCACCATCTTCAAAAAGCATATTGGAACTGATAAGATATTGAACAGTCTTCCAGAAGATACCCAAATCATCATTTCGGGCAGTTTCTTTGTTTTGCTCAATCATCATCTTTACAAACAGCTCCATTATTTCTTCATATAAAAACGGCAGCTCTACTATCTTTGAAATCGTTGCGTAAGCAGAAGCAACCGTCAACCAGTTATTGTATATCCTGGTTTCAATGGCAACCTTACCCAATAACTCCCTGAACTTATCGCTAACTGCATCAACCGTTTTGTTATAGTTTCTGGCAAAAGTTTCCCTATGCTTGAGCAACTGGTGGGTTATTTGTGTCAACCCTTGTTTGTTAATCTGTTCCAGTTCTTCAAACAAACGCTTTTCTTCAAAGGAGAATACTGTTTTTGAAAATCCTAACGCAATGAATCGACTAAACAAAGCTATATCTGCAGTAGCAATCTGTTGACCACAGACAATGATTCCCTGGTTAACCTTTGAGGTTTCCTTTTTCTTGTCTTTGTCCATGTTCATACGTGTTCGCCCGGTTTTATCCCAAAAGCCTTTAAGCAGCTCACGCTTTTCCATCTCTAAGTCATTACGGTATTCATCGAGTACACATACTGCATTAGAACTGGTAGCCACATGGTCGGCAATAGATGGTTTACTGGAATTATGAAGATTAGGAACTTTACCTTTTCGCCCAAACATATATAAGATGCTTTCGGCGCAAGTATTCTTTCCAGAACCTTTCTGCCCATACATGTTCAGGATTGGAAATTTATCAAAGCGCTTTGCTATAATGTCCATAAACAGACAGGCAAAATAGAACGACAGTGTTATAATGCCATTTAGCCCAAATACGCCATAATACTTTGTGGCATATTCATAAAGTGTAATATTACCTTCGTTATGAATAAAGTGCCGCTCAAACTCAAATAGAGAATCGTCATCGGAATAGATTTCAGAACAGGCAGGAATATAGTAGTAATTATCCTGGTGTTGTACGATTCCATATCGGTCAGCTTTTATAAATTCATCACCATTAAATATGCCATTTCCCCAACAGAAGAAACCTTCCCGCTGCCAGCCCATCTGAATAACTTCTTTACAGCTCTTTGTTTTTTCATAAAGCCAGGCTTTGAGTTTATTCAGTTCACTTTCGCCTCCAGTCCAAAGAAAGTTACCTAAAGATTCAATCTGAAGCTTAAAGTTCGTGATACTTACCAAATCTCTTTGAGGCAGTTCTACAATCCTAACCAGGTTATGACGGTTCTTGATTTCGTATAGGCGTTTTGCATTAATGGGGCTTACTATGTGAAACAGGGGAGCCATCACAAAATTGGAATGCTTTACAAAGTCATCACCCTTTTTGTTCCTGAACACATAACAGTTGTCTTCTACATAAAAACCCCATCTATTAAAATCATTAAGGCTAACATGCTTAGGAACGGTATAGCGTTGTTGATTGCCCTGTTCATCTTTGGTAAATTCCTTCAATGCATCCTGCCAGGCTTTTTTAGGTTTAATGTGTTCTGTAAGAAACTCCAGATAAACCTCCTGTTTGGTTTTGTCGTAATAAGAAATCAGTTTGGCAATACGCTTAATGGCTTCCGATTTGAAAACCGGGTCTGCAGATGATTTCTCTGCATATTGAGAAGCTTTATAAATGATGTAATCTACTTGCTTTTCATTATACTGAAGAAATGTTTCTTTCGTATCAAAGAGTGAATCCGGGTCTTGTTTTTCTGGCAAAACAATAACTGAGACATGAAACTGGTTTCTGATTAAAGTTTCTGCGTTTCGGTCTGTGGCCAGTTTCCCTGCAGAATCACCATCAAAGATTAAAGTGACTTTGTTGGTATAATGTTTTATAAGTACTGCCTGAGCCTGGGTAAGTGAAGTTCCGCATGTTGCCACCGTATTGTTTACTCCAATATAGTGCATCCTTAACGTATCAGTATATCCTTCTACTACATAAGCCCGTTCTTCTTGCTTAATGGCAAACCTTGCTTCATTTAAAGCATATAGTTCATTCCCTTTAATGTAAATACTGCTCTCAGGAGAATTGAGGTATTTCACTTTGGAATCACCATTCAAATCACGTCCGGCAAAGGCAATGGTTTGTCCTCTGGAATTGGAAATAGGAAAAATAAGCCGATTTCGAAAGAAGTCATAAACACCTTTATCGTTACTCTTTAAAACTCCGATTTCTTCAAGTATTTCAGTCTTTAAACCTTCTTTTCTTGAATGAGCCAAAAGTGCATTCCCATTTGGAGCAAATCCAATATTAAAGCTACTGTTTTCTGGTATGTAGATATTCCGTTCCTGAATATACTTTTGGACATCTTTATGGTTTAATTGTTCCGTAAAGAACTGTTCAACAATACCGCATGCAATATGAAGACTTTCCTGGTACTTGAATTTGGCTTCATCAAAATTGGCACTCTTTTGCCATTCAAAACCTATTCCTAATTTCTTTGCTCCAATTTCAACGGCCTGTTTAAATTCAACTCCTTCATGTTCTTTGATAAACTCGATGGCATTACCGCCTTTACCACAACCAAAACACTTAAATATCCCTTTTGCAGGGTTAACGCTTAACGATGCTGTCTTTTCATTGTGAAAAGGACAGCAAGCCATATAATTAGTTCCAGCACGTTTTAGTTCTATAAAATTTGATACAACATTTAAAACTTCTCCATTTATTTGTTCTATTACTCTATTTGCATCCATTAAATACTAAGTTAAATGGTAGAGCTGCCCTTGTTCAGCCCTACCTTAAACCATTGCTAATTGTCAAGGGTGGTTATTAATTCTCTTATGTCTTCAGGAGAGAAGCAAAGAGGTTTCCTGTCTTCCATTGCAGCTGTTAACTCGATACGAGATATTTCATTATCATTCCAATTAGGCAGCATGTATATTGTACTACTACTTTGAATGAAACTTATTCGTAATCTTATGTTTTCAGAATAATTGAGTTTTTCAAGTTCCTTTGCTTCCGGGGTAATAACTGTGCAGCCCAGTTCAAACAGGTTATATCTGAGCCTATCTAAATCTTGTTCGTCATTATCAATATTGATACCTGAAAGGTAAACTATCATTAATACGAATTTTTAGATATTAAAGACTACCCTTGTTTGTCCCTTTATCCTGAAGATTGGAAATGCGATTTTTATACATCTCACAAAGCTCATCTACTGATTCTACACTAGTGCGCACCTTCCGGCTTTCCAACAGCTTTTTAATTTCTGCAATTGTATAATAGATTTTTCCTCCTAAAGAAGAATAAGCAATTTTGCCACTACTGCGCAACCTTTGTAAAGTACGTGAGCTAATACGTAGGTATGTGCATACATCTTCTCCATCAATCCAAGCTTCTTCTGGATTGACCGATGGCTGATTTAACTCTACAAACCTGGAAAGGGAATCTATTTTTTCAATAAGAGCTTTATAAGCTTCGGATTCAATTGTTACAACGTTCATGTACTGAGTTTTTAAATTCAGCACAAAAGTGTTAATAAGGAAAGTTTTATGAGCGCAACTTGTGTCTCAAGTAGTGCTACTTTTATTTCAAATTGGTCATTTTTTCATTAAACCTTTTTACTAGAGAACTTAGAAAATATGCTCTCAATCCTTTGTCTTTTAAAGGTGTGCGTGTAGTCATCTTGCTTATTTCAGGATGATAGTTATCCAAATTTATTTTAAAAAGCTTACTAAATTGCACAACCATCTTCTTTATTGAGATATTTCCATCATTGATACAATTGGCTAAATGCAGGGCACAAATAACCTCAATCAAGGCACGTTTGCTTGCAGTCCACGACATCGTATCTTCGGGTGTCCCTGCAATGTCACTTGTTATTTTCCTGACATCTGAGTTAAGTTTCAAGCTTTCCAACTCAACACTAATATAGTCAATCATAATTTGAAAGAACTCCAATAGGTCTTCGTTTTTGTCAGAATAGCACCGCCTCCTAAACCAATCCATTGTCAGTTTTAGATGATTCAAGTTACGGTGGATTTGTTTCGAATCTTCTTCTTCATAACACCGAACTGAAATGAATTGTCTCCACTCTTTAATCAAAATTTCAAATTCGATAATACTAACCTTGCCTGATGCAAATGCATTTTCGACCTTCTTAATAAATCGCTCTGTCTTTTGTTCCATTTTTTAATGATTATTAATTAATACAAAAGCCATCGTTATGGCTAAACACAGCGACTTAATACGGAAGGGTTTTAGGCTATTTTTTACAACACACTATGGAACAAAAACATCGTATTGTAATTTCAATAAAAAGGTGTAGATTAGAACCTGAAATATTGTAGGTTTTGACAGGCTTTTGGCGTAGTTAAGTTTTGTAGCTAAATCGTAGCTTGTTTTAAGAGGATATATATAAACTATTGATATACAACAGTGTTAGAGTGGCGGTTCATTTACCCCTCTCTCCGCCTTCGCCCGCCAAAGCAGTTTATTGCGACGGCGGGCTTTTTTATTGTTTACAATTGTCTTTTCACGAAAGAGGGAAATCTGCGGCCTGCAACTGAGATACTTCGCTAACATGGAATTTTTACCTGTCGTTTTTCAAATTAATGTGAGCTAACACGGGATTTTAGCGGACCTTTTACCGCACAATTGGAAAAAATCTTAGAATAGCGGGAATTGTCCATGGATTCTACGCAATGTTGGAAGGTCTCACATTAACAAAATGGTTTGAGCATTATTGACGTGTGAGCGCGAATGCTTACGTTGATTTCAATACTTTAATAATATCACTATTGCAATTTGTACAATGCCACTCTGGGTCATCGTCACAAATTACACAACCTCCAAGAACCGTTTTATTAGTATCCAATTTTTCTTGTAATCTTTCATCCCAGATAGGCATCCCATAGAGAATATTTGCAATTGTCGAGCTGCCACACTTTGGACATTTTCTTGGTTTCCTGTTACAATAGTATTTATCCATTGTTTATCTAGACTTATTCCACATCCTTTAAATATGTAACCTCAAATGACTTACACATTCTTTCCGCTTGAATATTAACTGCCTGCGAATTCTTTTAATCTCTTTTAAAGCGTGTATGCTTCCCGTTTCCAAATACTTTAAATAGCGTTTAGGATAATGATGCTATTCACCTGTTTTAACATCCCAATCAAAAACATCACTTTCAGTAGTTATTGTATATTTGCCTGCCATAGTAATTTATTTTTAATAATACTCCTTGATATAAGCATAAGCTCTATCGAATAATAACTGGTCTTTATGAAGTTTGTATTTCAATAGTGCTTTACGTAATGATTTCTGTACTTCTCTTTCTCCGGAGGTGGTTGTTTGCCAGCCCGGAAAATTCACTACACGAACAATAGAATCAATGTCATTGACAATACGCTCAACCACTGCCGGGGTTTGATCGTTTTTAAGCTCCAAAAACAAATCGGTTAATGCAGCTTTAGGTGATTTTTCTTGAATTTCTTGTTCCAGTTCTTTTTCAGCCTGAACAGTTTCTTTTGCTATTTTACAAAGTTCTTTAACAAACTCAATAGAAGTAACAAGTCCCTTCTCTGCCTTATCCCTTAATTCTTCAAGGCGTTCGCTTAGTTTTTTAAATTTAGGATTATCACCATGCTTCTTAAATCGCTTAATGAGTATTTTTTCAAGCTTCTTAGCATTCTTTGGATCTGGATTATTAAATATTTCCTCAATTACATCGGCATCTAAAACGAATTCCTCCAGGTGATGAACATCTCCAACATGTACATTTTCATGAATTAATTTTGTGGTTTGAGCCCCCAATGAAAACCAAAGTAGTTTGCCAATACCATCTGTTGCCGGACGCACAGACTCGAATACCTGAGATAACCATTTGTAATCAACCTGGTATATATCAAGAACCCTATCCGGAGATAATGATTCCCACAATTTTGCCAGAAATTTAAAATCCTTGGCAAAGGCATCTTTTTTATCATCCGTATTGATGGCGTTTTGAGCAGCTTCCAATCCTTCAAATCCTTCAATCGTTCTGTCAACACCATTAAAATGACTTAATGCATCTTTCATAGCATTCGGCAATTTTTCCCTTAATTCTGAAAGGTTGGAGATAATCTGTTTCATTGTTTTCTCATCAAACTCCAATGCTTTAGCTGTATCGTCAAAGATTCCAAAATAATCTACTATTCGACCAAAAGACTTGTTGGGGTATAAACGATTGGTTCGACATATCGCTTGTAATAAAGTATGGTCTTTTAAAGATTTATCAAGATACATGGTCTGTAAAATGGGAGCATCAAACCCGGTCAAAAGTTTAGCTGTAACGATGATAAATTTTAAATCACATTGCGCATCGTTAAATTCATCTACAATTTTTTCTTGTTGACTTTTATCAACCGCCCATTTTTGTTTGAACTCTAATGTATCATTGGCAGAAGTTGAAATAACTACTTTGCTGGCTTCTGTTGGGAAATATTTATCTAACTCCTCTTTATATTGCACGCATGCAAAACGATCAGGAGTAACAATAATCCCCTTAAAACCATGTGGTTCTACCTTTTCTTTATAGTGTGTGGCAATATCTTCAACTATCTTAGCAACTCGTTCTGGCGATTTTAAAAAGGCAGCCATTTTTGCCGACTTTATGTTTAAACTATCGGCTTCTTCATCACTTAATGCCGCTTCTTCTTTAAAATCCTCAAAAGCTTTATCTATGGTTTCCTTATCTACATGAATATCCACCAAACGAGGTTCAAAATGTAAAGGCAGTGTAGCTTCATCGCGTATGGAATCCTGAAAGGTATAGCGTGACATATACCCACCTTCGTCTTCTTCTGAACCAAAGGCCCAAAATGTATTTTTATCAGCTTTATTTACAGGCGTGCCGGTTAAACCAAATAAGAACGCATTAGGTAACGAAGCCCGCATTTGACGACCTAAATCACCTTCTTGTGTACGGTGTGCTTCATCAACTAATACAATAATATTTTCTCGAGTATTCATGTTCGGTTTGGCATCCTTGAATTTATGAATCATAGAGATGATAATCTTACGAGTATCCCTCTCCAACATAAGTTGCAAATCATTAATGCTATCGGTGGTTTCCACATTTGGAATATCAGCAGCATTAAAAGTACCTGATATTTGAGTGTCGAGGTCTGTTCTATCTACTAAAACGATTACGGTTGGACTTTTAAGTTCAGGATTACGCCTTAATTTTTGGGCAGCAAATACCATTAACAGGGATTTTCCTGAGCCTTGAAAATGCCATATGAGTCCTTTTTTAATCCTTCCTTCAACTACTCGTTGTACAATTTTATTTGCTCCCTCGTATTGCTGAAAACGAGGAATTACTTTCATGCGTTGCTTCTTTTTATTGGTAGTAAACAGCGAAAAATTGAGCAGAATATCTAATAAACGCTTAGGACTTAATAAATCATCCATTTCTTTACCTATTTCACCTAAACCGAGCTTTTTCGCCAGTGCATCATCATCATTTTCCAATCGCCAGGGTGCCCAAAATTCAAGAGGACAACGAATGGCACCATAAAACAACTCTTTACCTTCAGTTGCAAACGACAAGATATTTGGTACGAACAACTGGGGAATGGCATTTTCATAAATATCATGTACTTCATGTGCACCATCTAACCAGCTAATAGATGGTCGAATGGGTGTTTTCGCTTCACCGACTACTATCGAAATACCGTTGATAAATAATACCACATCAGGTATTTTAGTTTCGCGATGATGCACCCGGAATTGATTGGTAACGATATATGAATTGTTTTTAATATCATCAAAGTCAATAAGCCTAATGGGTACATGTCTATTATTCTCTCCAAAGGGCATGGTTTTATCGCCACACATCCATTTAAAGAATTCCTCGTTGGCTTTTACCAAACCAACCTGGTTTACAGCAATCAGAACGGCTCGTAGCTTATAAATAACTTCATCAGCTAATTCTGGGTTGGCTGAAATTTCTGGATTCAAACGAACTAAGGCATCTTTTAATTCTGCCTCTAATAACACTTCATTTACACTACGATTTAAATCTTGAGGTGCTATATACTGCCAACCTACACCATAATTATTTTGAGGCTCGGCAACCTGCCCAGGTGCATTAAGGTTTATACCACTTAACTTATTTATGATATAATATTCTACGCTATTTAGTTCGTTGAAAGCCATAGTTTTTATTAAGTATTTGGGTGATTTTTTCTTCTACAATTGGCAATCTTTCTTCCAACATTAACGGATGAATGTGTGCCATTAAAACTTCTTGCATCAAGCCTTTATTGGTGATGTTTTGTAATTGGTCTTTTATGAAATTAGCAATGCGTAGGTCTTCGTTTACAATTTCTTCTACTATGGCTATCCGATTGTCTATAACATAAATAATATCTTCTATGTCATGACTGATACGGTAATCTGAACCTCTATCATTGAATGCCTCAAATTTGGTAGCCAAGTAACAAGGTGCAGAGAGTATTTTTATTTCTTGGTCTTTGGCTTTTGAGGTCCACAAATTTTCAAAACCTATTTTGTACCAAGGGTTGGCCGGGCCTAGTGGACCATCTTCAGTAGCCATGATATCAACCGGGATGTCTTTGTACTTATAACTGCAAATGGCATGGCCAAAAGGGTCGGGATGAAAACCGAGCGTTCCCAATTGTGTTTGCACCTTTTCCCAGTGACTAAGGCTGAGAATATTTAAAGCCATATCAATATCTTGTGTAGGCCGAATTTCATCAGCAGCGGGATCATCGGTATATAAACTCACCACGGCACCACCTACAAACACCATGTCTTGCTTAATGTGTTTGAGTGCTTCGGCTACTTCGGCCACTACAGCAATATTGATGGTCCTATTCTCCAAGTTCCAAGCGTTTTTTTAATTCTTTAATGGCCAACTCTTTTTCTCTTGCTCTACCTACACGTAAGGCATCTACCAAAGCCAGTAGTTCATATAGTTTTGCATCTTTTAAAGCAGCTTCGGGTACCGAAGGGTATAATGGCAAAATGCTATGCCCACGAACAACACCTTTGCCGTAAGGCCATACATAGGCTTCTGAGCTTTGAATTTCTTCTTTTAACGGACTAGCTGAATGTGAAGTAGGAACACCACGAACCACTGCACCCGGTTTAATGGGAAAGACATAGCGTATGCCATACTGTAAAAAATCCAACAAGGCCATTCTCATCACCGTTTTGCCGTTAGGCGCTAAAAAGCCAGCGTATTTAGAGCGGTTTAGGGATTTACTTATTTCTGATTGACTAATGCCCAAAGCCTCTGCCAGTGGTTTTTGGAGCCAAGGTTGATTACCGTAACTTACTATTTTAAGTAGAATTACAATATCGTGCGGACTCATTATTTGTTGTTTGCTATTCATTTATTCCATATTCGAATATGCAATATTATGTGTTTTTTAGTTGATATACAATTTTTTAAAGCGTTATATTCTGTATTGGAATATGGAATATTGTATTTATTTCACGACAGATTACGCAGATTTGCTCATATTTTCATATTCCAACTCAACGATCTTCCAAGATGTATTTTGTTTTAATCCAAGTACACATATCTCCCAATCACTTCTATCACTGTTTTCAATATGTGATAGATAAGCTTGATGTGTACTAAGGTTTCCTGCTTTACTTGTTTTATAAATTCTAACCTGACAACCTTCTTCTGATATTCCTCTAATTTCTTTTGAATTAATTTCATATTCAGATAAGCAAATGGTTTCGGGGTAAAGGCTGTAATGATGCGCTAAAATTTCTTTGATGTTATTCCGTAACGGATTAAGAAATAGATATAGTTTGTTATTCATTAATTTAAAATCCAGTACCTGGTCAATGAGTATGCTAGGTTTACTATATTCTAGAACCAGAAGTTCATTTTTAAAACCTCTCAAAGAATCGGCTATATCAATGCTCTTTTGATATAGGGCAATCTGGTGTTCATTACTTTGAAAAATGGTATTCAGTACATTAACAGCAAGCATTAGGTTACTTTTAATATTACCCATGCCACCCATGTAGGTATTGCTATCGGAATGTACCTGGTGGTTTCTAAGTTTGCGTGCCCTATCAATATCGTTTTTAAGAAACAAGTAGTGCTCTCCAACAAAAACTTTATTAATAATATTGACCAATTTATGATCGAATACCTTGCCCTTTTTGTTGGGTTCTGTTTTTAACGACATACCTAACTCCTTTGCTCTGAGCTTAACCGCCATTTCAATAATTAACAAAGCCTTTTTAAAGCCCTCATCGTACATCTGCCAGTGATAGAATGAATGCGCAAGCAAATACTCCACCGTTTTCCAGGCATCTTTTATGTCATCGGGTACTTGATCATGAAAGCGACCTTTTACAAGCATCTTAGAGCAATAATCTTCTTTGTCTTTGATGTTGTATAGCTCCCAGCGGGTATCTGACTGGTAATAAGTATTCATAGCTCTTCAAAATTCTAGTTGAAATATCTTGCCCAAAGGGTAAATTATTGATGGATGATTAAATGAAATTATTTCCTCAATATATGGATCTTCAATTCATAATATTGAAGCATCATTAAGCAAATTCAGCAATAATCTGGTTATAAATATTTTGTATCACCTCATTCTCAATGCTAAGTGTCATATGCATGAGTAAAGCATATACGATACTTGAAATGGTTTTTATTGTATTTTTTAGCTTGAGTACTTTTTCATTTATTTCATCACTCTCTGAAGCATCGGTAACTAACTCTTCTCCTTCAAGTTGTTCTGTATAATAGGTACGCCACTCTTGCAAGTTCTCCCTGTAATTTTTCAGAAAGCCATCAACACCATATGTCGCCATTGCATTTAAAATAGCTGTGGCTTCTTCAAATGAAAATTCATCAGTAACTTCACCATGCTGCATTGAATAAACTTGTAAACCATCAATCGTTATAGAATTATTCCGGTCCAGACACTTGACTAACACTCGACCTCCAAACAACTGACCTTCTGTAGTGTAATAATTATATTCCTTATAGTCTCTATAAACAATACAGCTTTTTCTTATTTTGTTTTCCCATTCCTCAATCGCTTCTTTTGCTATATTCAATGCTCCTTCTATATCAGCATCATATTCAATCTCTTTTTTGTGTTTTATGTAAACACAAATATTGTCTTTAAAATGAATACCTTCGATAGCTCCTGATACTGTCCTCATTTTATATTCTCTTTAGTGTTAATATTAATATACTTAATGTTTGATGTCTCACTTCCCAGAAATACTCTGGCGATTAAATACTTTTCTTTTGCTTCTTTGGTTTGCAGGAAATCCCACTGTGCATTTCTCATGAAGAAGGGAATAGAATCTGCATTATGCATACCACGAACGGTTGTTTTAGCATCGACATACCAAAGGGTTTCGTCATTCTTTAGAACTTCAAAATCAAAACGTGCTTCGTTCAGCTCCTTACTTGACTAAATAACTTTGTATCCCTGATAGCTTGGAAACTGCTTTTGAAGATCCTTATAAATCAATTCCTCGCCCAGGTCACCAGTAGCTTCACTCGCATGTGTATGGTCATCGACCTCTTCCTGCAAGGCAAGTAAAATTTTATCAATTAAGTGAACTTTATCGGCAAGAGATGAAAGTTGTGCCATTGAAATATCAGAATTGGCTAAACGAGCCAAGGCTTGCATTTTACCACTTTGTGCAATATTTAAGGCCAAATCGCGTTCTTGTTCACTAAAGGTTTCCAGGAACAGTGTTGCTCTTTTAGCACTAAACCAAACAAAAAGCTCTTTCCGTTCTTTTTCAGGTAAAAGCGAAGTATTATACCAACTAAACAGCTTACGAAGCGGTGTTACAAATGGTGCAGGATCACCATCGTGTTTTTTATATAATTGTTTTAAACCATCGTCAATGCGTTTACACAGGTAACTCATATCGCGAAGCTTGCTTGCACCCAAATAAGGCTCCAACATTTTAAAGTCGTCGTGCAATAGAATCTCTTCTATACACTCGCTATTGACTTCATTATTAATAGCCATTAAATCAGGCATAAAACCCTGTTGATAATCAATATCGCTTTTCGCCATCAATCTGCCCTTTTGGTTCGGGAATAACTCGTACTTATTTAGCAGATTATCATCAATATCTGTAAGTAAAGATAGTATTTGCTGAAGCCATCGTGTTGTATCCTGTTTATCGAAAAGCACAAAAGACGCTAATTCTTTGGTTTGAACCACTTCGCTCAAGAAGCTTTGGAACTCGTATTTTGTATTCGCAAATAAATTAAAATCGATAATATCGAGCCATGGTTTAAAGGATGCTCTGCAGGGAGTTTTATGGTAGGCAAACAAACTTGCCACCTCATAAAAATCATCGATATATTCTTTATCAATTGCAGGTATTTTCGTTTCTGACAAAGTGATAAGTTCACCTCTTCCATTTTTTACCACCTGTGCTTTTTGTAGGTGACGAACAAATAGCTTGATCGGGTAATTTTTAAACCAAATTTTACTGGCCTCTACACCTTCATATTTTGTGCGGATGCGTGAAATATGATACAAATCTTCAACCTTCAGTTCAATTAATCGATCCAGTAGTTTTTTATACAATTCGGCTGCATCAAGTAATATTTTCTGATTTTTGGTATCCCGAGGACTAAGTTCTATGGCATCACGCTCTGCACCTGGGTTGAACTCCAAACTGTTTACAATAATAGGCAAACCTACTTGTTCGGTACCTGTAAGTGGCAAACCACAAAAGAGTTTTGCAATTTTGCGTGGATAAGACACGAGCTTATTGGCTGATATTTGAACTGCCGTACTTGCATCTCCATGTGTAAGAAGCAACATATTAACATCTACACTTTCTTTATCAACTATTTTTTTAAATTTTATTTGATCACCACTGACATTTCCACGCTCCATTTTATAGGTGGAAAAATGATCAAACTTATCTGATTGATTTACTATTTCAACAGACAATATCTTGGGCATAAAACACAAGGTATAGGGTAGTATTTCAATAATATGCTTAATACCTGTAATGGCAATAGCTTCCCCATCTATTTCGCTAAAGGGACGATTTAGGTGATAAACAAATTGTGTTTTAAAAGTTCCTTTTTTATATTCTACTGGCACATAGTTTCTCTCAAACTCTTCTCTGGTCTTTTTTATTGACTCTATCAGGAAATCTTTTCTTTGCGCTTGGCTACGGTCGAGATTGACCTTGAAACCATAGTACATACTATTATCTTTGGCTTGCACAACACCCTCTACGGTGATTAAACTGGACAAAACGTGAGTGGAAATTAAACCCGAACCGAATTTTCCAATATTGTCCCTGCACTCCAACTCACCTCCATCTTTGCCAGAATCAGGCGCAATAACATTTAATACATCACTAGTACGAAACGGATTACCAGAATGGGAAAATATGAGTTGATTATTATTAAGCGTTAAACGCACATGCACATGCTCATTGTAATCGCTTGCATTCTGAAGCAATTCCCAAAACCACCTGCGTGCCATTTCGTTTTGCTTACTAGCAATAGGCAATAATTTATCCATTAACCGCTTGGCAGGCATAGAATCGCTCTGCTTTTGGGTTTCGGTTTGTATTTCGGTTAAAAATTCGGCACTCATCGTTTGGTATTATTTAGGTTAATTCACGCACTTCTAAAATATCTGATTGATTAAACTCTTTTGTAAGGCTTTTGAACTGGCTATTTTGGAATCGGATGAATATATCGCTTTATCAATAGCTTTCAATTTATCCTCAGATTCAACGAGAAAACTCTCTTTTGGTATATAAATTGGCATATCCGTTAACATACCTTTTGTAATTTTTGGTCTTGTTCCTCCTGTAATAAAATCACTTATATCTGAAAAATTAAAATACTCCTTTACTAAGTATCGACTAGTTTGATTAATGCTTAATACATGAGCATGATTGTTAACCCAACATTTGTTATCAACTTCATATGATATCGGTAGTTTCCTACTATCCAAGTTTTCACCATCCTCTGAAATAAGTAAAATCGGTTCATCAAAAATAAAATCATCAATATAATCAACTATTCCACTAGCACCATAATAAGGGTAACTTCCTTTCTTTCTGTCGCTTTGTTTAATAGGAATTCTTCTATTATCAATGTTTTCCGAAATATCTCCTACCTTCACTTTGTCACATTTGTCTCTATTGAAAACTTCTTTAAGCTGAGATAACTTAAAGCTATTCAATCTCTCCAACACCTCCTTTTCCTTCTCAATCACATCATCCATGGCCCAAAGGAGTTTGGCCAGTTGTTTTTGTTGGTCTTTGGGTGGGAGAAGGAATTCTTGATGCTTAAGGTCACTCCAGTTAATAGTTGGAGAAAGTCCACCAACAGAAATATCCACCATGCGATGCATAAACTGGTCAGAATGTAAAAAGAATGGAAAAAGTTCTGGCTCTATAACATCTGGATTAGCTCTAAATACAAAGGCATGGGCGGAACAAATTCCATCAAAGTCAACAATGGCTGCTTTACGCTGATAGGCTCTTCTTTTTCCAAAAATTATGTCTCCAGGATAACATCTTAGTTTACCTCCCTTTACATCAGATGGTACACCATGTCGTTTGATATGAATATCTTCGGCATCCAAATGCTCAAGACCGACATAAATATCCACATCGGCTTCTTCTGGTTTAACGGTTTTTGATATTTTCTCAGCTATTTCCTCAAAACGAAATGTTTGCCAAGATGCTTTATCGATGTTTTTCAAATCTAAATTTTGCATAACTACTTCCATATTAATTCAAGATTTGAAATAAATGATTCATACTCATTTTTAACTTCTCTGATTCTGTTTCCCAGTCCGTAATGGCTTCTTCCAATGTTATTCTGTGCGTATTACCATTTACATTACTTACATATTGTGCGATATTCAAACTTCCCTTATTTCCAAGGATTTCATCTACAGGAACTACTTTACAGAAATCAGTTTCATCCTCAAAACACTTATATATGTTAAAGATTTTGTTAATGTGTTTCTCTTCTAAAAAGGCAATATTCTTTTCTTGCTTTACTTCTTTTAAAGCATTAACAATTAAAACTTTTCCCTTTCTATCTGCAGGTTTATTATTGTTTGTAATTAGCAAGCAAGCTTCCATTGGGGAGTTGTAAAACAAGTTTGGTCCTAGTCCAATAACACATTCTACCAAATCGTTTTCAATCATTTTTCGACGCATTTCGGCTTCACTATCTCTAAATAATATTCCGTGTGGCCAAAGTGAAACGGAACGCCCATTGTTGTCATCTAAACTCTTTTGAATGTGTTGCTGAAAGGCATAATCAGCACAACCTTGAGGTGGTACCCCCCATAAGTTGCGACCATAAGGGTCGTTGGTAAATGCTTTCTGGTCCCAGGCTTTTATACTGTAAGGTGGATTGGCCAGAATTACGTTGAACTTTTTTAATTCATCGTTTTCTAAAAAAGCAGGCTGAGCCAAGGTATCTCCTCGCACAATGCTAAATTCCTCAATCCCATGCATAAACATATTCATACGGGCAATGGCAGAAGTAATCAAGTTAATTTCTTGACCATAAAGTTTTAAAGTGCGATACTCTTTGCCTTCGTCCTTTAAATGCAAAGCACAGTTCAACAGTAAGCCACCGGAACCACATGTGGGGTCATACACACTTTCACCTGGTTGTGGATCCATAATCAGCGTCATTAGTTTAACCACCGTGCGGTTGGTATAAAATTCTGCTGCTGTATGTCCACTATCATCGGCAAATTCTTTAATTAAGTACTCATAGGCGTTACCGAGTTTATCATCGGCAACATTACTTAGGCTTAGTTTATGTTGTGAGTAATGCTCAACCAAGTTGGTTAAGGTTTCATCACTAAGTCGGTCTTTGTTGGTCCAACTGGCGTCGCCAAAAATACCATACAGAGTATCTGGATTTGCCTTTTCAATCTCACGCATGGCATTTTGCAGGGCCATGCCTACATTTGTAGTGGTTTCGCGAACTTTGTTCCAATGCGCTTCTTCAGGTACTACAAAGTGGTGGTTTTCGGCGAATGCTGCATATTCCATGTCACCATCGCTCTCCTCCAAAGCCTTTTCAAACTCTTCGTCGTACACATCGCATATGCGCTTAAAGAATAGGAGAGGGAAGATATATTGTTTGTAGTCTCCGGCATCAATGGTACCACGAAGGGCCGTTGCTGCTCCCCAGAGATATTTTTCTAATTGTTGTTGGGTCATTGTAATTATATTTTGCACCACGGATAAACACAGATTTTCACTGATTACTTATCTGTGGTGAACCTTTTTTACATTATAATTCTGTTTATTCCTTTTTTCATATCCTTAACATTGAAATTGAGCAACAACCCTAATTTTAATTCAGATAATTTTAAATAGGTCATTAATTGAGCTTTATGTATAGGTGCAATCTCATCAATCGATTTTAGTTCCAATATAATTTGGTCTTCAATTAATAAATCTATTCTGTAACCGGCATCTAATTTTATACCATCATAAATTACTGGTAATGCTTTTTGCCGTTCCACTTTTAGTCCTTCCTTAAGTAATTCATGCTCCAGGCATACTTCGTAAGTCGATTCAAGTAATCCGGGGCCAAGTTCAGAATGAACTTTATAAACACATCCTATTATTTTGTATGATATATCGTTTAGTTCCATTGCTTATATTTTACCACAGATTATCACTAATTTTCTCAGATTAATATCTGTGTTAATCTGTGTTATCCGTGGTGAACTTTTCAAGTATTACTTTAAACTTCTCTTCTGCTAATAAACTCTCCTCCCATGCACCTTTTAAATCTATCATGGCCTCTTCCACAGATGGTAGGTTGTCTTCAATAATCTTCTCTACATACAATGGAATATTCAGGTTATAATCATTTTCTTTGATATCATCCAGAGTAGCAATTTTAACATGATTTTCAACATCATTATAATCAGAATACCAATCAAATATTTGTTGAACATGATTAGGTTCCAGGAAATTTTGAGCCCGGCCCACACGTACCTGGTTGGCCGCATCAATAAACAATACCTTGCCTTTTTTATCTACAGCTTTATTTAGCTTAAACACCATGACACAGGCAGCAAGTTGAGTACCATAAAAGATATTTGGTCCTAAACCAATCACAGCTTCAAGTAAATCTTGCTCCAATAATGCTTTACGAATTTTACCTTCGGCAGCTTTACGAAATAACGCTCCATGAGGTAATACCACCGTCATACGTCCAGTACTATTCATCGATTTAATCATGTGCTGCACCCAAGCCATATCACCATTACCTTTTGGTGGTACTCCGGCAATGTTTCGTCCATAAGGATCATTAACCCACATATCAGCACCCCAATCTTTTAACGAGAAAGGTGGATTGGCAATCACACAATCAAAAGTTTTTAGTCCATCTGCTGCAAAAAATGCTGGAGAACGTAATGTGTCACCACGGAAAATCTGAAAATCCTCAATGCCATGCAAAAACATGTTCATACGTGCAATAGAACTGGATGTCAGATTTCGCTCCTGACCATACAGTCTGAGGGTACGATCGTCTTCGTTATTTTCTTTTAGGTGTTGAATACACTCCAACAGCATTCCTCCAGTACCACAAGCAGGGTCATATATGCTTTCTCCTTCGTGCGGGTCGAGAATGAGTCCTAACAAACGCACTACAGAACGTGGCGTATAGAATTCCCCAGCTTTTTTATTGGTTAAATCAGCAAAATGCTTGATTAGATATTCGTAGGCATTACCTAACAAATCAGGGTCAACCATTGAATTTGCCAAAATATATTGTGAAAAATGCTCTATCAAATCAATCAATAAGCGGTCCGACAATTTATTCTTATTACTCCATTGTGCATCGCCAAAAATACCATATAACAATTCCTGGTTGGCTTGTTCGATTCCACGTAATGCTTTCTCGATTGCTAGACCAACGTTTGTAGTTGTTTCTCGCACATCTTTCCAATGACATCCTTCCGGTATTTCAAAACGGTGAAACTCCGGTAGAGACGCATATTCAACATCTCCCTCTGATTCTTCCATCGCTTGCTGGTATTCTTCATCGTAAACATCAGATAACCTTTTGAAAAATAATAAAGGAAAAATGTATACTTTGAAATCGGAAGCATCTACCGGGCCTTTTAAAATCCAGGCTGCTTTTGATAGATATTGCTCTAATTGGGAGAGTGTTATTTTATTTTTTGTCATATTTTTGTTAAATCTTTTAACGCGTAGTGTCTATTTTTCTTATTTGTCTTGTTGAACTTACCTGTTCTAAATAATCATTGTTAAGTATTATTAATTATTTAGTAAAGGACGTTTCAATAACCATTTCCAGTGCCTCTTTCAAAAATGGCTGCTCCTTAAAGTCCGTTTTAATTTTCTCAGCGATATACCTTATCTGTAAATCCTTAAAGTCATGTTCCAATATTTCTGCCAAAGGTTTTACCATTGTTATCGAGATTTGCCTATCACCCAATTCCATCTTAGATAAAGTACTGGTGTCCACATCAATGGCATGTGCCACTTTCCGTTGTGGCAATCCTTTTTCTTCACGTATGGCTTTTACAAAAGCCCCAAACTCTGCGCTCTTCATTAGAAATGTATTGTTTAGACGATTCTGTCAAATATAATAAAAAGGTCAAAAACAGAATTTATTATCGGTTAAAAGTTTTTAAGATAATATCAACTATGGGTTGC
>NZ_JBNGOS010000021.1:0-117818 GCF_050589685.1 Saccharicrinis sp. 156
GTTTTTATTAATAATGCAATAATATTACATTATTGTACAATACACTTGTTTTCTATTTTTCTTTTTTTGATATTTGTAAGTAAAATGCAATAAACACAAAAAGAGATGATACAAGAGCTAAGAATAAAGAATTTCCTATCGTTTAAAGACGAGGTTCTATTCAGTTTTGAGGCTACAGCAGATAAAACTCTTGAAGATTATTACGTAGCAGAACAGGCAGATGGAACACGCCTTTTGAAAATGGCAATGATATATGGGGCAAATGCTTCCGGGAAAAGTAATTTGATTAATGCTTTTCAGTTTCTTAATGATTTTACCCATAGCATCAAGGAAGAGAAAAGCTCAGGAACACCTTTTGTTCCCTTTATGTTTGATGAAACCAGAAATGAACCTGGAGAATTTGAATTGGTTTTTTATGCCAACGACATAAAACACAAATATCAATTACTTATAAATGAAAGTGTTGTTCTTGAGGAGAAACTATCTTTTTACCCAGGTACACAACCTGCTATTCTTTTCAACAGAATCTACGATGAAGAAAAGAAGATATCGGTAATAGAATTTGGATCTAAGATTAAAATATCGGAACAAGCAGTAGAGGCTATTCAGCTTAAAACATTAAAAAACAGCTCAGCTATTGCTGCTTACCGACAAGTTAATATTTCTATTCCTGAATTAGAACTGGTTAATGATTGGCTTGAAAATCAATATCTGGATTCTATCAATCCATATACAGACTTAACTGACTTTTCTGATGATGCAGTTAAGAATGATGAAAATGTTAAAGCTCATACATTAAAGTTTTTAAAAGAAGCAGACTTTAATATTACTGATGTATTTTTTAAGGATAGATTAAGAAAGGTACCCGATATTATTTTAGAAGCATTAGATAATGCCCCATTTTCAGAAGAAGAAAAGGCTAAGATCCGCAAGGAAAAAGCTATTCATTATGACGAGACCTTGTTTACACATAGGGTAGTAAGAGGAGAAAAGGAAGAGTATTATTCCCTACCAGATTCAAGACAATCAAAAGGTACTCTAAGGTATTATGGTCTTTCTGCTCCATTTTAC
Organism: Saccharicrinis sp. 156; assembly: GCF_050589685.1. Lineage (NCBI taxonomy): Bacteria > Pseudomonadati > Bacteroidota > Bacteroidia > Marinilabiliales > Marinilabiliaceae > Saccharicrinis > Saccharicrinis sp. 156. Next base: position 1,072 of record NZ_JBNGOS010000021.1, read on the forward strand.
CATACTATCGAAAATAATGCTTTTATGCCGATAGATGAAATCGGCTCGGCTTTGCATCCATTGTTAGTAATACATTTCTTGAAAGAGTTTTTAAACCGATCAGGTAAAGCTCAATTATTATTTACAACACATAACATGTCGCTCCTAAACGAAAAAGACATATTAAGAAAGGATGCTATCTGGTTTACTGAGAAACTAGAAAATGGGTCATCGGATCTGTTCTCATTGTCAGATTTCAATTTTAGAAAAGAGCTATCCTATTTCAACGCCTACAAAATAGGCAAGTTTGGAGGAGTACCTGAATTATAATACTATGGGAAGGATTAGAAGAGAGAGACGTTTTAATTTAAAATATGCCGTTCTTGGAGAGGGCATAACGGAGCAGTGGTATTTAAGTCATTTAAAAAAACATAAAGGGTATCGCTTTAGCATTCGACCTTCGTTGTTTGCAGATATTGGAATAGAAAATGCTGAAGGGATAATAGATGAACTCCTTTCCGGAGGTTGCGACCACATTACTTTCCTTACAGATTATGACACCATAGTCAATCAAGGTAAAAAGGTAGAATTCGAAAGGTTTGTGTCTAAGTATAAAGATGTTGAAGAAGTGCTCATCTGTGATAGTATGCCAAGTATAGAATACTGGTTTTTATTACACTTCAATTACACAACAAAGGAGTTTGTTAACTGCGATGAAGTTGTTAAAGATCTAAAGACACATATAGTAGATTATTCAAAGAAGAAAACATTTCTTAAAAAAGATAAGTGGTTCAAACAGCTTATTAATGAAGAAGGTTTGAATAATGCTATTGGCAATGCTTCTAAAGGATTAAAGAAATATAACAAAGGGGGTGTTGGAGAGTATTTCCCTTTTTCTAAGATGCACCTGGCTATTGAGGAGTTTGAAAAACAAATCGAATAGCCAAAAAGCAAAATGTGTAAAGCAGAATTTGAAATGGAATCAATAGAAGAAAACGTTGGGCAAGAGACTAGAGAACGAGGTCGAGTAGGTGGGAAAAAGAATGTGTTATCTAAAGTTGCTTAACAAAAGCAGAAGTCATTTACTTAATGCAATAGAGGTAATAATGAATAAAGAGGTAATATTAAAAACTAATCAATGAAAAAAATAGATTTACACATACATACTGTTTCGACAATTAGTGATTCTTATTTTGAATTTGATATACTTAAGCTTAAAGAGTATGTACAAAAACTATCGCTTGATTGTATTGCCATTACAAATCATAACGTATTTGCCTAGAGCAATTTTTCTTAATAAAAGAAGAATTAGATATAACAGTTCTTCCCGGTGTTGAAATAAATTTAGAAGGAGGACATCTTTTACTAATTTCAGATATAGATGATGCATCGGACTTGAATAATAAGTGTACTTATCTTAGTAATCATATAAAATCGGATAAGGATTTCATTTCCATAACAACGTTTAAAGAATTATTTCCAAATTTTAAAAGGGGATATATTAGGCTTTACCTGTAAATTGATTTAATGAATAATTATTCAGTTATAAATGAATAATATACAAAAGCCATGTCGCTAAAAGATGTGGCTTTTGCTTTTTTATAGTTCATATTTAAAATTCAGGGAATGATTTTAACTCAAAAACATTCCATAACTATACTTCGAGTTGGTTCAAATATATTTTTATCTTTAATCAATTAAAACCTTTAAACATGAAGCAAATACTAACTATCCTTGTTTTTACAGTATTATTCACTCCGAAACTTTTATTTTCCCAGGATGCACCTAAAAAAGCAAATGGAATTATTGTAAAAACAGATAAATCCCATCTTGATTTATATAAGTCAACACTACCTTTTCTAGTTGACGAAGGTTATGAGTTTCAGTTGCTAGAAAAAGATGCTGGTATAATACAAACAAAACCTCATAGCATCAACGGGGGGCAGATAAAACTCATGTGCTCCATCAGACAGAAAGATTCCACAACAATAATAAAGATTACAGGACTTTGTACAATTGGCACCATATCGCTTGGAGGTATTTCCGACGACTCATGGAGCAAAGTTACTAATAGAGGAATGAAAGGTTCTTTGTTTAAAAATGCTTGGATTCATATGGAAAGCATTGCAAAAAAAATAGATGGAACTATTGAATATCAGATCAAGTAAATATTCACCTTAGTTCCACAAAACGCATATGAGAGATAACTAAATTATCTTGACGGATTGAAAGAACTATTAGTTATTTTTATAGTGTCAGACGTTTATAATCTAATGATAAATAGACTTTATACATGAAATATCGTGTGGAAATATAATAGAAATTATAAATCAGATTAAAATTCATGCATGAATACTCTGAAGATACTTTTTATATTCTTAAGCCTAACTATAACAAATTATTGTTATTCACAGGTTGTAATAATCATATGGGGATCAGACGCATTAGGACCAAACTCTATGGAACAAGCCATTAATGACCTAGATAGCGTTTATTTTCAAAAACAATTTGAAGAGCTGAACCCTGTTAGTGAAAGTGAGTTCATTGAACAACACGAATTTGAAGTAGGTAGATATATTCGAAGAAAGTGGGGAGTTCTTGGAGGGCCTTCTTTATTCGAGAAGATTCCTCAAGATTCTATCCACAGCCCCAGGTTTCTTACCCATTTAGTACTCAGTTCATTCTATCGAAATTTTTATGGTAACAAACTAGGGAGTCAAGTATCTCTACAAGAAATTGAATCAGTTCCGAGACGAAAGAAGTATCAGATGCGGTTTAAGATTAGAGACGGTATCAATGTACCAAACGCTAAATTTAGAATCACTCAAATATTTATCAAAGATCACCTCAATACTAGTTTAGGAACCTTATATCCAACAGGGAAAAAAGTTGGTGATTTGGTAGTGAAGAAACCTTTAAAAGCATATTTAGATGAGTTGTTGATTCAAAAGTTTTCAAAGACGACTAACCTAGATATCACAATCACAGTTAGAGACTTTTACTCGGAGATTGCTGCAAGAACTTGGGGCACTGAAATGGCAGTTTATTTATCTATTAACATATCGTCATCTGAGATTACAAGGAGCTACAATTTAACTGAGTTTTATGAACCCAAAGCGGTTTATACTGGTACTAACGTTAATAAAGCTTTTGAAGACTTGATTGAAAAAGCTCTAATTGAGTTTAACAAAGACCTAAGGTAAAAAAGTCTCAGCAATCGCAGAACCATGAGGGTCAAGACTTAGTTACAGTAAAAGAGAATATTTACTAATCGGAAATTTTGAACAGCGTTACCTAAGCCACCAGAGGCTTTCGGTTAGGTAAAAGAAATTTTGAACAGCGTTAATTGAAATAAGAAAGGTCGAGACTTACTTACTAAATAAGTCAACATAGAGGTAAATGCATATAAAGAATTAACGATTTAACGAATTCGTTAATTAACGAAAACAAACGCCCAATAGGAAAACAAGCAAAAGATAAGATTTTAGTCAAATTGGGTGTTTTTGTCAGTCAAAGCTTAAATATCCGATATAAATTAAAGTCCCATAAAACGCAGGTTATATAGAACTTGTGGTCCATAGAAAAGCATTTTTCTATCAGTCTTAGATAAATTGTTTACTTTTTTGTAGCAACGCCAATTGGCTGATGGCTATAATTCCTTATCCAGCTCCATCGGATCCCAAAAGTGCTTTTTAAAATCTTTGACTTTATCGTCAACTACTATTATACCTTCGCTTTCCAAAAGTTCCTGCATGACATTATCCCCGCGAAAAGCAGCTTTACCCGTTAACATACCGTTTCTGTTTAAAACCCGATGCGCGGGAATATACTCACCACTCGAACCGCAATTATTTAAAGCCCACCCCACTATTCTGCTGGCACGGGCTGTACCCAGATACCTGGCAATCGCTCCATACGAAGTTACCCTACCATGTGGGATAAGCTTAACCACTTGAAATACCTGTTGATAAAAATCCGCTTCCATGAAAATATAATTAAATCAACAATTATGATCTAGTATTTTCCGGCATTTTAGCACCCCGATTATAACTTCGGTATTCATCAAACTCAATTTCAATATCCGGTTCTATCAATTCAACATCTTGAGGAATGGTGAATTTGATATATTTGATTGGAATGCCTTGTTCGTAGAATTGTGATTCGTAATATGTTTTAATAGCTAAAACCTTATCTACCACTTGGCTATTGTATAAATCGAATGTATTTATTGCCGTGGGTAGTTTGTTTTCCTTAACCACTGCATCGGTATAGGTATATAAAAAGTTACTGTCCGTTTTTAAATGCAGAATTCCGTCCGGCTTTAATATTTTGCGATAAAAATCGAGGAAACGGGTTGATGTTAACCGTTTTCTGGTTTTTTTCATTTGTGGATCGGGAAAAGTAATCCAAACCTCATCTACTTCCCCTTCTGCAAAAAAAGATGTTATTAATTCAATCTTTGCACGAATAAAGGCTACGTTGTTCATTTCCTTTTGCAAAGCCTGGGTGGCACCCGTATAGATCCTGGCCCCTTTAATATCCATACCTATGAAATTCTTTTCGGGATACAATTCTCCCAGCCCAACGGTATATTCACCTTTACCGCAACCTAACTCCAAAACCAATGGATTCTCATTCTTGAAGAATTCTTGCTTCCACTTGCCTTTCATGTGGAAGTCTTCTCTGGTAGGCTCATCAAACGAAGCCTGAAAAACATGATGATAAGTCTCCAATTTGGCAAACTTATATAACTTATTTTTACCCACTGTTATTTATTCTACTGTCAGCAGCTCACGGTCAGCAGTTCGCTATCATTCAGCCAAAGGACCGAGGAATGCCAACTGTTGACTGCCGACTTTAATTCGCTTCTATTATTTTAATTCCAACACTAGTAATACCCGTCAGCAACGTGTCCCGCATTCCCTGAACCACATAATATTTGTATGTACCTTTTTCAGGAAATCGAATATTTAGTTTATAGGGGTGTACACTTTTGAAAGCATCACTTCCCCAATTGCTCTTACCGAACCAGTCTCCGGTATCATTTGCCAATCTGCAATCTAAAGTATCGCGTTGCACGTAACCTCCGGGAGAAACGGCATCCACAAAAAACCAAATATTATTATAACTGTATGTATCTGTATTTTCAACCTCCAATAGTAGGTGGCAGGTCTCTTCCAGGTTTGCCACCTCACTCCTGAAAACGGCTACTGTATCTTTATGCCAGCCATTTTGAGGCACCTCCACAGCACCTTTGTAAACCACAATGGGACCGCAGGCAACCAGAACAACAGCCAAGACGAAAACACAAACGATTACAAAAACTCTATTTTTTAGCATTACCTCCCGAATTACCTCTGTTTGTTGGTTTTCTTCTTCTTTTTTTCCGGTTTCTGTTTCCGCTTTGTTTTTTGGGATCATCGAAACGCGATATACTATCCTCCCCAACCACATTCTGATAATCCAGTGCTACGGCTTCATGTTTGGCAACCGCTTTTTCATCTACCAACACGGCTGCTTTTTTACCAGTACGGTTTAGTCGAATCACCTCTTTAACCCGATCCACAGACAATTCTACTAAATTTGCCGGGATATGTTTATCGGTGGAATAGGTCATAGCCCGCTTAAATATATCCGTTTTAAAATGGTAGTAAGTATTATCCTGTGTTTCAAGTGGCACATTTGTTTTCGGGAAATCTTTCTGTGCATCGATATAGGCATCCAACTCAAAATTCAAGCAGCACTTTAGCTTACCGCATTGGCCTGCCAATTTCTGCGGGTTTAGCGAAATCTCCTGATAACGAGCTGCATTTGTTGTTACGGAGACAAAGTTGGTAATCCACGAAGAACAACAAAGCTCACGGCCGCAAGGCCCGATACCGCCTATCCTTCCGGCTTCCTGACGTGCGCCAATTTGCCTCATCTCAATCCTCACCTTAAACCTATCGGCCAGCACCTTGATTAACTGACGGAAATCTACCCGTTCGTCGGCTATATAATAAAATATCGCTTTAGTTTTGTCGCCCTGATATTCAACATCACCAATTTTCATATTCAGATTCAGATCCAAAGAAATCCTGCGGCTTTCGATCATGGTTTCATGCTCCAGCTTTTTGGCCTCTTCCCATTTCTCAAAATCAATGGGTTTTGCATGTCGGTATACACGCTTAAAATCGTAATCCTTAATGTTCAAACGATTCTTCTTCATCTGCATCACGGCAATTTCACCTGTACAGGAAACTGTTCCAATATCGTGACCCGGCGATGCTTCTACCGCAACTACATCGCCTTTGGCCAATCGCAGTCCGTTGGTATTTTTAAAGTAACTTTTTCGGGTATTCTTAAATTGAATTTCAACTATATCTGAAACGTTGCAACTTTCGGGTATATCGGCCAACCAATCAAACACATCGAGTTTGCCGCACCGGTCAGAGCAACTACTGCACTTTGACTGTACTTCTTCCATTATTTACTTTTTATAAGGCCTAAGCCTTGAATATATATTAATTACCGGAAAGTTCATCATCTGTTACGACGAATCCCTTTGGTACTCTTTGCTTTGCATGCTCAAAAATAGAACATCACCTAATTTCCTTCTTTTATAGAAATAATCAGTTTCAATCCTAAATCGAACAACACGACTTTGCTGTTTCCGTTTTGTCCGATGTGCGAATCGGCCAAGGCAAAATCCCCGGCTATGGTCATCGCATTTTTATCGTTGATGAAAGGCGAAAACTTTTTTGACCACTCCATTTGCTTTGGCGTGAGATAAACAATATCGCCCTGTTTAAAGTTCATGATATAATTTTCGCGAATCATATTAATGGCGTAATTTAAAAAATTACGCTGCATTTCTCTTGGGTGACGGCTCATTTCTTCGACCCACTTTAATAAATCACCCACTTTTCGAGCATAGCTATGTCGCATCATCTGAATAAACCGATCAAAGAAGAACTCGTTCTCTTCACTCATCCTCACCTGCTCCTCCCCAAAAATCAGATTACCGTTGGCCACTTTAGCGGCTCCCTCGGCTTCATCCCCGCTTATGTTGAATCGTTCAATAAGATGTCCTTCGATTTCCTTTTGCGAATAGGCCGGTATTTTTAACTGCTGGGTACGAGACAAAATGGTAGATATCATTTCGTCAGGATTATTTGACACTAGTATAAACACTGTGCTTTGCGAAGGCTCCTCTAGAATCTTGAGTAATTTATTGGCCGTTGACTCGTTCATCTTCTCGGGCATCCATATGATCATCACCTTATGCTTACCTTCAAAAGTTTTAAGGCTCAGTTTTTTTATAATCTCCGAACTCTCCGATGTAAAGATAGCTCCCTGTTTATTGTCTCCTTCTTTACGTATTTGCCCCAGCCATGTTGTCAGACTAAAGTACGGCGTTTCGTTGACCAAAGCCCGCCACTCCGAAATAAAGTTATCGCTAACCGGACTGCTTGTTGTATTGCTTTTGATAACGGGAAATACAAAATGCAAATCGGGATGTACTAACTTGGCATACTTCTTACAGGAAGTACATTCGCCGCACGAGTCGCTCTCATTTGGATTTAAACAATTTAGATATTGCGCAAAGGCTATGGCCATAGCGAGCTTTCCATTTCCTTCCGGCCCGGTAAAAAGCAATGCATGACTAACACGGTTATCATTAACCATGCGCACTAACCTGGATTTAATATCCTCCTGACCTACCACTTGTTTAAACAACATGAATATTCTGCGTTAATTTTGCAATCTGCCAAAGATAACAATTTCGGGAAAAGAATTGAAGCGAAGCCTCAAAGAACTAAGAACGCAACCACCAAATAGTTTTCTCCCTGAATGATGGTTTCAGGTAAATTGCCCTCAAAACATAAATGTCATCAAAACAGGAATAGCTGGTCAATTAAATCCGTGCAGAACTTAAAACAATTACTGTGAACCGGTTTTTATTGGCAATGTTAGAATCCATCGACCCAATTATGCGATGTGTTACTCTGATTTTTATTCTTTTTTCAAGTACATTTGTAACCTAAAACAAAACAATTAAATGGGAACATTTCTTTTCGATAAAATAATATTCGGCCCTGTTCAAAGCCGACGACTCGGCATTTCGTTAGGTATTAACCTACTCCCGGTAAATAAAAAAATTTGCACTTTCGACTGCATTTATTGCGAGTGTGGTTTTAACGGTGACAATGCATCGGCGACAACCCAAATGCCATCGCGCTTACAGGTAAAAACCGAGCTTGAAACAGTACTGAAACAAATGCAAAGCAAAGGGCAGGCTCCCCATGTAATTACATTTGCAGGAAACGGTGAACCAACCATTCACAAGGATTTTGAAGGTATTATTAATGACACCATTGTACTACGCAATGCTTATTTTCCTGAAGCCAGAATTGCCGTTTTATCCAATGCTACATTAATTCATAAAACCAGTGTTTATGATGCGCTAATAAAAGTTGACGATAATATACTCAAGCTTGATTCCGGGCTGGAGGAAACTATTCAGGTATTGGATCAGCCCAACCCCGGATTTTCGTTAAACGAATTGATTGACAACCTGATGAAATTCAATGGACAACTGATCATTCAAACTATGTTTGTTAGGGGCACGTATAAAGGCAACCAAATAGACAACACCACTGATGCTGATATCGATTCATGGCTTAAACTGGTAAAAAAAGCATCACCAAAAAGTGTTATGATATATACGATTGAAAGGGATACACCAGTTGATGGCTTGGTTAAAATACCTTTGGTTGAGCTAAAGAAAATTGCCCGCAGAGTGGAAGATATGGGGATTTCAACTCAAGTTTCGGGATAATTGTGTAACCCGCCAACATATTTAGTTTGCCCTTTAAATTGGGGCCTGGGACATGCCAGTAGAATGATTCCCATTGTTCATGATTTATTGCAAAAAAGCAATAAAGTGATTCTTGGTGGAGATGGGGATGCCCTTCAACTTATTTCCGACGAATTTCCCGAGCTCGATACTATTCGGATTCCGGATATTCAGGTTCGCTTCTCCAAAAACAAAATGACCTTAAACCTGATTCGACTAATTCCTAAAATTCTTATATCATCCGTAAGAGAACATTATTTTTTAAAAAAGCTTGCGAACACCAATACAATAGATGTTATTATTTCGGACAACAGATACGGTTTGTGGAATAAGAATATTAAATCCATCTTGGTGACCCACCAACTTATGGTAAAGCTCCCTGCACCTTTTAGTTTGTTAGAGGGCATGTTACATCAAGTGATAAAATTGATCATCAACCTATTCAACGAATGCTGGATACCTGATTATGCTGATCATGGGATAGCTTTAAGCGGTGATTTGAGTCATAAGCATAACGTTACGTTCCCGTCCAAATTCATAGGGCCCTTAAGCAGGTTCAGTTGTATAAACGAGCTGGCCACTGAATATATTTACGATATAGTGGCAGTGCTTTCCGGCCCGGAACCAACGCGTACACAACTTGAGGAAGAATTAAAAAAAATACTTCTTGCAACTGAACGTGCTGCAATTATCATCCAGGGGAAACCCAGGGAAGAAGCAATTTTAAAGCAACACAAAAATTTACATGTTATCCCCCACCTACGGGCATCGCAATTAAAATACGTCTTGTTAAAATCCAAGCTATGCCTTTGCAGGTCGGGCTATAGCTCCATAATGGACATCGCATACCTAAACCTGAATGCCATTTTAATTCCAACACCAGGCCAAACCGAGCAGGAATATCTGGCCCATCATCTAAAAGACCGTTTCAAGGTTGTTCCTCAAAAAAAAATCGGCTCCCATCTGCTTGGTATGATTGGCAAATCGTTTGGTGCAAACAAATAACAAATGTTAAACCAGCTTTAACTGTAACTTTTCAATCGTTAGTTTCGTTTCAGATGATGTTAGTCAATAATAAATAACATTTAACCACCAAACTGGTACAAGCAATCAGTTGAGACCGGAGAGGACATTTAATTCAATACTAAAGAAATGATTTATATAGTTATCGCATTGGTAATCGTAATTGCTAGCACGATTGTACTAACCCAAAAATCTATAATAAGGGTGATCGCCGAGAAAAGAGCTCTTCCTATAATTGAAGACATTTTATTTCCGCAGGGCGAACAAAATAAAGCACAAATTATCCAAGATATTCACCAGCTAACCAACAATAGGCTTAGCGACGAATTAGTAATGGATTACTTTTACAAGATTAAGGGATTGCAGGTTTTAAATATAAACCGCCCTATGAATTTTTGGGTAAAGATGTATTTAACAACACCTACAAAGGTAAAATTAAATTATTTTGAGCAAGTAAAGTTTTACGAAACATTTTTAAACTACCCAAAGATCCATAGCGACATAGGCAGCGATAATCGTGTAAATCCAGGGAATCAAATTGAGAAGAAAATAAAAGCCCAACTTGTTGGTAAGCTTATCCCACAAAAATTCGCATAATTCTAGAACTAAATACATACACAATTAAGGACCTAACCAGAGATTTCTGGTTGGGTTTTTATTTATCCCAGGTTTATATCTGCTGCCTTTCAACCCGCAATATGCATTAGAAATTCTATTACACCTTGAAATTACTTTAAAACAAGACACTTCGTTGCATCACTTCAACTCACCAGAACGATGCTCCCGAAAGTAATCGGGACAAGTGATGCCACGTTTCAGTAATGCCTTGTTTTATTGCACTTGCAATGCTCATGACGAACCCCCAATACATAATCCGGGTTCAACTAACTATATCGGAATAACAAAATAAAAAAAAGATCCCCCAATTTCGGACAATACCCTAATGTCGAAAAATGCGAAAAGGCAAAATATAGCAGTGAGGCAAAAACGATACTCTGTGAACAATAACAGATTCCGTAAATCTTTTTTGATCCTAAATGCTTCAGCATCTCTAAATGCAAGCGAAAACCAATGCATATTCTGTTTGATACATTAAAAATTGACGTTATATTGCCGGCATAAATCTAGATTTAACGTGAAACAGTTATTTAAGCATACGCCACCGGTACAACAACTTCTTTTATTGGTTATTGTAACGTTTTCTTGCTGGTTTGTGATATCTTTTGCCGGCACAATTGTTGCCATGCTTTTTTGGGGACATGAAGCCATTACAAATACGAGTGAATTACTCAACAACATAGCTTTTCTAAAGTACTTTCAGGTAGTTCAAAGTATTGGGCTATTTATTATTCCCCCAATATTGTTCGAATTTCTTACATGCGGCAATATAGCACTTAATCACTTCCGCAAAATCAGGATTTCATACACGCTCTTGGCTTTGGCCATTCTTGCCGTTATTGCAGCGCAACCTTTCATCAGCCTATTAGGTGTATTTAATAATGGAATTGAATTTCCAGACTTTTTTGTGCATATTGAAGAGTGGATGCGAGACAAAGAAGCAGATGCCCAAAGAGCGACAGAAGTATTTCTTTCTGCTTCGGACTGGCCCCATACCCTATTAAACGCAATAATTATAGCCGTCATTCCTGCTATCGGGGAAGAATTAATGTTTAGAGGTTCTCTTCAACGTGTTTTTCAAACCATATTTAAAAACAAACATCTGGCAGTAATCATTACCGCCGTGCTATTCAGCGCTATTCATGTTCAGTTTTTTGGATTTCTGCCCCGTTTTGTGCTTGGAGTTATTTTTGGTTACCTGATGGTATACGGAAAAAATATCTGGCTTCCTATAATTGCACATTTCACCAATAATTTTATGGCTTTTATTATATATCAGAGTTATACAAACGATAACATAACCAAATCCAACCCGCTTGATGCAGGACATGAATATCCTGATATAATTTGGGTAATATTCAGCCTATTGGGAACAATAGCGATTCTATACCTGTGCCATTGGATAGTTGAAAAAAAACACACCAGCAACAGCTCTGCCAACTTATTCTGAGGTAGATTTTTCGTCCTTGCGGTGCATATAAACCACCCCGTATTCAGCACAAGCGCTCCGTTTCTCGTCACCTGGCAAATGCTGATAGTTTTCCTCAATCCCATTCCATATGTTTACTATCAGGCTATCTATCCTATCTCGCATCTCAAGTACCTTCCGGTGCATTTTATGTGTAGTGTTTTGCAGGTTTTTATGGGTATTATAATACTCCAAATATTTTTCGAACTTGATTTTTACCATGGCGATGGATGGATTGTATATCCTTGATCCTCCTGTCATCATTCTTCGCTCCTCGCCTTCCAAGACTTTCTTGCCCCATTTTATTAAAAGCTGCTCGGTACCGAGGTCAGGAACTGATTTGTCATCCACATCCAACCCGAAAAGCTTCCTGGCGTCCGGTTTAATCTCCTTGCGTATGATACAAAAATTCAACACCTGAATAAAATGTGAAACATAAATTCGGGCTTCCTTAAATTGGTCGGTCAATAGCTTGCCATATTTTGCCTGACGATCCTTACTAAAACTGTACTGGGAAACCGCTTGTTCAAATTGAGGCAAAACACCCTGAATATTGTGATATAATTGTTGGGAATATGCCAAATCGTAGGGATAGTTTTGCCTGCCTTTTTCTAAAGCAGCTTTTAATGCACGTAACCGAGCCTGGTCAGTATTGGGCAATCGTCTGTAGGGCATCAATAAAAGTTTTTTGGTGAAGCATTCGCATCTAAATTAAAAAAAATTATAAGTAACTACAAACCAACTGTTAACATTCTTTCAGTATATCCAATGATTTTATTTTCAATCCATTCACTATCTTTTATTATACAACTGACTTTGTGATGTTTACAGGTTGAAAATAATGAAATTATTTTATACTTTTTTTTTACGCAAAGACGAATTTTTCAAAAAAGAAACGGCCACCCTGAATAACAAGGCAGCCGTTTTAAACATTATCTTTTTAGGCCTTAGTCCTGTAGTTTAGCACATAGGAACTCACGGTTTAAACGGGCAATATTCGAAATTGAGATTCCTTTAGGGCACTCAACCTCACAAGCACCTGTGTTGGTACAGTTACCAAAACCTAGCTCATCCATTTTACCAACCATTGCTTTGGCACGACGAGCCGCCTCAACTTTACCTTGCGGCAACAATGCCAGGTGACTAACTTTTGCAGAAACGAATAACATCGCCGATCCGTTTTTACATGTAGCCACACAAGCCCCACAGCCAATACAAGAAGCGGCATCCATGGCTTCGTCTGCATCGGGCTTAGGAATTGGAATTGCGTTAGCATCAGGCACACCGCCGGTACTAACAGAAGTATAACCTCCTGCTGCAATAATCTGATCAAAAGCGGAACGGTTTACAATTAAATCTTTGATCACTGGGAATCCAGCAGAACGCCAAGGCTCAATAGTGATTGTTTCACCATTTTTGAACTTACGCATATGTAGCTGACAAGTTGTAACATCATCGTCAGGTCCATGTGGACGTCCATTGATGTACAATGAACACATCCCGCAAATACCTTCCCGACAATCGTGATCAAATGCCACTGGCTCTTTTCCTTCCCCGATCAACTGTTCATTCAAAATGTCCATCATTTCAAGGAATGAGCTATCGGTAGATACTGCCTCTAGTTTGTATGTTTCAAAACGACCCTTGTCTTTTGCATCGTTCTGACGCCAAACTTTTAGAGTCAAACTTATATTATTTTCCATCTTTCTCTGTTTAACTATTGAACATTAAATTAACCTACCTGATTATTTGTAGTTACGTTGTGCCACTTTAACCACTTCGAACGTAAGGTCTTCTTTATGCATTACTGGTGCTTTATCTTCACCTTGATACTCCCAACAAGCCGCATAAGCAAACTTGTCATCCTGACGAAGCGCTTCCCCTTCTTCTGTTTGGTACTCTTCGCGGAAATGACCACCACACGATTCTTCACGGCTCAGGGCATCACGTGCCATTAAATCTCCCGTTGTAATAAAGTCAGCTAAACGAGAAGCTTTTTCAAGTTCTACGTTCATTCCCTTATCCGATCCAGGAATTTTAACGTTAGTCCAGAATTCTTTTTTGATAGCCGCGATTTTCTCGATGGCTTCTTCAAGACCTTTCTTGTTACGTGCCATTCCTACGAAATCCCACATTACCAAACCAAGTTCTTTGTGCAAACTATCTACAGAACGCTCACCTTTGATGGCCAATAATTTTTCGAATTTCGCTTTAGCTGCTTTTTCTGCTTCCACAAATTCTTTTTCTTCACCCGTCATACGCGGTGTCCGAATATCATCAGCCAAATAATTCTGAATCGTATAAGGAAGAACAAAATACCCATCGGCCAGTCCTTGCATCAAAGCAGAAGCTCCAAGACGGTTAGCACCGTGATCGGAAAAATTAGCTTCACCTGCCGCAAATAAACCAGGAACTGTAGTTTGCAATTCGTAATCAACCCAAATACCACCCATTGTATAGTGAATAGCCGGATAAATCATCATTGGTTCTTGATATGGATTGTCATCTACAATCTTTTCATACATCTGGAATAGGTTTCCGTAACGGGCACGGATCGTATCTTCGCCTAAACGCTCTATTGACGTTTTAAAATCAAGATAAACAGCTAAACCAGTAGCGCCAACACCAAAACCTGCATCACATCTTTCTTTAGCAGCACGTGAAGCAACGTCACGAGGCACCAGGTTACCAAAAGCAGGATACCTTCTTTCTAAGTAATAATCGCGTTCGTCTTCCGAAAGATCTGTTGCTTTCTTTTTACCTGCACGAATAGCCTCAGCATCTTCTTTCTTTTTAGGAACCCAAATACGTCCATCGTTACGTAACGACTCCGACATCAAAGTAAGTTTTGACTGGAACTCACCATGCACCGGAATACAGGTTGGGTGAATCTGAGCATAACAAGGGTTAGCAAAAGCAGCTCCCTTTTCGTATGCCTTAATTGCAGCAGAACCATTAGATCCCATTGCATTTGTTGACAGGAAGAATGTGTTTCCATAACCTCCTGTAGCCATTACAACAGCATGACCGAAGTGACGGGAGAACTCACCGGTTACAAGGTCCCGGGCAATAACACCACGGGCTTTACCATCAACAATCACATAATCAACAATCTCTGTACGCGTGTACATATCAACAGTACCCGCATTTACCTGACGCATTAACGCCTGGTAAGCACCAATTAATAACTGCTGACCTGTTTGTCCTTTGGCATAAAAAGTACGACTAACCTGCGCACCACCAAAAGAACGATTATCTAATAAACCACCATACTCACGCGCAAAAGGTACACCTTGAGCAACGCACTGGTCGATAATATCATTACTTACAGAAGCTAAACGATAAACGTTAGCCTCACGAGCACGGTAATCACCGCCTTTTACTGTATCATAAAATAAACGATGAACTGAATCACCATCGTTTGGATAGTTTTTTGCAGCATTAATACCTCCCTGAGCCGCAATAGAGTGCGCACGACGTGGAGAATCTTGAATAGTAAAGTTTTTCACTTTAAAACCCATTTCACCAAAAGAAGCGGCAGCAGAAGCGCCGGCTAATCCGGTACCAATAACAATAATATCCAGGTTTCTTTTATTTGCAGGGTTAACCAACTTTTGGCCAGCTTTATAATTGTCCCATTTCTGAGCCAATGGCCCTTCAGGTATCTTTGAATCTAACTTCATTTCTTAAGAATTAAAAGATTAAGAAAATAACATAAAATAAACTGCGATCACAATAAAACCAAGGTTTATTACCCAAGCAAACACAGTTCCAATAACAGTCCAACGTTTACGCCAGATTGTGTTGCTGGCACCTAAAGTTTGAAATGCCGACCAGAAACCATGCGTTAAGTGCAACGCCAATCCTAAAGAACCGATAATGTAAAGAATTGCTTTAACAGGATTCTGCAAATTTGCTTTCACCAAAGCATAGGTGTCGTGCATCTCTACACCTCCAATTGTTACCGATTCTGCACCGTGAGTAATTTGAAGAGGCACCCAGTAATCGATGATGTGTACTGTTAAAAAAGCAAGGATTGTAAGACCTAAAATCCACATATTTTTAGATGCCCACATTACTTCTTTGGTATTGTTACCTGAAGCATACTTGCCGCTTCCACGAGCTTTGTTGTTTTGTGCAGTTAACAAACCTCCATAAAAGATGTGCACAATAAATCCCAACGCTAAAACAGGTTGAAGACCAAATTTAATTAGCGGTAAAGCCATAAAATTTGCCGCAAGGTTAAAAGTATCACCAGTATCATCTACCAATAAAGTTAAATTAATGGCGAGATGGACTATCAGGAAGATAATCAAGAAAAGCCCTGACAAACTCATCAAAAGCTTTTTTCCAATTGAGGAACAAAATAAATTACTCATACAGTTAAAATATTAAAATCTCTAAATTATATTATAATTCTTGTATTTGCGAGTGCAAAGGTAGTTTGTTGGCACTTTATATCAATGGAAATAAAGAAATAAATCTTTATTTAAAATCTGTCTAAGCACTTATTATAAATATACTATTTATTAAGCAGTTAGCCACCTACAGCGCCCAGCAAAGCCGATTAAAACACAATGCGGTAACATTATTTAACATCTGGTCTGGTCTGTATTATGCCACGCAGCTCTTCTCAATCATTCTATCCCTCAAAGAAAGAAACTCATCCATTAAACTAATTATTTACGCTTCTAAATTAATTTTGAAATGCTATTTTTAGCGTCTTGTAAAACCTGTGGCAAATTAAATTATTTATGATCAAAAACAAGATTGTTACTGTTGTTCTTCCCGCTTACAATGCAGAAAGCACCCTGGAACAAACCTATAACGAAATTCCATTTAACATTGTTGACAATGTTATTTTAGTTGACGATCACAGCACGGACAAAACTATTCAAGTAGCTAAAAAATTAGGTATCAAGTTTATTGTCGAACATGATACAAACAAAGGCTATGGAGGAAATCAAAAATCATGTTACCAACAAGCTTTGGAATTAAATTCTGACATAATCGTCATGTTACATCCTGACTACCAGTACACTCCAAAACTCATGGACTCCATGTGTTATTTAATTGCCAATAATTTGTACCATGTGGTTCTTGGATCTCGCATACTGGGCCGAGGAGCACTAAAGGGGGGAATGCCGACATATAAATATATAGCCAATCGTATACTAACCTTGTCTCAAAACATTCTGATGAATCAAAAATTATCTGAATACCATACAGGATACAGAGCCTTCTCATCGGAAGTTTTGAAGAACATTAATTTCATGGTGAATTCTGACGATTTTGTTTTTGACAATCAAATGCTGGCCCAAATATGCCATAAAGGATACGATATAGCAGAAATAACTTGCCCCACCAAATACTTCAAAGAAGCTTCTTCCATTAATTTTAAAAGAAGTTGTATATATGGCCTTGGCGTGCTGCATACATCATTCCTTTACTTTTTTTCAAAAACGTTTAATATTAATTCTAAGATATTTAACTAATGAATAAACACAAAACCAGCATTTCCCTATTGCTCATAATCTTTGTTAATTTCGTTTTTGGTTATAAATATCTCTCCAGAATAACGGATTTTGCTCTTACGATAACGATTTTAGTTTGTGCAGTTCAATACTTATCTTTCTATTTTATACCCAAGTTAAATCTGCATCTGACATACATTAAGCTACTAACCTTTTCACTCATAACCTTTATATTTTTATTGAATGCAATAGCTATCTTTAATATTCCGGTTACATCGCTAAATGTGGATAGGTGGAGTATCATTTCGTCTTTTTTAACAGAGCTATTTAAAGGTAATTATCCATACCTTGCTGAATCAAACGTAGGAAATCCTCCAGGACCTATGCCTATATATTTTCTAATAGCATTGCCGTTTTATTTGGTTGGGGAACTGAGTCTATTAAGCTCTTTGGGTTACTTAATACTAACATTCATCATTTTAAAACAACTTAAAAACAATAAAACCGACCTGAGTTATTTCCCTGTTATTTATCTTGTTTCCTTTTTTATGATTTGGGAAATAACTACCCGTAGCAATATTTTTTCATATAGCATACTTGCACTGCTAGCTCTTTACCATTATCAAACAGTTGACAGAAACAAAGCCGTGCAATTTTATTTATCCGCAGTGATAACCGGACTTGCTTTATCCACAAGGAGTGTTTACGTTCTAGCGTATATCATCTTTTTTCTGCCCGATTTAATTAGTAAGCAAAACAGTACCAAACAATTAATTACTTTTTTAAGTGTAGCAGGGCTTGCCTTTATTTCAACCTTTATTCCTTTATTAATTGCCTTTAGCGAAGAGTTCTGGATAATGAATCCCTTTATAGTACAATCTTCATTTCTTGTTCCTACCCATTATATCATGATTTTCATATCCTTTTCCTTGGGCTGTTCCTTACTCGTAAAAAACACAAACGACAAATACTTTTTCAGCGGCATAAGTCTCTTCTTCGCAATTTTAACATATTCCATCTACCACATTTTCAAATATGGCTTTATCGAATCATACATTAACAGTAAAATAGATATTTCATATTTCATTTTCTGTTTACCTTTTTTCACCTTCTATTTATTAAAAAACTCAATTTTAAACAACAAGCAGACACATCAGACAATTTGAGCTTTGGCGCAGACAGCATCAAGTCGAGCACACAACACAGGCTTGTGTCTAAAAGTTTGAAAATTATTCTAAGCGTTTTGCTACTTCAATACAGCTCAATTGCATTATAAATTTTGAACACATAGATTACAAATCATATTGAGCCCTAAAAAGAACGAATAGATGGGTTAAGGCATGAATATCGTAAAAAGCACTTTTTAAATTCACCCAAAGTTTTATATTTTTGCATGAGCAAGTGAGCATTATCCGCAAACTTTGTTGATATTGCATAACGGAAACTTTTATACGGTAAATTATTTTAGGCTATGACAGAAGAAATTGAAATATTGATGGAAATGGCCAAGGACAAGATGGACAAAGCCATCTCCCACCTTGAGCACGAACTTGTAAAAATTAGAGCGGGTAAAGCCAGCCCTGGCATGCTAGAAGGAATCATGGTAAATTATTACGGATCGATGACACCACTTCAACAAGTGGCCAACGTGAACACACCCGATCCAAGAACCATAGCCGTGCAGCCCTGGGAAAAATCGATGATCGAACCTATTGAAAAGGCTATTATGTTGGCCAACTTAGGTTTGAACCCTGAAAACAATGGAGAAATGATTCGCATCAATGTTCCTGCCTTAACGGAAGAGCGTCGTAGAGACCTGGTAAAACAAGTGAAAAAAGAAGCCGAGGATGCAAAAATAAGCTTAAGAAACGTAAGAAAAGAATGTAACGACGAACTTAAAAAGATGCAAAAGGACGGTCTTTCCGAAGATATGGAAAAAGATGCAGAGGCTGATGTTCAAAAGCTGACCGATCAGTATTCAAAGGTAATAGATCAACATATAGACAAGAAGGAAAAGGATATACTTACGATATAACCTCCTTTTATAAAATATCTACAAAGGGTCGGTTATCACTAGCTGACCTTTTTCTACTCATCACTTCCCGGAACATATTTGTTTATCGTACTCAATAAATCCTCGTAACCTATCGGCTTAGCAATATAATCATCGCATCCCGCCACGATAGACTTTTCACGCTCCTCTGACATAGCATAGGCCGTTTGGGCAATAACAGGCACATTAGGGTTTTGCTTCTTGATTGCACGCGTAGCGTCATAACCATCCATTTCCGGCATTTTAATATCCATCAACACCAAATCGATATTATCGATTCGCTTAAAGATATCAACAGCTTCGACTCCCGTACGTGCCCATATTAAACTGGCATTGGAAATGGACAAGGCCACTTCGAGATATCTAAAATTATCTTCCTCATCTTCGGCAATCAAGAAGGTTTTTCCTTCCCAATTGAATATATTGGTATTCTTTTGAGCCTTGTATTTTGCGTTAGCATTATTCACCTTGTGGTACGGTATGGTAAAGTAAAACGTGGTTCCTACTTTCGGTTCCGATTCAATCCATATTTTACCGCCCATTAAGTCAAGCAAGTCTTTTACCAGCGACAAGCCGATACCTGTCCCCCCGTACAACATTTGTCGTCCTGCGGAGAATTTATAAAAACGTTCAAATATTCTATCTTCCTTACCTACAGGCAAACCTATCCCGGTATCCTTTACGTAAAACTGAAGCACTTCCTCATGTTTAAGTTCATACCCGAATTCCACAAAACCACGGTCGGTAAACTTAATACCATTCCCCACCAGATTTGCGAGCACTTGCTTTAGCCTTGCCCCATCGGTTAATATCATCGTATTTTTATCGGAGATACCCTCTTTCAAATACAATTTAATATTCATTTGCCCCCTACGCTGAATATCATTCGAAAAATTATTGTAAACATCCTCTAATACATCGTGCAAACAGATGGTGGTGTTACGTATTTGCAGCTGGCCGCTGTCTATTTTGGAAATATCAATTAGGTCCTCTACAATAGTTAACAGGTTTTTTACATTTAGGTTAATCAGATTTACAAACTCTTCTTTCTCAGGATTGCTTATTTCTTTGTGTGATAACAGATTACTGAAGCCAAGTATGGCGTTCATGGGTGTGCGTATTTCATGCGACATGTTGGATAAAAAAGAATTTTTCAGCACATCCGACTCTTCTGCTTTAACAATAGCACGCATCAACTTTTCACGTTCCTTACTTAAGATGTTCTGATACCTAAGTTCCTTCTCAAAACTAAAGCTCATTCCATTGATAAACGAAACCAAAGGGAATAGAGTAGCGATATTCACAAAAACAAACAGAACACACAAATTAGCATAAATTGCAAGGCTAATCTGTTGCAACAGTTTAACCTCAAAAATATTTGCATAATGCACAAATCCTGCAGCCAAAAACAATGCACAATTAAGAAATATAGAATTGATAGCCCCCTTTCTCCCAAGCATCATGCCTGCCAACATAGAGTACGAAAGCAACAACACAAGACCCAATGAAGCAGGACCGTTTTCAACAAACAAAAATCCTCCCAAGAGATAGACTGATGCCGATATCCAGATCACCCTAATGCGAAAAGGGATCGTTCGCACCACGGCTGCAAAAAGCGAACTTAAGAAAATAACAGTACTGAAAATTGCTGAGGGATAGTTACCGTTTTGCAAAAACGAAACAGTGTAGTATAAATATGCAATTAGCCCTATGGCTATCAGCGCCAGGGTAAAATAGTGGAACACTCTCTCTCTCCAATAGTGAAAACCTCCCCCTGAAGGAACAGTTGTTGGACCCAACTTCCTTTTAACCCAAACATTTATCCGTCGTATGGTTTTACTTCTTTCTTTAGTCATAAAAAAAAAGCAGGGTGTTTAAAACATAACCTGCGCTCTAAAATCTTTCCTCCCCAAATTGAGCTATAAAGGTAGAACTTTCAACTTTATATCAAATTTATATTCATCAAAAATAATCATTTATTTGTACAAAAAAATAACGCTATTAAACTTAACCTTGATCTATATTCAATTGCCCGCCAAACGAATTGAACGATCCTTTGCTACAATTATTCTAAACAATTGATATTCAATACCGAGAATGTCATTTTCGACTTAACGGACAATTATTGCAAATATCAATATTATGCTGATTACTAATCACTTTTTGCCTAAACTCGTTATAACCGTGCGCCTTCCACAGCTCCCCAATGGTTTTCTCTTGTATATTGCCCATTATGTACGTGGCATCCTTATCGAAACAGCATGGCACAAGATCCCCCTCCCAGGTAGCTACAGCAGAACTCCAATGTTTCCAACACTTATTCTTAAATTTTCCTTTAATATCAACAGATCCGTCATTGTTTATCCGGTATCGTGACAAACCCGTTTCCGTTGGTAACATATGTTTCTTCCTTTGCACATTATAAAACTGGGCTTTTTTCACCTCAACCATATCCGCTCCTAACGCCCAAGCCATTCCCTCAAACTCTTTTATTTGATGTTGGTTGTGCCTAAATGCCAGAAATTGCGCCCGAATAATTGGTTTGTCTGATCCCACCTCTTTTTTCGCTTTTACTAAATTTATTATTCCATTTGTAACTTTTGACAATTCGCCGCCTATCCGATATTTTTCATATGCGCTTTGCGTTATGCCATCAAACGAAACCACTAAAACATCCAGGCCACTTTGCACTGTTCTTAACGCTTTTGGGTATGATAAAAACTGCCCGTTCGTGGATGTTTCAACAATCAGTCTCGCTTTTTTAGCCTGTTCCACCAAGGTAAAGAAATCAGGATGCATATACGGCTCCCCTTGAAAGTACAGATTTATATGCCACACCGCTTTCCCCAAATTCCCCAGCATCGTTCGGTATGTACCTACGGTCAGCATACCTTTATGTCTGCTGAGCATCCTCATTCCCGTTGGGCATTCGGGACATTGCAGGTTGCAAATATTAAGCGGCTCTATACTTACAGCCCAAGCTGTACCCCAAATATAAGCCCGTTTTAGTATGGCACTATACACATACGACAATTTCAGTTTAGCTAGGTTTATTAGCCGAACCAAACTCATTGTTCGCAGGTACAGCCATGCCAGGGTGCATGCTACCTTTAGTTTTTTAATTTGTTTCGAGGAGATCAAATACTTGATTAAGGTTAGGTGATAATATTATTTCCGTTCTTCGGTTTTTCCTCCGTGCCTCCGACGTCTTTGCCGAATCAACAGGCACAAACTCACTTCTGCCGGCTGCCGTTATCCGTGATGACTGAATATTTGCGTTTTCGAGCAGTATCCGGGTAACCGAAGTGGCTCTTTTTACACTTAAGTCCCAATTATCCAACAACACGGCACTTTTATAAGGTACATCATCGGTATGTCCTTCCACCAGCACATTTATGTCCGGTTTCTGTTCCAACACGCCCGTAATCTTCTTCAAGGCATCTATTCCTATTGAACTTACCTGGTAACTTCCCGAACCAAACAATAGCTTTTCCTCCATAGAAACGTATACCTTACCGTTTTTGATGTGCACCTCAAGTTCATCGCTACCAAAATCAGTTAAAGCATTGGCCACAGTATTTTTCAAAGCATTCATCATTGAATCTTTTTCGGTAAGGGCGCGCTCCAGTTTAAAAAGACGCTTATTTCTCAACTCCAGTTCCCCTTCCATCGAATTTAATTCAGACGAGGCAGCTTCCAGGTTATGTTGTTTCTCGGCCAATTCTTTTTCTGCATCCAATAAAGCATCTTCTCTTTTTTGCAGTTGCTCATGTAAGGATTGTAAATGCGACAACAGTTCTGCTGATTCAGTTGAGGCATTCTTCATAGATGAATTCTCCAAAAATTCGTTGTATCGTACCAGCAACTCTTTATTCCGATTTTTTAAAGACCAATTTTGTTTAGCCAGTCGTATGGTATCTTTTTCTAACATAGCAACAACCTTTTCCTTTCGCTTCATATCCGCAATAAGCTCGTTGTTATCTACTTCCAAATCCTGAAACGCAGCCTCAAGTCGCCTAAGTTCTTCCTTGTTGTCCATTTCGCTTTGTTGCAACTCTTGAAATTGCTTTAGCGGAACACAAGAAGACAGCCCTAACATGGCTATAATCAGTACTATAAAGTTGATTTTCATGCGCGTTTTATTTTTGCCTTATTTCTTTGGTTCAAATATGACCATAATTTTTGAAAGATTAAAAATCCTTGATTGATGAGCGCATCGAAATCTATTAATAAAGGTTCATGCAAAATGCAAGCATTCGACATGTATTAATTCACCCCAAAGTATTATATTTGTGGCCAACAAATTTTTACCCAATAACAGAGATTGAAACCGGCATGGCCGCCTGTTTACCAAAAGCAGGGAGCAAATAATCACGCAGCATAAACACGCAATAAAACGTTGAGCCGATTATCTGGATATTACAAATAGATGCGAATGAAAAAAGGGAACAGCAAGCTTCAGCAGATTAATACCCCTGATGATTTGAAGAAATTCAGCGAAAAAGATCTCGGCCAAATCTGTGTTGAGTTAAGGGATTATATTATTGATGCTGTCTCTTGTAACCCGGGTCACTTTGGTGCCAGCCTGGGGGTGGTCGAACTGACGGTTGCGTTACATTACGTTTTTAATACACCTTTTGATAAAATAATATGGGATGTTGGTCATCAAGCATATGGGCACAAAATTCTCACTGCTCGCAAAGACCGTTTTCATACCAATAGAAAATACAAAGGCTTAAGTGGATTTCCGAACATTACAGAGAGCGAATACGATGCTTTTGGGGTTGGCCACTCTTCTACATCTATATCCGCGGCTCTTGGGATGGCCATTGCTGCACAAAGAAACAACGAAAAAGACAAACAAGTAGTAGCTGTTATTGGCGACGGCAGTATGACCGCAGGTCAGGCCTTTGAAGGCCTGAACAACTTAAGCAGTTTTAAGTCAAACATGTTGATTATTTTGAATGATAACAACATGGCTATTGACCCGAACACGGGAGGCTTAAGTGATTATTTAGTGGATATTTCCACCTCTCACACCTACAATAAAATAAGGCAGGAAGTAATCAGGGGGCTCGAAAAGCTGAAGATTACCGGTCCAAATTCCAGGGATAAAATTGTTGCCATCAATAATAGTATTAAATCTTTATTGACCAAGCAAACCAATATTTTCGAAGGCTTAAATATTCGGTATTTCGGTCCTGTTGACGGGCATGACATCAACCATCTGGTAAAAGTTTTACAGGATCTAAAAAACATTCCGGGCCCCAAGGTTTTGCATTGCAAGACAATAAAAGGAAAAGGTTTTAAACTAGCTGAAGAAAACCAAACAGCATGGCATGCAACAGGTGCCAAGTTTGATAAAAATACCGGTGCAAGATTAGACAGCGCTCCTACAAAGCCCAAGCCTCCCAGATACCAGGAAGTTTTTGGGCATACGATTGTGGAGTTGGCCGAAAAAAACGAAAAAATCGTGGGTATCACTCCCGCTATGCCCTCCGGATGTTCTTTAAACATCATGATGAAGAAAATGCCCGACAGAGCTTTTGACGTGGGTATTGCAGAGCAACATGCGGTCACTTTTTCTGCCGGCCTTGCTATAGAAGGAATGGTTCCGTTTTGCAACATATATTCGTCGTTTATGCAAAGGGCCTACGACCAGGTGATACACGACGTTGCCCTGCAAAACCTAAATGTGGTTTTTTGTCTGGATAGAGGGGGACTTGTTGGCGCCGATGGGGCAACCCATCACGGTGTGTACGACCTGGCCTTTTTCCGACCCGTTCCTAACCTGGTTATTTCTTCCCCCCGAAACGAAGAAGAATTGCGTAACCTCATGTTCACAGCCCAATTGCCCGATATGGGACCATTTGCCATCCGTTACCCCAGAGGCATTGGCACAACTACCGAATGGGAAACTCCCTTTAAAAAGATTGAGATTGGTACAGGCGAAAAATTAAAAGACGGCGAAGATGTGGCCTTCCTCACCATTGGACCATTGGCCAATAAAGCATTGCAGGCTTGCTTGAAGCTGGATACGGAAGGTATTTCCGCCGGATTATACGACCTTAGATTTGCCAAACCTTTGGACGAGGATCTCCTGCACGAAGTGTTTAATAAATTTAAAAAAGTAATAACTGTTGAAGATGGAACGATTATTGGAGGTATAGGTAGCGCTGTAATTGACTTCATGGTTGAAAACGGATATTCGGCACAAGTTAAAAAACTAGGTGTTCCCGATAGGTTTGTTGAGCATGGAACACAAACAGAATTACAGCATGAATGCGGTTTTGACAAACAAGGAATGATAGAAACCGCAAAAAGCATGTTTCAATAACTGTAATTTCAACAATGTACCAACTATATAAACACGGCTTACTGCTTATCTCAATATTCATATTCACCACTTCTTTTTCCCAAAAAATAAAAGTATTTGATTCGGAAACACACATGCCGATTCCAAATGTTATTGTTTTTGACGAATCGGAAAGCATCATTGCCGGAACCAACGATAACGGCCTAGTCAATATCTCCATTTTCGAAGAAGATGCCGCCCTCTGGTTCAAACACCCTGCTTACGAACTGTTTTTTCTTTCCAGAAAGAACCCACTGCCCCAAGCCATATCACTCTGTCCCAAAGTGTTTACACTGGACGAATTTGTTGTTTCCGCATCGCGAACGCGAGAAAACAAAAAAAATATACCCTATTTTTTAGAGACGATCAAACCGCGCTCTATCGAATTTAATAACGCACCAACAGGAGCCGATATTTTAACCGGAAGTGGTTATGTTGCGGTTCAGAAAAGCCAGGGCGGCGGTGGCAGCCCTATTTTGCGCGGGTTTGAAGCCAACCGCGTATTGTTGGTGATGGATGGCGTTAGGATGAACAATGCCATTTACAGAAGCGGCCACCTACAGAACAGCATCACGATAGATCCGAATATACTTGACAAAACGGAAATACTTTTTGGGCCTTCGTCGGTGATGTACGGTAGCGATGCCCTGGGGGGTGTTGTCAGTTACTTTAGCAAAGATCCTGTTCTTTCAAATGATTCCATGGCAGTTATGGCTATTGAGTCTTCGATTCAAAGCATGAGCGCCTCCAGTTCCAACAAGGTAAACATTAACGTAAATGCCGGATTTAAACATTGGGCCTCACTTACCAGTTTTACCTACAGCGACTTCGGCAATATAAAAATGGGAGAAAACCGGGCAAGTAATGTTCCGGAAGATTGGGGTAAAGTTTTTCATTATGCAAAAAGAATAAATGGAAAGGATAGCATGATGGTGAATGCTGATCCTTACACACAACCCAATACCGGATATCAACAATACGACTTGTTGCAGAAATTTAAGTTTACCCCATCGCACAAGCACTCATTGCTATTTAACTTTCAGTATTCAACAACATCAAACATAAACCGTTTCGATGCGCTAAACGATTATAAGGATGATTTGCTCAAGTATGCGCAGTATTATTATGGTCCGCAAGAAAGACTATTTGCTTCGGTCAACAGCCGTTACAAAAAAGAAACCAAGTTGTTTTCATCCGTAAATACTATTGTAGCCTACCAAAACATAAAAGAATCGAGATTTAGTAGAAAGTTCAACAGCGATAATAAACTATCTCAAGAAGAATATTTGGATATTTACAGCTTAAATTTGGATTTGGCCAAAGAATTCAACCCATCATCCAAAATTAACTATGGAATAGAAATCCTTTATAATGACATGGCTTCTCACGGAAAATATACAAACATAGAAACCAGAGAATTATCAACTGCTACAAGCAGGTATCCCAATGGCGGAAGTTTTTTTCAGGCTTATTCCGCATACTTTAATTACCATACAAAGTTTAACAAAAGGTTCAGCGCAAACTTCGGGGCGCGTTTTGGATATTTCCGTTTTAACTCAAAGTTTATGGAGGATGAATTGTTTAAACCAATCGTAACCGACTTGATTATGAGCAACAAAGCCCCATCGGCTAGCGTTGGTCTCGTATACATACCTGCAGATACCTGGAAGTTTTCAAGCGTTTTATCTTCAGGCTACCGTGTCCCCAACGTAGATGACTACGGAAAGATCAGGGCTAAAAATGATGAGATCAGTATGCCTAATCCTTTCCTGAAACCCGAATATGCATTTAACGCTGAATTATCAGCCACAAAAAGCTTTTACAACGAAAACCTACTTATCAATATTACCCTGTACAATACTTGGTTGCACGATGCCATTGTCCGCGAATATTATACCTATCAAGGAAGTGATTCCATAGAATATGATGGCGATACGTACCGCATGTACATAAACAGCAATCAGCAAAAAGCAATCGTAAAAGGGCTCTCTGCCGGAATGCATGCCCAACCGTTTCATAACTTATCCGTTAATGCCACTATCAATTACACGCACGGGCAGGTGAGCTATACCAATGAACCCATGGGGCACATTACGCCCGTATTTGGTAAAGCAGCCGTCAATTACAGACACAAAGAATTCAGAGTGGAGTTTTATATGAATTATCAGGGCGAAAAAAAATATGAAGATATGTCGCCGTATGGAGAAGATAACGAAGACGAGGGAACAGAAGATGGCTTTCCCGCCTGGCAAACCTACAATATGGCTATACAATATCAGTTATTTAACACCCTTACCCTTCAGGCTTCGGTTGAAAACATCCTGGACAGACACTACAAGACTTTTGCTTCAGGCATTAGTGCTCCCGGCAGAAACTTGATCCTGTCGTTGACGGGAAGGTTTTAAAACAGCCAGCAGTTCCCCGTTGACAGTAGCAAAGCCATATAAATTGACCATCGGTTTTTGCGGGTTAAAACTGACCTTTATCTTAGAATAACTCCTTTTCTCTTTATATTTTAGCATCCTAAAACAACTTTTACATGAAGAAAACAATCATATCCGTTCTTTTATTGTCGGTCTGGGGTCTGAAAGCCCAGAACATCACTACCGATATGTTGCGGTCCTTTGACCAGGAAGTAGGACATACTGCTACAGACAAAGCTTTAATTAATGCCATTACAGGTTCCGACCTAAAAACCCTGGCTTTAAACCGAAATAATATTGCCACCAACGACCATGCCTTTAAATATAAAGTGGATGTGAATGGTATTACCAACCAAAAAAGCTCGGGCCGCTGCTGGATGTTTACCAGCTTAAACATTTTACGCCCTAAAGTAATGGAGAAATATAATTTGTCGAGCTTTGAGTTTTCGACCAACTACCTTTATTTCTATGATTTATTGGAAAAATCGAATTTGTTTTACGAGCAGGTTATATTGACTCGCAAAATAAAAATGAACGAGGACATTGGTCCTTATGTAGCTAAAATGGGTAAAAAGGAAAGTGGTCAAACGGTTACTTACCTTTTCAAGAACCCGATTGGTGACGGTGGCGTATGGAACAGCTTTGTAAACCTGGCCGAAAAATATGGCGTAGTGCCCAAAAAAGTCATGCCCGAAACTTTCCATAGCGAAAAAACATCGGATTTGAACAAACTTTTGCGCAGAAAGCTCAGAGAAGATGGCTTGAGGCTACGCGAGGCTGATAACGACAAAGCTGCCAGAGAGTTAAAACAGGACATGCTAAAAAACATCTATCGAATCCTCACGCTTACATTGGGTCAGCCGCCTAAATCATTCGATTGGCGCTATACCGATAAAGAAGGCAATCTTAGTGAGAATAAGAATTACACGCCCGTTGAATTTTACAACGAAGTTGTAGGTGTTGAGCTCGACGATTATATCATGCTAATGAACGACCCTTCCCGCCCTTATTATATCCATTACGAAATTTCGTACGACCGTAATGTAATGGAAGGAAGAAACTGGAAATACGTCAACCTCCCGGCAGAAGAGGTAAAGAAGATTGCCCTGGCATCCATAAAAGCCAATGAAGCCTTATATGCTTCCTGCGATGTGGGCAAGCAACTCAACAACAAAGAAGGACTTTGCGCTCTGGACAATTATCAATACGGACAATTATTAGGTGTTACATTTGGGATGGACAAAAAAGAACGTATCATGACTGGCGAAAGTGGCTCGTCGCACGGTATGGCCTTAATAGCGGTTGATGTTGATAAAAACGAAGAAACCACCATGTGGCAATTCGAAAACAGCTGGGGAACAGAAGCCGGACATAACGGTTACCTGACCTTTACTGATGATTGGTTTACAGAATACATGTTCAGGGTTGTTCCGCATAAAAAGTTTATTAGTGAGGATATCTTAAAAATATTAGATACCGAAGCAACTTTATTGCCACCTTGGGATCCAATGTTTCAAATGGATGAATAATTTCACCGTCGTATTATAACGCTCAGCACTCGCTTTATTAAGGTCACAGAATACATCGAATTGGCTTTAGCTATGATTACCTTAGGCTAAAATAGTCTGTACTTTTCAAATCATGGCTAAAGCCCAATCTCATATTCCCTCAACAGGCCGTATCAAAAGCATTTTACTTTAAAGAAAACTTACAAATCGTAAGCTATCAACTTATTCACCTCCATCTCCATTTTTTTGACATTGAACTCTACTCCAACTGCTCCAAAGCTTATGGGATTACTTGTTCACACAACTGAGGAAAGCTATTGCCTCGGGATGAAAGGCCTGTCCGCCGGGCAGATAGTGTAGACCCCTTAGCCCTAATTCCTACGAACCGTTATTTGATTTAAACCCGCAATATACATTAGAAATCCTTTTACGCAATTAAACTACTCAAAGCAAGGTGTTTCACTGAGTTGCTTCAATTCACCAGAGCGGTGCTCCCGAAAGTAATCGTGACAAGTTATGCTTCGTTTCAGCAACCCCTTGTTTTATGGTATTTTTAATGCTGATTACATACCTTTAATAAATAATCCGGGTTTAATTATTTTTTCAACAAAAAAGAAATCCCTTTTACCGAAGTATTCGGCATAATTAATCCATCGTTGGTATCTCCGGACAAAATATTGAATTTGTTCATTATGTTTATTACCTATAAAAAAAGAGCTACTACTCTGAAATATTGTTGTTTATCAGCAAATACGTCTGGTTTCGTCTCTAACACTCCTTAACAAACGATAAAAACTTCCTGTGTTTTTTAACATAGGGGTGGACAAATATTGACAAATTGTTAAAACAAAGGCTTAATGTTAACTACTGTTTGTAATGTTAACACAATGTTATCCGAATCTTTATTTTTCGTTAGATACCCCCTTTTTTAGAACCATCTCTTAAATATATTTAAAATGAAACGTTCAACACCCCCTATTTTTGCAATCACCTCAAAAGAAGTACATACTTTTACAATGTCAACAAGAAACAACATTGACACATGTATTAATTAATTAAAACCAAAAAGTATGAAAACAACAAAAATGATGAAAAGATGGGTATTGGGAGTGATGCTTGTCTTTGTAACCACAGCAACATTTGCAGGAGAAGGCGGTAAAGCTGCCGGAAACGTATCGATCCTTCCTTATTTGGATACAGACTATTCGATTGTTTCGTTATCGAACCAAGCCGACAAAGCTGCCATTTTTAGTATTAAAGATGCAGAAGGTGAAACAGTATACAAAGAGTGGGTAAACAAAGCAGGCTTTGCTCAAAAGATTCTTGATTTTTCTAACCTGGAAGATGGCAAGTACACCGCGATATTAAAAGCCAGAGGTTCAGAAGAAATTTCCGAGACTTTTTCTATAGAAAACCACAAATTGGTAAGCCAAAAAGAGGAAATAGTTTCGGAAGAAGAGCTAAGAGCTTTCTTTAACCTGGTTGACAACACGCTTTTCGTAAGTCACATTTCTTTTGGAAGCAACACATTTGGTATCTCGATTTCAGATGCTCTTGGTGACGAAGTTTTTGAAAAGGGATTTGACGGAAATTCAACTTATTCCGGTAAGTTTGATATTTCAGCATTACCAAATGGTGAGTATAAAGTAAGTATTAACTCAGGGAATAAAGAGTACAGTTATGCTTTCAGAAAATAGTGACCAGAACGACCCAGGCGAACTTGTACTTTCGCCGAGCACCTCATTTTATAAATGTGTATCTCAAATGTTTTAGAGATACACATTTTTTTTTGTCTGAGATTTTTAGGCCAAACTCCACCTAATATGTTTAACCCGCAATATGCATTAGAAATTCTATTACACATTGAAATTACTTTAAAACAAGACCCTTCGTTGCATCACTTCAACTCACCAGAACGATGCTCCCGAAAGTAATCGGGACAAGTGATGCCTCGTTTCAGTAATGCCTTGTTTTATTGTACTTGCAATGCTCATGACGAACCCCCAATACATAATCCGGGTTTAACTATTGCATCCCTAACAATTTGGCGCCGCTCAATATTTAGCACGAAAAAAACATGGCCACGTTTCGAAGTATATTTTATGTACCTGGAAGTTTTCCTTTTAATGACTAATGAACTCCGGCTGATGCTCAAGATCTACCCCTGTGCCTCTACCAAAAACTGATCCATCAGGGCAAGTAGCTCATCTTTTTCGGCAGGTTTGGCAATACAGGCGTCAAAACCGCTCTCTGACACATGTAAATCCTGACCATTAATCGCATCTGAAGTATGTGCGATTACAGGTATATTTTTATTCAGGCGCTTGATAATTTTAACCAATTCATATCCATCTGAATCGGGGAAAGACATATCCATTAATACCAGATGAATATCGGTACGGTTCATTAACAATTTACTTGCTCCGGCAGCCGTCCTTGCAGACACTAAAGTAATTCCAGTTTTTTCGATATACTTGCGCATTTGCAAATGAGCACTGCTGTTCTGATCCACCAGCAGCATCATTTTATTCGTCCAGCTATAATTTTTTCGCAATATCGGGCTCAGTATATGCTTGGTCAATGTGGCTTTAGTTTTATCCGCTATATCAAAACCCATTGGATGCGTAAAATAAAATTCGGAACCTTTTGCTTTCTCAGAAATCAAACCTATTTCTCCGCCAAGCGCGCTGATCAGTTTCTCACAAATGGCCAATCCAATGCCTGTTCCACGATACAATCTATCCGCATCTTCCTCATGTCCTTTACGGAAAGGCTGGAAGATAATTTTTTGTTTTGCCTCAGATATTCCGATACCGGTATCTTTTACATAAATCCTAACCCTATTGTTTTCAATGGCAAACCCAAACTCAATAAAACCTTTTATGGTGAATTTCATGGCATTGCCTAACAAATTTACCAGTATTTGCCGCAAACGTATAGAGTCCGTCATTATTTTTACCCTGGCCTCTTCCGGTTTAGAGTAGTATAATTTCACCCGCCCCTTATGCTCTACTTCAACCCTCGGCACAAAGTCATCATAGATACTTTGCAACAAATCATCGAGTATTACATTATCTTTAACAACGGAGATTTTACCCCTTTCGATTTTGGCCACATCAATAATATTGTTGATCAGGTTCATTAAGCTATCCGAGTTTTTATGGATCACATCCACATACTCATCTACTTCATTGGGTTTTATGTGACTTCCTCGCAACAAAGAGGAAAACCCTACAATGGCATTTAGAGGAGTACGCAACTCATGACTAATATTGGCCAGAAATTCCGATTTGAGCTTATCCGACTCTTCGGCCTTTTCCTTGGCCAAGACCAGCTGTTTCTCTGTATTTTTATGGGTGGCCAGGTTACGACCAACGGCCAAAACCGTTTCTATTGTTCCGTTTTCATTCGTCTCCGGGGTGAGTCTCCAATCTACATATAACTCCTTCACCGCATGGCCAAAGCCGTGTTCCAAAGACACAGTTTCGCCAACTGCAAACACATCTTTGATCTTGGCGAGCCACGCCTCCATAACCACCTCATCAAGCACCTCGAGGTTTTGCAGAGTATTGCCTAAAACATTATCGGCATTCGAAACATTAAACCTATTGATGAATGCCTGGTTGAAGAATTTAATTTCGCCGGCTTCGTTCAAACGCAGTATAATATCCGGCGAATTTTGGGCCAGCGTGCGGAATTTTCTCTCACTATCGCTTAGTGCCTTTTCATTTTTCTTTCGGTTTGATATATCATGAACCGTAAAATAACAATACGATTGATTATCCATATAAATTAAAGTGCCCGCCAACTCCACCTCAACCTCAGCTCCGGCCTTTGTGCACATGACCAGATCGCCTTTATATCCCTCGCCAACACCAATCGCATGAACGGCCTCCTCAAAGGCTTTTAAAGACTTTTTATGAACAATATCGCTAGCGGACAATAAGGCCAACTCATCAAAATCCCGCTCTACAATAGAACAAGTAGCTTTGTTCACATAGCGGATAGCGTGGTTGACATCAATAATCAGTGCCCCGTCAAATGAAGACTCCGTTATTGTTTTGTATCGCTCATTACTGGTTTTTATTTTTTCCTGCTCTTGATAAGCCTCTGTAATATCCTGTGCATATATGAGGTAACTTTCCTCATTTCCGTCCACACCTTTGAAACCATAGATGCTAAAGCGTTTTTTATCTCCGTTTTTACAAGGTAGCTCAATCTCATCCTTTTTATATCCTGCGCTATTGATACCTTGATAAAAACCTTTTATTTTATCTTCAAGCTCACGACTACTTCCATAAAACTCCGTGGTATTTCTACCTACAATCTCTCGCTCCGAATATCCTGACAACTCGGTAACCTGCTTGTTAACAAACTTAATTTTACCTTTCTCAACAATCAATACAGCCAATGGGGAATCATCAAGCACTTTCTCCAAAAGAATTTCCTTGATAACAAGGTCACGGTTTTGTTCCAACAATTCAGAATAACGATCATTATGCTCCAGCTCTCTATTGGTATTACCCATAATATCGGATAAGGTAATTGCAATTGAGTCCCAAAACTGAATCAATTCTTGCGAAATATAGTGGGTATAATTGGTAAATTCTCCAATTAGCCAACCTCCAAATTCACTTTGCAAAACAACCCTGTTGATTAATAAAAACGAAGTCCCCTGTACCAGGTCAATCCCTGCAGATTTTATGGTTTTAGCATCAAAATATCGACCTGTGTTTTCCTCGCAATTTAAATCCAGCTTTTCAAGATCCTGATTTGAGAGCAGCTCTTCCTCGTGCTCTGCCGTTTGGGTCCACGACAGTTCGTGCCCATTTGAAAAACTTGATTTGTCCACAAAGTAAACACTTCTCAGACCTAACTCGATACCAATTGTTTTTAAAGCTTCGTTAAGGGATTTCTTCGTACGCTTGCCTCTCTTAATCTTATGTAGAATCTGATTTCGGAGCGTGTTTAAATACCAAAGCCTGGCAGCATTGCTTTTATGCCATAAAGCATCGATCCGGGCAGCCATCAACGAAACTTCCCGTTCTATCTCCTTCACTTCAAAATGGTACCACTCCCTTTTAAAAGCACATGATTCCATTACCAGCATCGCTTTTTTATACTGCGAAAAATTAACCGGAACAATCAGTAGCGACTGAACCCCGAATATTTCAAACTTATCGGTAAGCGACCTGCTTATTTCATCTTTAAATTCGGAACTGGCAAAGCAATTCCCTATGTTGGTGTTGGTAAGAGGATTTTCTTCCGAGGCAATGGTTAAGTCAGCGGGGTGGTACTCTTGCACACTGCTATTAACCCATTGTTTTTGCGCCACATAAGCGTCCTGCCCTTCGTTGTAAGCAAAAACAGAAACACGATCAACACTGTAGTTGTTGCCCAGGACTCGTAGACACGATGACATAGCGATATCAAAATCACTTGCATCAGTAAGTATTTTTTCAATTTGATTTGAAACCAACGACGCAACATCCTCACTTCCCTCCTTTTTGGAGGACACATACCTATTAAGCATACTTTTCAGATGCCTGTTCTCCGCCTCTAACGACTGAAGCCCGGATGTATTCTCCAAACTATCGCTTGCCATTCTTTTTCACTACCAATTTTAAATAATGACTATACCTGGTATCTTTCACAAATAATATGCTATGCACGAGATACATCTTCCCCGATTTCAAAAATACATATATATGTTTTTAGGAAAAATGTTTTAAACTTAATATTATCAACATATCATAAACACACCATTACCAAAATTGGAAATTATGTATTAAACTTTTTCAACCTATTGGAATTATAGACGGCATACACAGCCACAACAAACACAGTCACAACGGTATAATACACAAAATCAGGCACCGGAACCGGGTCTCCTTTAGCATAGGAATGCATTCCTGCCAGATAGTAATTAACACCTAAATAAGTCATTATTACAGAAAAGAACCCAATAACAGACACTACGTTAAAGGCCACCACACTTTTTAACCCTGGAATAAAACGCATATGTAAAATAAAAGCGTAAATCATAACCGTAACCAGCGACCATGTTTCTTTGGGGTCCCACCCCCAATATCTACCCCAAGACTCATTCGCCCATACGCCACCTAAGAAGGCTCCAATGGTTATCATGTACAAGCCAATAGTTAGCGACATTTCCATTATACTGCTTAACTCAACAATAGAGAGGTCTAATTTCTTTTCGTTGGAATCCTTTTTAAGTCCAATCAATATTAAATTAAAAAAGCCCATCAATGCACTTAAACCCAAAAAGCCATAACTGGCCACGATAACTGCAACATGAATGGTTAACCAATACGATTTAAGCACGGGCACCAAATTGGTAATTTCAGGATTCATCCAGCTCAAGTGAGCCACCATCAATACAATTCCGGCAAATACCCCGGCTACGGAAAGGGCTATAGGCGACTTTTTGCTAAAAACAAGTCCGGCCAAGTGGATAGACCAACCAATAAACAACATAGATTCGTAACCGTTACTCCAGGGGGCATGGCCTGAAATATACCAACGCAAAGCCATCCCTGCCGTATAAACCACGAAAAACAAACCCAACAAAGCCACACCTCCGCGATTCACATATTTGGGTGATTTTTTGGGTAAAAACAAATAGACAAACTGAAAGATAAGCAGTAAAAAACCCAACACAAACAAAACGGGAGCCATCAATAAAAATATATTTGTGTTGTTATACATAATCTCTAATTTACGAACTCCATCGGAAGGTAATATTTCGTTACCGAACTTAGCCTGAAACTTAGAAACAGCATCCAGATATGTACCGGCTTGCTCGTAATTCCCTTCTTTTAACGCTTGCAGATATACCGAAAACACATTCTTAACGAATAGACTATCGCCTTCGTTTAAGGAAGACACATTTTCCCCCGGCCTTAACCACGTGGCATTTACATCTCCCGGTATGGGAAACATCTTTAACAATTGCCCCGATTGCACCAGGTAGAAAACATTTACTTGTTCATCCACCTTAATTACTTCGTTTTGGAATTTAGTGCGATAGGCCGGCTTTGTCCGGTAGGCTTCTTCTACCTGATTATGCAATTTATAATTTCCCGTCGCCCCGAAAAAATCGGAAAAAGAAGCTTTCTTTCCTGTATTGCCCACAATCCCTTTCATGGGTTGCTTTTTTACGGTAATGAGAGGAACATTTTTCCATGCTTCGGTATTGCTTAAAATACTCAACACCACTCTATCGGCAGAATACCCTTTAAAACTGTTATGCTTTACCAGTTTTCTTAATACTTCGCCATTCATAGAGTTCATTGGCTTAATGCGTCCACCATTATCCTGCACCCAGAGTTTCCCAAATTGCTCCGCCTGCTGTTGCGTAACATTAATATATGCATCAATATCCTGCGCTTGCATCCCGGTCGAAAGTCCAACAACTAAAGCAAATGACAAGGCCTTTTTCTGCTTTCCTATCTCAGCAATCTGCCTGCCCAATTGACGGAATCTGCTTTTTGAAGTTATCAGGGATAAGATCATAGAAAGGGTCATCAGAAAATACCCCAAATAGGTGATCAGCGTCCCCCACAAATCATTATTTACCGACAGCACCGTACCTAACTCATCGGTATCGTAAGATGACTGATAAAAACGATATCCCTTATAATTTAGAATGTTGTTCATGAAGATCCGGAAATCTTTCACCACTCCATTCCTTTGGTCTTCCAACGTTACCTCACTTGCAAACGAAGAAGGACTTTCCGATCCCGGATATCTTTCCAATTGAAAATCGTTTAGCTTTATTTTAAATGGCGCGGTTAATATCTTCGATCCGTACCTGAGAGTTATTGTAACATCCCCTATTTCAACCGTTTTATCTTCCCCCACTAAATCGCCACGTCCTTGCAAGGTCACCTCCTTTTGCCATCCGTCCGCAT
Source organism: Saccharicrinis sp. 156 (assembly GCF_050589685.1). Lineage (NCBI taxonomy): Bacteria > Pseudomonadati > Bacteroidota > Bacteroidia > Marinilabiliales > Marinilabiliaceae > Saccharicrinis > Saccharicrinis sp. 156. Next base: position 38,746 of record NZ_JBNGOS010000021.1, read on the forward strand.
CGACGCGTACGACTACAGCTTCCAAACCACTGCCTTGCTCTCCTTCTTTGGCAGGTACGGCGTTCAACACTGCACTGTCCATGTAGTTGGTCTGAACCATAAAAAAACTCCCCGTTCCATATAACACATTGGAATAAAACGGTTTCGGCTCCGACAAATCCACTTCTGTTTTCTCTTGAGTCCCCATATTGGTGATAAACACATTATGTTTGGCCGTAAAATACAACTGATCATCGCTTGGGTAGATATTAAAATCACACCCCACTTCGGTATCAAAACCTATGGAATACTGCCCCACTTGTATATGTTCGCCTTTAAATAGGGTTAGGTTATTTCTTCCCCCCCCCGCCGAAACCACCATAGACAGCATGGGTCTGCCATTGGGATCCTCTACAGGAACCAGATTCGTGTTTTTTATGAACGAAACACTTTGTAGCTTTACTCGACTCCCGTCTATACTCACCGTTTCCTTAAAATAATCTTCACTTTTTTCCGACATCAACACAGCCTGTTCAAAGCTGACTTCATTTCCTCCCTTTTCTACTGTTCCTGAAATATAGTTTTTCGACGATCGAAATTGGTTGGTAGCCTGTCCTTCTCGAATATGCATCATCCCTTCATAACCGATATACCGGGTGAGTGCGGCCCCAATAACGATTATCAGAAACGACATATGAAATAAGAGAATCGGCAGCTTCCCCTTTGTCCATAAAAATGGCTTGGCCAGATTTAACAACATATTAATACCCAACAATACAAATATCCCTTCAAACCACCAGGCATCATAATACAGGGCTTTAGCGGCATTGGTTCCAAAGTCATTTTCAACAAATGTAGCTACCCCCATGGAGGCTGCCAATACTAAAAACAAGGTACCCATTAAATACGGCGCGGACAAAAACGCAACTATCTTCTTCATAATATGTTCGTTACACAAAAACCAATACAACTTGGCTTTCCCAATTATATTTAAATATTAAATTATGTGAATGTAATAATTATTTACTATGTTTTCGAAACTATCATTTATATTTGCGCCCGAATAAAAAAGCAAAACGAATTTTATCCACCACTGCAATCACAAATCTTTTTCATATTGGGTTAATGCGGTTACACGACTACATAACCCAGTGGAATTACTTGCGTATACAACATATATAATTAAATATTGTTTTTTAGCAACAAAAACACAGCAAAAACAGAAATCCTATAATCACGATGAAGAAATTAATTTTAAGCCTTTTGGCCTTTGGCTCATTATTGACCAACGCCCAGGAAACCGAAAAAAAAATCACCGTAAAAACATATGGCTTTATTGGCTTTGACGCCTTTGTTGACTCGCGTGCCAGCCTAAACGTGCGAGGGTCGGGTTTGATTTACCCTTTGGGCCCCGAAATGGACGACAATGGTAATGATATTAACAACCGGTCGAAATTCGATTTTACCGCAAGTATTACCCGTATTGGCTTTGCCATAAAAGGCCCGGATGCTTTTGGCGCTGCAACCTCCGCAAAAATCGAAGCCGACTTTGCAGGAACCTCTGGTAATAACAGGGATTTCGCAGTACGCCTTAGACAAGCATTTTTCAATTTAGATTGGGGAAAATCATCTCTGTTGGCCGGACAAACCTGGCATCCTATGTTCATTCCGGAAAACTTCCCGGCTACGGTAAACTTTGTGGTAGGCGTTCCTTTTCACCCGTTAAGCCGTGCTCCTCAGTTGCGATATACAGTTAAACCCGCAGATAATTTTTCGATTGCGTTATTTGCCCTATCCCAAGGTGATTTTATCAACAAAGGTATCATGGAACAAGTTGAAATGTCGGACTTTCCGGAACTTACTGCTCAATTAAAATACGGTTCCACAAAGGATTTCTGGATAGGGGCTACATTAGGCATCAAACAGGTTCAGCCAACCCCATTAAATGACAATATGGTAGTTACCAAGAACAAACTCACCTCCATGCATGGTAACCTCTCATTAAGATACACCACTTCCGCGGTAACTTTTAAGGCAGAGGGGGTGTATGGTGGTAACATGACCAACATGGTTATGATAGGTGGACTGGCACGAAAAACCAGGAATGGGAATCCGGTTAATGCGGAATATGAGGCTATCAGGACATCCTCCATTTGGACCGACATCCATACCAACGGCAAGAATGTTCAGTTCGGGGTATTCGCGGCAATTTCCAACAACCATGGAACGGAAGGCGAATCCGTAATCTACAAGGCTGACACTGATCCCTCAACTCCCGGATATGAAATTGACGAATCAATTTACACATTGGGTGGCAATATTGAAAAACTTTACATTATTTCCCCAAGAATTACCTTTACTTCCGGTCCGTTAAAACTAGGACTGGAAATCAACCGTACAGTAGCATCTTACGGCAGCGGATACAATGAAAAATCAAAGCCTATCAACACAAAAGATTATGGCAACACACGTTTGGTGCTAGGTTTTAGGTACTATTTTTAAAAGCTCGACAAAAAATATAATTTTGAAGCCTGTAAGAAAATCTTGCGGGCTTTTTATTTATACACAAATCATGAAAAAAACATTTGGCATTACAGCTGCGCTATTTATCGTACTTGGATTTGGAATGATTCATGGCTCGTATAAAAATGCGGAGATATTTGGAGGCAGTTTAATTGGGCTGGGAAGTCTGACACTAATGTATCTATTATACGCTTCGGGCAAGAATAAAAATAAGGGTTAATACCGATCAGCATATACTTAAACCTCAAACATTACATAAAGCAAATTTTTAATGTTTGAGAATTTAAGATTTTAAATCTTATCAGAATGTATTCAAAAGAGGAAGAGAAAGAGCTTAAATTAGCGTTTTGGAGCAAACTTGGAAACCGCACCAGAAAAATCCCGGGCCAACGAGGGAAAGTGAAAACATGGATTGGCGACCGAACCAACATTAAAGGTGTAGACCTCAGGTTTGATGTGGGCAGAAAGAAGATTGCTGTTGCCTTGGAAATAAATGTAAAGTACGAAACCAGAAGGTTGGCTTTGTACGAAAAACTGGAGGCCACAAAAAAAATTTTCGAAAATGAATTCGGCGAAGAACTTATTTGGGATTTTGCCTACGAAAAAGAATATGGAGAAGAGGTATGCCGGGTTTACAAAGAAATGGATGGGGATTACCTGGCGCAGGAGCAATGGCCTGCCATCTTTAGTTTTATGATAGACAAAATGCTCAGAATGGAAAAAGCTTTTCTGGAAGTAAAGGATTTTTTAAAGTATGATGAACTGGGACAGTGATTCAGTTTTCAGGCTTCAGTACAATGGTTTCAGTCAGCAGTCTCCGGCCATCGGCCTATTTTCTTGGCTGGAGACCACGGACTGCCGACTGTTAACTGTTACGCTGAATTCCTGCTGGCATTGATATTACCGAACATGGCACGTATGACCATTTTTTCATATACCTCAACCGGAACGTTTCCGTTTCCCGCCTTGGCATCCTGAATTTTCATCAAGGCATATTGCTGAATCAACAACAAGGGCAACACAACTCGCTCCCTTAGCCTAATGCTCATTTTGCTTCGTGGATTATCGGTAAGAAGCTCAGGTAAACCGGAAACTTTCAACAACATTTCCTTAGTCAGCTCATACTCTTTATACAACATCTTCCAGAACTCGCCAAAACGCTCATTCTTTTCGAGATAACGGGTCAGTTCAAAGTTGGTTTTGCTCATACTCTGCATACTATTGGACAGCAAAGTCTTAAAAAAGATAGAATCATTATATAAATCTATACAGGCCTGCAGGTTTCCTTTTTCTTCTTGTTCCTTTAAGGCAGTGCCCAAACCAAAAAATCCGGGAACGTTTTGTTTTAGCTGGCTCCAGGCACCTACAAAAGGAATGGCTCGTAAATCTTCGAAATTGATTTTATCCCCGCCTCCTCGCTTGCTCGGTCGACTTCCAATATTGGCTTTGCCATAATATTTTAAAGTACTAATTTCTTCCAAATAAGGAACAAACAAAGGATGCTCTTTTAACGACAAGTACTTTTGATAACTGCTTTCCGCCATTTCTTCAATAAAATCGTGTTGCGTTTCCTGCAATTGGTTTTGTGGCTTGCTAAACAACTTATTGGACAGGCCTGCCGACAACAGGTATCCCATATTATGAACAGCAGCTTCTTCTATACCATAGTGCGAACTAATGGTTTGTCCTTGCACAGTCATCTGAATCTGACGGCTATCGATATTTTTACCCATGGCAGCATAAAAACGGTGTGCGTTTCCACCCCCTCGTGCCGGTGGTCCTCCACGGCCATCAAAGAATACCACTTCCACATCGCTCTCGCGCGATTTGAGCGTGATGTTTTCCTTCGCCGAAAAAATAGCCCAGTTGGCCATTAAGTAACCACCGTCCTTGGTTCCATCCGAAAAACCAAGCATCACGGTTTGTCGGTCTGCCCTGTTTTTAAGATGTTTCCGGTAAGTCGGGTTCGAATATAATGTTCGCATGGCCTCACCTGCCAATTTAAGGTCGTCGATGGTTTCAAACAACGGCACTATATCCACCGTAAGCTCATCATATCCCCAACCACAAATCCTAAACATGGCCAACACCCTGGCCACATCAATGGGGCCACGGCAATTGCTGATAATGTAACGGTGTGCACCCCGCTCCCCATTCATTCGCTGAATATCTTTGATAACCCCAAAGGAAGCGACGGTATCCTTCACAACATCATCTTCAAAAATATTCGCATCGGCTGCGCCTCTGGCATTCATCAACAACTGCATCTGCTCCTTCTCTTCCATGTCAAAAATATTCGCCGGAAGAATTTCGGGATACGCCTTTATTACTTCCTTTAATGCCTTTGCAATCACCCTGCTATCCTGACGGATATCGATTGATGCCAGGTAGAATCCGAATAGCTGAACCTTACGTTTCAACGACTGCAATTTCTCAACAAACAAGCCCTGGTGCTCATCAATAATCAAAGTCTCTATATCGTCGATGCGTGCTAAAAACTCTTTTAAATCAACATTTGATTTTCCCGAAGCATTTCCAAGCTCAGCTTTCAGCAATGCCTCCAACTCCACCACCTTATCATGAACACCTGCAAAGGTGATTCTGCGCTTTAACACTCTAACGTCTCTATAGTAACAATTGGTTACTGTATTCCGAAGCCGGGCCGCCACCTCTTTGGTTGTATCTACCGTTACAAATGGGTTTCCATCGCGGTCGCCCCCGGGCCAAAAGCCCAGTGAGATAAACTGGTTGTTTTGCTCCAAGGCATCTTTGTAATCCTCTGCAGTCTTATCCAGCAGTTGACCGATAGCGGGATAAAAAGTGTCGCGCAAATAAAAAGTAAGGCGGTTGGCCTCATCTAATGGTGTAGGCTTAATTTTTTGGAAGAACGGGGTTTTGCCTAATTGCTGCAGCAGGTCTCTAACCCGGGCTACCTCCCCGTTTTTGATGGCCATCATTAAATCGGTAATTATCGCCAATACAGGCCCGGGATAAAACTGGGTTGGGTGAGCTGTGAGTACTACGCGCACGCCAAACTCTTTTACCGCTTCGGCCATTTTATCTTTCAGGTTGGCCTTTTGCACCCTGTCGCTCATCGAAGCATACGAGTTCTCTCCTTTTACACGGTGTATTTTATTATAGGCAGCATCTTCCAAGGCGTCGATCAGCACTATCTGACGTTCGATATACTGAATCACTTTAAACAGAAAATCGTTCTGATCTTCGGGCGAGAGTTCCGATTTATGGTTCTTAAAAAACTTTTGAAGAATGGTAATCGGATCCTTACCGTTTTCCAGGCCGGTGTTACAAGCCTCGTATAACAAAGGAATCAGGTTACCTGCCTTTTCTACCGCTTCGAGCTGCAACGATAAAAACAGACTGTTGTACAATTGGTATTTTAGTTCAATCTCCTCCTGGTATGATTTTACAATTTGACTATCCATGGTGTTTTTCTATTATAGACTTTTACAATTTAGATAAGTGAATCAATGCCCTGTACTTTAACCCCAATTATTAACCAATAAATACTGCTTTCAGCAGCAGCTAGGAGGCACATCCCCTTTTGACAACCCCCAATTGGGTTTCTCTAATTCGGGTTAATTTATATTTTGGGAAATATATGAATTATGCAGGTTAAGATACAAATTAAAACAACTAAATTCCGAATCTGTTCTCTGCTAAGAGAAAATATATATGACAAAGGGCACTATTAAAAGCGCCCTTCGATCATTTTTTTTGCAATCTATTTATTACTTTTTCTTTGTCCAGCTATCTTTCAAGGCAACAGTGCGGTTAAAGATTAGTTTGTTGTCGGTTGTATCTTTATCAACACAGAAATAACCTACACGCTGAAATTGGAACTTATCCAATGCCTTCGCATCTTTTAGCGATGGTTCCACCTTAGCTACAACCACTTTTAGCGATTCAGGGTTGATATAATCAAGATGATCTTTATCCTTTTGAGCCGCCGGTGCTTCGTGATTGTACAATCTATCGTACATTCTTACCTCTGCGTCCAGTGCATTATTGGCTTCTACCCAATGCAGTATTCCCTTTATTTTACGCGTTACCGTTGTGGCACCACTTTTGGTTTCCGGATCGTACGTACAGTATATCTCCTCAATTTCCCCGGCCTCATTCTTTTTATAATCCGTACAAGTTACCGCATAAGCTCCTTTCAGACGGACCTCGCGTCCGGGCCCCAATCGGAAAAATTTCTTAGGAGGTTCTTCCATAAAGTCATTTCGTTCGATATATACCTCCCGGGCAAATGGCATTTGACGGCTACCCATTGCCTCATCCTCAGGGTTATTGATGACCTCAACCATCTCCTGTTGTTCTTCGGGATAATTGGTGATGATTAATTTAATGGGATCCACAACAGCGTTTACGCGAGCCACACGTTTGTTCAAATCATCACGGACACAACTCTCAAGCAATGCCACATCGATCACACCATCTCGCCTGGCCACTCCCACCCTATCTGCAAAGGCACGGATAGACTCCGGCGTATATCCTCTCCTGCGCAATGCCGAAACGGTGGGCATACGCGGATCGTCCCATCCCGAAACGATACCTTTTTGCACTAGCTCTAATAATTTTCGCTTGCTCATTACGGTATAATTCAGGTTCAAACGTGCAAATTCAATCTGTCGCGGACGAACGTTCTTTTGCACTTTAGTATCCACAGCCATTATCTGATCTAAGAACCAATCATATAACGGACGGTGTACTTCAAATTCCAGCGTACAAATGGAGTGCGTAACCCCTTCAATAAAATCTTCCTGCCCATGCGCAAAGTCGTACATGGGGTAAATACACCATTTGTCGCCTGTACGGTGATGCGATTGGTGAATAATACGATACATCAAGGGGTCGCGCATATGCATATTGGGCGAAGCCATATCGATTTTTGCCCGCAGTACTTTTTCGCCCGCTGCAAATTCGCCCTTCTTCATTCTCTCGAACAGATCCAGGTTTTCTTCTGCCGAGCGGTTTCTAAATGGACTTTCTGTTCCCGGCTCGGTTGGCGTCCCTTTTTGCTTAGCAATCTCCTCGGCACTTTGATCATCGACATATGCCTTGCCATTTTTAATGAGCTTGACGGCCCATTCGTATAATTGCCCAAAATAATCGGAGGCATATTTCACATCACCTTCCCAATCAAAACCCAACCACTTAACATCTTCCTGAATACTGTCGACATACTCCACATCTTCCTTCACAGGATTGGTATCATCGAAACGCAGGTTACAACCGCCACCATACTTTTGGGCCAGGCTAAAATTTAAACAGATGGATTTGGCATGACCAATATGTAAGTAACCGTTTGGTTCCGGAGGGAAACGTGTTAAGACAGCTCCCCCGTTTTTATTTTCGGCTAAATCTCTGTCAATCTCCAGATGGATAAAATTTGATTTTACTTCCTCTGCAGTATTTTCTTTATTGTTTTTGTTCATAGGTGCTTTCTAAACAATTAGATCGTACATAAGAGACACCTACTTTCCGAACTTGATTCGGGAGATAATACCTCTACGTACATTTCGATTTGAAACCCACAAAAATAAAGGTTTTGTGTTAACCGAACCACTTTTTCAGTTCTAATCTGAACATTTAAACAAAAACTTTTTCCTTTTGTCTTATTTCTTTTGTCTAAACCTTAAATTTACGCACTTTAATTATACAAATATGCAAAAAGGAATTATTGAGCTGGAAGAAATGGAGTTTTATGCCTACCATGGTTGCTTTAAAGAGGAGCAAGTGGTGGGAAATAGATTTATGGTCAGCATTGCCATTCAGGTGGATGTGGAAAAACCCAGCCAATCAGACAATATTAATGATGCCTTAAATTATGTAAGCGTTTATGAACTTACCCGGCAGGAGATTCAACAGAACGCTCACCTAGTTGAACATTTGACGGAACGAATTCTGCATGCCATCCACCAGAAATTTAACTACGTGGATTGGGTAAAAGTTAAGGTATCAAAAATGAATCCCCCTATGGGTGGACAAATGAAGGCCGTAAGCGTGACGATGAAACGGTAAATTAGTCAGCAGTTATCGGTCAATATCCATCTTACAAATGGCGAATGACTTCCCGTCGTAATAAAACGGTAGGGATCGGGATTTTGCTTTGTGCAAAACAACCCATGACCCGTAATTGATAAATAAATTTACTAATCGGGCAAGGCTTACATCTCTCACGATTAAAAAATCACATTTAATGCCTATTTTTTTTTGCGAGTGAGAGAATTATTTGCTTATTTTGCATCCCGAAACAGAAAGGTTCCTTGGCCGAGTGGCTTAGGCACTGGTCTGCAAAACCAGGTACGGCGGTTCGAATCCGCCAGGAACCTCTCAGAACAAAACTCAAGCGAGTGATTTTTAAGACCTTAAGAATCATTCGCTTTTCTTTTTAATCTCCCCGGCTTTTCTCAACGAATATTTGGTCATAACAGGACCCAGTAGTTCATTAATTATCGTTGTCCCCATACCTATACCCAACAGCAGTTCGGCTATATCCCCAAAAGCCTCCATCTTATAAACATTGAGCACCAAACCAATGACTATACCGGCCTGAGGAATTAAACCTCCGTCCATATGTTTTACAATCGAGCTATCAGCCTTTGCTATTTTTGCCCCCCAATAAGCGCCCAGGTATTTACCTGCAATCCTGAATAACACAAACAATATAATGAACGGAAGGGCCTGTGGTATTGTAGATACATTCAAATGCAGTCCGCTGAGCAGAAAAAAGAACAGGAACGCCAGATCTTCCGTATATCGTTCTATAATCTTAAATATCTTCCTATGGTAAGCAACAAACCCAGCTCTAACAATATATTCATTTGCACAAGTGACTAACTATTGCACAGTTCCTCTTATACAAATTATGGAATTTAGTTAAATCTATATCCATATTTTAATTTATTTTTTTTCAATACCCTCTGGCAAAGCAACATGCAACCATCCATAAAATACGTTTGGAAGTTTTAACACATTTGTTAAATAAGTATTAAATCAAAATTATTTTTGTATTTTATCCGCTATTACAATATATTTGTAGCCCATTTTCGTAAAAAAAGAGGTTAACCAAAAGATTACTGACGAAATTTGAGTATTATTTTCAGCCACATCAAAACCCTATCTTGATCATCTAATATTTTAACACGGAACGATGTATTATATAAGTGATAAGTAATGGACGGAAGAGAAAGAAAACACATTAAAAAGGGAACAAAAGTTGCAATTTTGCAAAAACAAGACGAACGTTCGGGGCATTTAACGCATGGCGTAGTTCAGGATGTTGTTGACGAAGTTTCATTTCACCTGAAAGGTATCGAGTGCAAACTAAAAAGCGGTCAGGTTGGAAGAGTAAAATTGATAAAGCTTTAAGGTTCTTTTATTGTAAGAGATTGAACTCCCGATTTTCATTTGAAAGTCGGGAGTTTTTTGTTTATTCGCACTGTGTATTTGTTGCTTTTTGCGGGCAGTCATTTAAGTTTTCGTTGAGCAAAGTGAGCATCTTGGGATTTGATGCAGGGTTTAACCCAATCCTTTCCTCCAGGTAAGCTTTATCAAAACCAACAATTTTATCCTCATCTATCACTAACAAGGGTCGACGAATTAATAAATGATCGTGCAACATCAGCTCAATGGCCTCTTCTGCATTATACATCTCCGGTTTAACCTCACCTGTTTGAACCGATGGCGCATTTTTATTAAACCAGTCTTTAACAGGTAAACCGTCAAAAAAACTTAGCAACTCTAATTTAGTCCAATCATGATGAACTATATGAACGGGGTTAACCGCATGTCCGGCCAATTCCAGAATTTCCTTTTGTTTGGTATTGTTGATACAACCTGTTTTTTCGTAGAATGTTATTGATGCCATTTGATTTAAAATTTCGTTTCTCTTTTCATATCAAAAATAATTCCTAAAATACAATAGCCCTATAAATGTGATCGTTACAGAATTTTACACAGCCCAAAACATTACATTTCTGTATTTACAGACAGAAAAAACAGACTTACAAGTCATACTACCAACCATAAAAACATCAAAAAAAACTTTTTGGGGGAGTTCGAATTTCAGAATATGGTCATGACTGTATTCTCACAGGATGGACAATAAACAAGTGATCGCTCAACACCGTTTCCTTCACTTTTTCAATCATTGTGTTTGGTTTGTGTAATCGACCCAACCCGTTTCTCTATAAAACTCATTTGATATTTTCCGCGCCCGGGTTTACTTCCTATTGTAGTATGCTTGTTTTACGATCAAAAAAAACGTTGATTATGGAATTGAATTGACGTAACTTTATAGAATGGGAGTTTTCAAGCATATACAGGACGATTTTTTTGAAAAAATTAAAGATAAGCTAGAACCTAACCTATCTCTCGTCCATGAAATATCTGAAGCTCTCCAGATTAGTTACGACAGTTCCTACAGAAGACTTAGGGGGGAAAAACAAATAAGCTTAGAAGAAGCTATTATCCTTAGCAAACAATTCGACATTTCCCTGGATGCGTTATGTCAAATCGACAAAGACTATGTTACGTTTAAATGCTACCATGTTGAGCCGGGGAAATTTTGCGGGAGCACATGGCTGGACATGATACTGTCGAACCTAAATCATTATAATAACTCAAACCTACAAGAGTTAGTGTATGCAGCCAAAGATCCTCCAATATTTAATTATTTTCAATTTCCCGAAATCGCGGCGTTTAAATTCTTCTTCTGGGAAAAAACCTTATTCAAAGCGAGCGACCTTGAAGAAAAGAAATTTGACATACATAATCTCAATCCGGAAATCGTTGACAAATGCAAAAAAATAGCCGCCATTTCGCTAAAAATACCGACCACCGAAATATGGAACGAAGACACCTTTAAAATACTAATCAGGCAAGTTGAGCATTATTGGGTTTCCGGTTACTTCAGCTCGCCGGAAGACTTAAAACTACTTTTCGAAAAAATAGAACAGTGGCTCAACCACAATCAAAAAGAAGCGGAATATGGTATGCGTTTTTTATCCGGCCACCCACCCAAAGGCATTGAAGGGTCCTACAAACTTTATGAAAATGAAATTGTATTAAACGACAATTCAATCGTCATTAAAGAAAAGGATCGGAAAATAGCATTTTTAACATACAATGTGCTTGGTTTGTTGGCTTCTACAAATAAAATCTTTTGCGATGAGATAACAGAACTCCATCAGGCCATCATGTCCAAATCCAATTTAATCAGTCAGGTTGGCGAAAAGGAAAGAAATAGATTTTTTAATAAGCTACACGAGGCGATCAATAAGTTTAAAACTTCCTATTCAATTTGAACCCAACACTTCTATCATGAATGTCTCAGCAGAATTATCCGCATTATATACCATCATCGTATCCATCCTATTGTTTTGCACCTACTTACTAGTCATGCACCTAACAAGGGGAAAAATTCAGAACCCCGTTCAACGCATCGTATCCCAGCGGCTGGGAGGTTTGTTATTATTGGGAGTTATACCTTTAGGGATAATATGGCCCACCAACGAACGGTTAATACAACTCACATTTAAATCCCCTGACACTATTAATTTGCTTTTTACCATCCTCATCGCATTGCCCGTTATACTTCTGACCAACTACAAACTTTCTAAAAACACAAGCCATCGTGAGCAATATCCAGAAATCAGGGTCGGGAACTGGAAAACAAGCCTATACATCATCAACTCCTTATCATGGGCAGCCTATTTACTGGGGTATGAATTTTTATTTCGGGGCATCTTACTCCATTCTTGCATTGAAGCCTGGGGGACATTTGTTGCCATATTCATTAACACATTGCTTTATGCGCTGGCACACTTGCACAAAGGTAGGTTCGAAACCTTAGGCTCCATTCCCTTAGGGATTCTGTTTTGTGGGATATCCATATGGACGCACAGTTTTACAACCGTTTTTGTACTTCACTGTTTAATAGCGCTGTCCAACGATTTTTTTTGCATCAAAAGCAGTACCGACTTACTCCCGAACCATTAATATTACCAAAATGAAACATGTTGCCATAACAGGATCAACCGGATTTGTAGGCTCAGCACTTGCCATAAAACTTGCTCAAATCGGATATCAGGTTCACGCTTTATATCGCAGCAGCGCCAAGGCCAGGATATTGAACCATGCCAATATTCGTCTTTTCCATGGCGACCTTAACGACGCCAGCAGCCTGGAAAACGCGATGGAAGGCTGCGAAGGCCTCTTCCACACGGCTGCCTACGTAAGAATATGGTCAAAACAACCTTCCAATTATCATGAGATAAATATTCAGGGTACCCAAAACGTGCTCATGGCTGCCAAAAAATGCGGCATTACAAGAGCGGTTTTTACATCGACGGCCGGTATTTTTGGTCCTTCCAAAGGGATTCCCACCGACGAAAACCAATCCAACACGGTCCTTCTGAATTTATACGAAGAGACAAAACAAAGGGCCAACGAATTGATTCTCGAAAACAATAACACTGCTTTTGAAACAGTAATCGTATACCCTACGCGCATTTTCGGACCGGGTGTATTGGGAACAAGCAATAGCATCACCGGAATGGTGGACCAGTATCTCAAAGGCCAATGGCACTTTATCCCCAGCAACGGAAAATCCCTGGGTAACTATGTTTTTATCGATGATGTTGTTAATGGTCATATCCTGGCTTACGAAAAAGGCAGGGCTGGCGAAAAATATATTTTATCGGGCGCCAACCTTTCCTATAGAGACTTTTTCGAAATCGTTAGAAAGATTACAAACACCAAACACAAACTAGTCAAGGTTCCTGCCTTTTTACTGCAAGTTGTGGCCCAACTCATGCTATTAAGGGCCAATCTAACTGGAAAACCACCTCTTATCACAAAAGCCTTTGTCACAAAGATTTTAAACAACTGGGAGGTCAGTTGCCATAAAGCGGCCATCGAACTGGGTTACCACCCAAAACCTTTTGCTGAAGCTATGGAAGACACCATTCATTGGTTAGCCTCTTTAAACAGCAAAACCATCTAGGCCACCTGCCCGACCATATCGATCTCGTTTTTCACTGCTCTGGAGACCATAAATATGCTCAACGATTGAGGAACTAACTTCAGCAACACCCAATTAATTTTATTGATCCATCCCGGAATGATCACCTTCTTATGGTGCAACATTTTATGAATGGCTATGGCAGCCAACTGCTGCGGTGTCTGCAACCCGGCCTTAACCCACCATCCTTGCTTCTCGATTCGTTGTGCTACCTCAGAATTGGTTTTGATAGGCCCTGGCAGCAAAACAGATACCCGCACACCATGAGGCCTTAACTCATGAGCCAGACTTTTTGAAAAAGAATATACAAACGCCTTTGAAGCGGGATAAACGGTTTTATAGGCAATAGGGCAACAAGATGCCATACTAGCCACATTTAAAATAAAGGATTCCGTATGCTCCTTTAACTTTGGGATTAAAAGGTGGGTAATCATGGCCACCATCCTCACATTTACCTGCACAATGGTATCGATATACGCAAGGTTGGATTGTTCGAAAAACATGGATCCGCCAACACCCGCATTATTAACAAGCACCTTTATTTCATACTTTCCTAACATTGCCTTAATTTGGCTGAGTGCATCAGGCCATAAAAAGTCTATCTCCAAACATTCTGCTCTTACATTAAAAATCTGATGCAATTCCTTACAGAACAATGGCAATCCCTCTCCCTTTTGGGCAAGAAGCAATAAATTATATCCGTTCATCGCAAGTTCCCGTGCAATAGATTTACCCAGTCCTTTGCCCGCTCCGGTTACCATCGCGTAGTTACAATAATCATCCATGATTTTTTATATTAGTTATATGACACAAACCTCTTCACTAGTTTTACGCTTTGTTGCTTTAGCTGCAACCCAATAACAAAACTCTTTTGGCACAACATTGGAAAGCCTGTATATCCAACGGTTCACCCTTCCCGGAATACATATTACGCTACTTTTTCCCAATGATTTTAAGCTATATCTCACCACTTCATCCGGATCCATCCAAAGCAATTTATCCTTGAAATAACCCATATCTTCTGATAGCCCAATCCTCGCATGAAACTTGGTACGAATAAATCCGGGACACAACGCCTGTACCTTTATATTATCTTCTGCCAAGTCTATATGCAAACACTCTGAAAAAGAAACCAGGAACGATTTGGACGAGCAATAAAAATAATTTAATGCGGCAGGCAAAAAGGCCGATAAGGAGGCCACATTAATGATCGTGCCCCCATTACCTTGAATCATTTTTGGCACCACTGCATGCACAATATGGGCAGCAGCATCAACATGAACATTCAACATGGCTTTCTGCGATTCATAGGAGCCCTCAAAAAAACCACCCCGGCAACCATATCCCGCATTGTTGATCAACATATCAATGGCAGGGTACGATTCAATTTTAACCAGCAGTTGCTTAAACTGAACCTCATCGTTAAAATCCGCTACCACCGTATCCACCTTAATGCGATTTACTCGTTGCAGGGTATCCTTGAGGTCTGTTAAAACACTGCCTCTCCTTCCTGTCAATAATAAATTCCAGCCCAAGCGAGCCAACAGTTGGGCATATGATTTACCCAGTCCGCTTGTAGCTCCCGTAATGATGGCCAACTTCCCGTTCATGGTTAAATGTTTTAGATGTTATGCTTAGCTCTACCAGATAGTTGATCTTTTAATCTTTTAAGGTTCCCATAAAAGATCCTTTTTAGCACAGGTTCCTGTATCCATTGAGGAAATATAGGTGGCTCACTTGAAAAGGTTGTAAAAACCACTTTGGTTCTATTGGAACTTATGCGCTGCACATTCCAGCTGGCCCTGTAGTTGCTTATTCTTACCAATCTGGAATTGGGCGCTTGGACATTCCTTTCACTTTCGACCTTTACAACACTGTTTTCTTTATCTAATTTATAAAGAGAATACCTGGCAAACAAGTCTCTGTCGATAAAAGGCCAAGGTAATTTGATTACCATGTAGATTAATTTTCTATCCTCATCTTGTAATTCAATGGATTTCAAGCCCTTCATCCATTGTTTCACCGTTGAATAATCTGCCAAATAACTCACCGCTTCCTGCATGCTGCATTCAACAATCATTTCCCCCTTCCGTTCCCGAACTTTAAGCGTGTCGTTTACCCTCACCCACCGCTCAAGCAATTTTATGCCGTCCATATCCTTTACACATACCCAATCAGAAAACCCCCAATGGGCATTAATCAATGCTTCACCTTTAACCGTTGCGGGACTACCGCCTAAAAGCATTCTTAACAAAATATAAGCTAAAATTATCATCTGCCCAGATTTTTAGCCCCCACAAACATTCATGACTTTACCCTGATGCGAAATGGAGGTATGATTCAACTTCTTTCAAAGTAAAATTACGACAAGACCCAAGCGTTTCCGAACGGATGCATACAAACCACAGTTGACCAATTGGTTGTTTTTACCAATTGGTCAACCGTCAATTAAACTAATTTGCAGAAAATACTAATTCGGTGCAGAAATGAAATTCTATAGCGACATTCACAAATTTAAACTGTCCTTTAAAATTTTTTTTGTTGAGATTATTATATTTTTATCCAAATATAGAATACAGCCTGGTTAATTTATCCCCAAACTGCCATTAGACTTCATCTAAATGCCCATTCGATGAACAAAATCTAAACCTTGCTTAGACACACCCATATAAGATTTTCTATCCCGACAGAAATAGGCACAACAGATACCAGCTGTCATATGGAATTTTTTGTGATGAGAATGCAAAATGCACGGAGAAAAAGTAAAGCGGAAATTTTTAGCTCGAAATAATAATGCACTATTTCGAGAACTATAAATTGCGCATTTGTTTTTCTTTACACTAGAATGTGTTTTTAGTAGAATAATTTATTATTAGATCAGTCCAGGGGACAGTCCGGGATATCTGTCAAATTATCCATAGTTACGATTTTACGATTATCAACTTATCGTCTTTCTCTTTAAGTTCGCCAAAAGATTTTGCCTGTATTCCATTACTCCCGAACAATTCCTCCACTTGCCCAATTGCCGATGGTTCCACTGCAACCAGGAGTCCTCCGCTGGTTTGAGGATCGCAAAGCAGGTTTTTATATTCCGGGTTATTCATTTCAATTTTATCTCCAAAGCTGTCCCAGTTTCTATGGGTGCCTCCCGGAACACAGTCCTGTGCTAAATATTCGTCTAGCATTGCAAAACGAGGGACTTCTGCATAGTTTATATGGGCGCTTACATTACTGCCTTCGCACATCTCGCGAAGATGACCCAGCAAGCCAAACCCTGTAACATCGGTCATGGCTTTAACGCCTGGTATGCCGGCCAGGCTTTGTCCCAAACTATTCAATTGGCTCATGGAGTCGGGTGCCACATTTTTATGCTCATCTTTTAGCAAACCTTTCTTTTGAGCGGTGGTAAGTATACCCACACCCAACGGTTTGGTCAGATATAATTTGCAGCCTACCGTTGCGGTATTGTTTTGTTTCAAATTTACCAGGTCCACTTTTCCGGTCACGGCTAAACCAAATATGGGTTCAGGACTGTCAATGCTATGTCCTCCCGCCAATAAAATGCCTGCTTCCTTACAAGCTGCACGCCCTCCGTCCAGGACCTGCCGGGCCACTTCGGCCGGAATTTTATTGATGGGCCATCCCAAAATAGCAATCGCCATCAATGGTTTTCCGCCCATGGCATACACATCGCTGATGGCATTGGCAGCGGCAATCTTTCCAAAAGTATACGGATGGTCAACAATGGGCATAAAAAAGTCAGTGGTACTTATAATGCCTGTGCCGTCTCCCATGTCATACACGGCAGCATCATCGCGACTGTCATTACCCACCAACAACCTGTCATCCAAAACAGGGGTTATGCTACTTATCAACATTGAATCAAGCACTTTGGGCGAAATTTTGCAGCCACATCCTGCTCCGTGGCTATATTGTGTTAGTTTAATATTTTCCATAATAATTAACAGATCGTTAGATTCTTCTTACTTGTTAACAGACTGGGACATGGGACAATAATATATATGCTATCCCATATTATCCTTCAATTTTCCTTTTAATATATTTAGCGTTGAAATGAGAATCTGAATCTGCCAACTCTAAATAAACTATTTTATCGCTATCTCTTTTTAATACGCCCCGCATATATGCCTTGTCGTAATAATTAAGCGTTAATGTTGCCACCTTCAGGTAGTCTTTTTTTCCCAACGCTTCCAAAGCCTCCTTAACCACAAGTCCACCGAGCCGTTTGGCAATAGTCAAAATACCATGCTCCAATAATTCATCATCTATTCCTGCATATTCTTTAACCAATGCCAATGCTCTTTTTTCCTTAGGGATATCTAAAAAATAAACCTTGGCATTTCTAATTTTGACAAAAAGGTCCATTGGAAGCTTCACCCTACCGATATTATGACTTTCATCTTCGAGATACACGGGCTGATTAAAATCCAGCTTTCTCCATAGGTCAAACAGGTTATTTTCGAACTGTTCAACTGTAGGCTGACTATTCTCCCCGATGGCACCAAACGCAGAGCCTTTGTGGCATGCCAACGCTTCCAGATCGATTACCTGACACCCCAGCTCATTTAAACGGGTCAAAATGTGCGTTTTCCCGCTTCCTGTATAACCACCTATTATTTTTAAATCAACTTCTTTTTTAAAACTATCGAGCACAAAATTCCTATATGCCTTATAACCTTTCTGTATGACCCTTACATCTTCAAATCCATTCTCCTCTAAATGATCGGCAAAAGCATGACTCCTCATCCCACCCCGCCAACAGTGAACAACTACTTTTTTGTTTGGCGCCCATTTGGCCGATTCTTCTACAAACCAGGATAATTTAGGAGTAACATACTCCAGGCCTAAATCCATGGCAATCTCCTGTCCTTGCTGTTTATAAACAGTTCCTACATGCGCACGCTCGGCATTTGTAAAAAGCGGGATATTATGTGCTCCAACAATATGCCCTTTGCTAAATTCCCCG
This sequence comes from Saccharicrinis sp. 156, assembly GCF_050589685.1. NCBI lineage: Bacteria > Pseudomonadati > Bacteroidota > Bacteroidia > Marinilabiliales > Marinilabiliaceae > Saccharicrinis > Saccharicrinis sp. 156. The sequence goes on from NZ_JBNGOS010000021.1 coordinate 57,285, forward strand.
GGTGATCTGACATCGATAATTGGATAGGAATTATATATGTTGAAATATTCTTCGATTAGTATTTCGGTCATTTTGCAAAAGTAGTACTTTAAAATGAACTATGCATAAACCGGTATAAATATGAATACCGTTCGATATACCCCGCTTCCATATCACCTTATTTTCCAATTAAAATACGGTTTTTTCTGCAATCAAAAAGTATTCAATATCATTTAACTAATCCGCATTTCCATAAAATAAAACTACCGCCTGTAAATTAATATCACATCCCATTTTTCGATAAAATGTAAGAAAGCCACCCAGAATCAAGCTCCTTCTTCGGGTTACATTTTAACTCTTGTTTTTATCAATACTTTCCAATGTGATTGCCAACCAATTGCACTGATGCAAATTACATTCGCATGAACTTCTTTGGCTTTAACCCGCAATATGCATTAGAAATTCTGTTACACATTGAAATTACTTTAAAACAAGACACTTCGTTGCATCACTTCAACTCACCAGAACGATGCTCCCGAAAGTAATCGGGACAAGTGATGCCTCGTTTCAGTAATGCCTTGTTTTATTGTACTTGCAATGCTCATGACGAACCTCCAATACATAATCCGGGTTTAACTGAACATTTTCATACACCCATCAACCAACAAGAACATTTTCAGTACGTTGCACAATAACATATACAACAAAAACAAAATGCGGCCACTGACGCCGATTCCGCCAAAAAAGTTTAATATTATTATATTTAATTGAGGCTGATTGCACCCATACATTAGCACATGCACCTTTCAGTTATCTGAATGGTATTAAATTGAAATCGAACGAGGATGACATAGAATATGCCGAGCAAGCATTTGACTGAAGCCATTACTTATTGATGACGCCTTATACCAAAAAAGATGTGGAAAGAAAGGCGGCCTCCAGATTTATTATCTGAAGGATAAAAAACAGCCCAACGCTCGACTTTTTTTTTGGGCAGAACAGTAAAATAAATTCTTTAACAAAAAAATTAGTTCACCCACGTACATTCACCATAGCAACACTTAAACAACACGATCACACCGTCCCAAGAATCCTATTTGTCTGGACTATTTTTTTCCTTTTCTTCGAACAACTTGTCTACCACCTCTACCAGGTCCTCATGCTTTAGCTTTTTGGAGATGGCACTATACGGGGCGCTCACCACTTGTTCGCCCACTTGGAGCCCTTCTGTTATTTCAATGAATTTGGTATCCTGAATGCCCGGTTTTACTTTGCGCTGTTCTATTTTCCCGTCTGCCACCACAAATACCACCTCTATTTTTTCTTCCTCCTTCTTTAAATCCTCCTCTTGCTCCTCCACTTCGGTTGTGTCTTTGCGCGTGGTCACTGATTGTATCGGAATGGTTAAAACATCTACCTTAGTATTCGTTTGAATATCCACCGTAGCCGACATACCCGGGCGGAAAGGATAGAATCCTTCACCTTTTTCCTCCATCAGTTCCCTGTAAGACTCTGGGAGGATAAGTACTTTAACTTCAAAATTGGTTATCTGGTCGGCGCTGGTCCCTTCCGTTTTTGCCGAGTTAGCAATTTCGGTCACCAAGCCCTTAAACTTGGTTTTCAAATAGGCGTCCACCTCAATGATTGCAGTATCCATCATAGATACACGGATAATATCGTTTTCGTTCACATCCACCACCACTTCCATATTATTTAAATTGGCAATGGTCATCATATCCGTTCCTTCAAACTGGGCCGTTCCCACCACCCGCTCACCTTTTTCAACATTTAACCGGGAAACGGTACCGTCCATCGGAGCATAAATAGTGGTTTTGGTCAGGTTATCTTTTGCTTCGTTCAGCGAGGCTTTGGCATTAATCAACGATGCATTTGCTGCCTCAACACTGGCTTTTGCTACATTGTAATCAGCCAGGACTTGCTCGTATTCCGATTCTGATATTGTTTGCTGCTCCCACAGTGTTTTGTTACGATTATAAGCCAGCTGTTTTTGCTGAAACTGAGCCTCCGACTGCGACAAGTTGGCCTCCGAACTACGCACGGACGCTTGCATCTTTTCGAGGTTACGCTGATAAATATCTGGCTGTACCCTGGCCAATATCTGACCTTTTTGTACCTCATCTCCATCTTTGACAGTCAGCTCCAGGATTTCTCCCGACACATCGGAAGACACCTTTACCTCAACCTCGGGTTTTATCTTTCCGTTGGCAGTGATAATTTCTGTAAGCGTGCGGGTTTCAGCTTTCTTCACCTCAACCTTGTGTCGAAAATCGCCACCGATCCAACCTTGCCCTTTGGCAATAACAAGTCCTACAATAATTACAATTAATATAATTAGTGGATAAAGTAATTTTTTTTTCATTTTCAAAGTATGAACACTAGGCACTCCCCGTGCTGCTAAAGCTTTCTCCGACGGTCATAACCTTTGGCGAACTTAGCATAGGAGCAAAGACCTGTAATTGTTATTATAATAGATTTGTGATCTCTAATATCGCTAAGTTACATTTTTTTATCTATTCGTTATTATGAAAAAGCACCTATCTCAAAAAACAGACAGGTGCTACATTATTAAACCCAACACAACAAGGAAATCCTATCCCAACTACAAAACGATAGGAATCCCCTTGTAAAAATCAAGAATTTTATTTCGCAAAATATACTCGTATTTCGATTGCAATAGATCGGACTGGGCACGGGTATAATCCGTTTTAGCCACATTATAATCAACCGAGTTTACCAGTCCAACACTGAATTTTTGCTCCGTATAACGGAACGACTCCTTGTACGACTCAACCGCTTCGCGACTCGAAAGGTAATTGTTGTATGCTGCCAATGCGTCGGCATAGGCTTGCTGTATCTCTTTTCGTAAAGCCAATTTTTCCTGCCCCAAAGAATATTGGGCATCCAGCACCCTGATTCTGGCATTTTTAACATTCGTACGGGTTTGCAGCTTGTTAAAAATCGGAATATTCAAAGACGCCCCGACATAGGTATTTTTTGTGGAATTGATTTGATCGCTTAAGGAGCGGTTTATTCCGTTAGGATCGTCCATTAACCAGTTGGCACTAGCTCCCCACTGCCCAACCAAGCGCAAGCTGGGATAATAACCACTTTTGGCAATATCCACCTCTACCTCTGAACTTTCCAACTCATATTTAGCCCCTTTTATTTGAGGCATAATGCCCAATGCGGCAGAATAAACCGCAGCGGGTCTGTCTATTTTCAAGTTCTCTATTTCAGGTATAACAGGGGATATCACGTCAAAATCGTCCACATTTTCCAAATCGAGCAATTGCGCTAAATCCAACAAGGATAGTACTAAATTATTTTGTTGCTGTGTAACGGTCAGTGCCTCCTTTGCAGCCTGAGATTTTATTTCCAAATAACTTCCCTTAGCCTGACTGCCTGCATCCACCAGTTTCCGTGTTCTTATAACTTGTTGATTTGTTACTTCGTATTGTTCTTCTGCAACAGCCAGCAACTCTTTATCAAACAAAATTTGCAAATATTGACCGGTAATTTGCAAGGCGATATCATTTCTGATTTCTTCGTTTAAAGCGAGCGAAGCCATTAGATCAATTTTATTTCGTTTAACGGTATTTCTGGCATTAAGCCCACTGAACACATCTACCGAAGCACCGATTCCCAGGCCAAAAGAACGGTTGTTTACATCGATATTTTCGGCTTCCTGTTGAACCCAGGTATAACCGTAACTGTGTCCGTAAGACGACTGTGCATTCAGGCTTGGCAACCTGTTTAACGCACTTTGTCGCAACTCGTTTTGCTGAAAATCCGTATTTAACGATTGTCTTTTTATAACGATATTATTTTCAAAAGCATAACTGATGCACCGTTCAAGTGTCCATGCCTCCTGTGCTCTTATCGGTGCTGCGCTTAAAAAAAATAGTCCGACAAGTAATGGTAATGATGTTTTTGTCATTTTTAGCTTGCTTAAAATTGTACATTTCGAGAAAATAAGATAAACAAAATATATGAATGGTTCAATGTTAAGATTTTGGAACCTTAATTTTATCATCTTTGCTCACACCTGCTTTCACCTCAATCTGGATTCCATCCGAGATCCCGGTTTCAATTTGTTTTTTCTCAAATTGCTGTTCGGCCACTTCCACTTCAACATAAGCGGTGTCGTTTTCAAATTGCAACAGTCTTTCGTTGATAGCCAATACACTATCCCTCCTGTCTAAAACTATATCGGCATTGGCACTATACCCGGCCCGTATAAACTGGCCTTCTTTTAGGTTTACGTCTGCTTTGATCTCAAACTGAATCGCTCCGTTATCTTCCACCCCTTTAGGTGAAATATACTCAAGCTTCGCGTCAAAAGTCTCGTCCTCGATAGCGCCAATTGAGAGCACCAGATCCATACCTTCCTTAATTTTGCCCACTTCCGTTTCATCTACCTTTCCTTCAAATACCATTTCACCCATATCGGCCAGAATAGCGACCGTTGTCCCATCATTAAAAGTATTGCTCTTGATTACGGAATTCCCTACCTCAACGGGCACATCCAGCACCATTCCCTCAATTGTTGCCTTAATAATGGTATTGGTTTGCGCGCCCATTTTTTTGGTGACACCTTCCTTTATCAATTGCAGGTTGTTGTCGGCCGCATTCACATCTTCCTTGGCATTTTCGTACGCCATCAGTTGGTCCAGGTATTCCGACTCGGCAATTACCCCTGTATCGAACAGTTCTTGCTTTCTTTGGTATTCGATTTCCGCATTCCTGAATTTAATCTTCGCTTTGTTCAGCTGCGACTCGGCGTTGTTCACCTGAACCATTTCCGGTATAATTTGAATCTTGGCGATCAGATCGTTCTTTTTCAGGATGTCCCCCGGTTCCACATAGATTTCGGTAATAATACCCGATTCCTGTGGTTTAATCTCAATCTCTTGCCTTGGGACCACAGATCCGGTAGCCACCGTTTTTTTAACGATATCGGCATATTCGGCCGACTCTGTTTCAAAAACAACTTCTTTCTCTCTTGACTTATCGTATAAGTAATAGAACCCTCCTACAAAAACGACAGAGAATATCGCTATAAATAAAATGTTTCTTACTCGTTTCATGGTTTACTGTATATATTGGTTCGTGTATTTGTTTAAATTTCGGATCGAATAGCCTCGATGGGCTTGATGGAAACAGCGCGCCGGGATGGAATGATCCCCGCCAAGACACCTGATGCGATCAGGATGCAGAGCGCCCAAATGGCCACCTGAAAATCCACCTGGGGATTTACAAATCCGGAACTTTCGGACGGTGAAGAACCTATGGCTTGGCTCACCAGCTCTATAATAGATATACCTATAAACATTCCAATGGTTCCAGCCACCGAGGTTAAAAAAACAGATTCGGTTATTACCGCTGATATAATATTGGAGGGCGTAGCTCCTATGGCCCGCTTAATGCCAATTTCCTGTGTTCGTTCCTTTATGATGATCAGCATGATGTTACTGATTCCGATAATTCCGGCAAGCAGTGTCCCGATGCCCACAACCCATACCAGTATGTCAATCCCCAGGAACAGGCCTTTCATTTTTTTAAACTCTTCCCCCACGTTATTGGAACCAAAAGCCCCATGGTCTTCAGGGTGGATATTGTGCCGCTCTGCCAATAGCGTTTTCACATGCTTTTCCACCTCCACCATATCGTATTCGGGCTCGGCCGTTATTGAAAAATGCCCCACGACATTGTTGTAGTTATAAACAATCTGGCAAGTTGAAAAAGGTATCAGTACCGAAGCATTTTGGTTTTCGCCCCAGCGCCCCGAATGCTTTGACTCAAAAGTGCCGATGACCTGAAAATACAACTCGCCGATTTTCACATATTGATTCACCGGGTCTTCATCCTCCTGAAACAGATCTTCTCTGACCTTCTTTCCCAGAACCACGACTTTTCGTCTGGTATCCAAATCTATTTGATTGATATATCGTCCGCCTTTTAAAGTCACCGGATCAATTTCAAATTCCTGTGGTACGATACCGCCCACTTCGTACGCACCCTCTTGCGAACCGCGGGTAATAGCAGTTGCATTCTGATACCCTCCACCGTTCATTCGGGGCGCAACAATATCGATACCTGCTATTTTATTTTCCAAGGCGTACTTATCTTCATACCTAAAATAGAAACGCCTGTTTCGGGGAAACCCTTTGTAAGGTTTTGAAGTAGGGCGGGTCCATATAAACATGCTGTTGGTGGCAAAGTCGCCCATATTGGCATAAACACCGTTTTCGAGTCCCTTGCCGGCACCCATCATGATCATCAACATAAAGATACCCCAAAACACCCCAAACCCGGTCAGTGCAGTCCTCAGCTTGTTTTTTTTGAGCGTATAAAATATTTCTTGCCATTTATCAATATCAAACATGACTTTAAGGATTATTCATCGCGCAAAGCGACAATCGGTTTTATGCGTGCGGCTCTTCGGGCAGGGATATATCCGGCCAAGGCACCCGCCAACACAATGAGCAAGGCCGCTCCAATAGCCAAATCAAAATCAACACCGGGGTTGCGGAAAAAATCGGAGGCAGGCATATGGCCCGAAACGAGTTCGAGAATTCCGACGCCCACCAGCAGGCCCAAAAATCCGGCCACCGCTGTTATTATTATAGACTCCTGTAAAATCAGGCTTACTACCGATGCGGGGGAGGCCCCAATGGCCTTCCGTATCCCTATTTCCTTGGTACGCTCCTTCACCACGATTATCATGATATTACTCACCCCCACGATTCCCGCGATGATGGTAAAAATACCGATGATGCCGACAAAGATGCTGATACCTGTAAAAATCGCTTTGGTTTGCTGATAATCCTCCAGTCCATTATAATCTCCCAAGGCACGTTTGTCATCTTGTTTAAACCTATGTTTTTTAGCCAGCACATTGCGGATATTGCTAATGATTGAAGCACTTTCTTGAATATTATCGGTTCCTGTGGTAAACGCTATATTGCCCACATTTTTTTTAGCCCCAAAAATTTTCTGTCCCACTGTCAGTGGTATGTAAAACCTTTCCGTTTCGCCATCGTGCACATCGTCAAAAATACCGACTATCTTATGCGGGATACCCTTTATTTTCATATACTCTCCCACAGGGCTATCATCGTTGCACAACTGTTCTTTTGCCCTCCTGCCAATCAAAGCCACCTTTCGGGCTTTTTCAATATCTGTTTGGTTTAGCTTTCGGCCCTCGATCATTTTAATGGCCTCGATATGCTGGTATCCTTCGAGAATAGCCATTACCTGAAACGTTCCGTACTCTTGCTTGTAATTAATCAGGCTGCTCCACATACCATAACGACCCGTTAGGTGCTCTATTTGGGGGACCGACCGTTGTATCAACTCCAAATCTTCGTCTTTGAGATCAATCCTTCTGCCCACATTTAAACCATCAAAAGCTACCGAGGTTTGTCCACCCCACATAAAAACACTGTTTCGCGCATCACTAAAGTTATGCATCACCCCCCGTTCGAGTCCTTTGCCGGCACCCAGAAGTATTACGAGAATAAATATCCCCCAGAAAACACTAAAACCGGTTAAGAAAGATCTCAACTTGTTTTTCTGCATGGTGCTGATAATTTCCTGCCAATTACTTAAATCAAGCATAGCTGAAATTTTTATGCGTTTGTTCACTTTCAATTATTCCATCTTTCAAATGAATCACACGATGGGTCATATCAGCAATGTCGTGCTCGTGGGTTACTATCAGGACGGTAATCCCCGAATCATTGACCTCCTTTAATATTTCCATCATTTCGTACGATGTTTGCGTATCCAGGGCGCCTGTTGGTTCATCGGCCAAAATCACTTTAGGTTGTGAGATTAGGGCCCTTGCAATTGCAATCCGCTGTTTTTGACCTCCGGAAAGTTCGCTTGGCATATAGTAGGCCCAATCCTTCAGTCCTAATCTATCCAAATATTTTATGGCAATCTCGTTCCTTTTTTTCCTGCTCACCTTTTGATAATACAGAGGCAAGGCTACGTTTTCCATCGCATTTTTAAACGAGATAAGATTAAAGGACTGGAAAACAAATCCAATGTATTTATTCCTGAATTCCGCTGCTTTTTTCTCATTCATTTTTTGGATAAGGATATTATCCAGGTAATAATCACCTTTATCGTAATTATCCAGGATTCCTAAAATATTTAGCAGCGTTGATTTTCCCGAACCGGATGAACCCATAATAGAAACCATCTCCCCCTCAGCTATATCCATATCGATTCCTTTAAGAACATGCAGGGAATTGGCTCCGGTAATGTAAGACTTATGTAACGAGTTTACTTTAATTACACTTTTACCCACCTGATTTACTTTTAATTAATAAACTGTTGTCGCAAGAAAACGAGGCGTTTTCTTGCACCTCCTAATTTACAACCTTTATTCCAAAACCGTTATCGGGTTGTTAATGTGACTTTTATCACTTAATCACTAATGAGTAGCGAAGGCAAAAGTGTACAGTTACGAAACATCGCTGTACGAATCCGAACAAAAAAAAGGAAGGTATGGGCTGAATTGCCACGATAGATGAAAGTAGTTGAATACTGTCCGTTTTTAATACATCGACTTTCCCAGACGCCTAAATCCAATCTATTAACTAAATAAACCTAAAATACTCGAAAGCTCGCCATCCGGGTCTTAGACAGCTTAACGGCCTATAGCATGCCATTTAAAAAAACATAAAAATCCGATATCCTTTGACAGGCTTTTTAAGAAGCACTTTTGAAATACCGGATTTTTTACATCTTTTAGTCAGTTAATTTTGACATATGCCAAAAGCCGGTTCCAAATGACAACAGACCTGTAAAAACAAGGCTGATAAAAAATGATAACACAGTGATGTTAGAATCCGATTTCGGAAGGGAATAGTGCTCCAACAACAGAGAATAAATCTTAGTTATTGCAAAGTCAATAATAAACGTTGCCACAATCAACAAGATGGCAAATAGCAAAAAACGGATACCTATTTTAATATAATTCATAACAAAGATTTTATATTTGGTTAATCTTCGAAAGCTAAATTACATGGTTATATTCAATTACACCTAATTTAAAGCGTGACAAATGCGTGACAGGAGTGTGACAAATGCGTGACCATACAAATGGCAAGCGTGACAAAAACGTGACAGAACACAAATGCCAGTATGTCTGCTACTTACAATATATCATATTTTCAGGACACCTCCATGAGCACCAGCAGATTTTTTTTTATTTCATCCCAAAATTTCCATTCGACTTCATCTAATTGCCAACTCCTCCACGAAAAACTGTATATTGCCATAAACCCGCAATATGCATTAGAAATCCTGTTACGCAAATAAACTACTTCAAAACAAGGGGTCTCACGGTTAAAATACTTTTTTCAAGCGAACAAATGACGAAATATTTAATACATTATCGATTCCCCGGTTGTGAGAATAAACTTGAAATACTCCGGAAAGGAATAGGTTTTCGTTTAATGAGTATTCTATGGTAGGGGAAACATAAAAACTTTCCAGTACCGGAAACGAAAATCCGACAAAAGCCAAAGAAACGTTTAACAACGGATTAACAGTATATCCTGCACTTATCATATAAGAATGATCCGAAACACTTAACTTTTTAATGGATGATGCAGAAAAAGCAAGACTCCCAAAATCCTGGAACGTACTGTTTAGATTACTTGAATATAAATATTCACCGGTCAAAGCCAACGAATTCCTGAAAGTGTAGTTTGAACCAACAGAAAGCAAGTAAATATCATCACTTTTGCCATCCATTGGCGATAAAAAAGAAAACTCTCCGTAAAACCCCGCATTCATGACATTCCCGCTCCACCCCGTCCCCAATATATAATCGTCCTGGTTTACCTCCCCTACAATCAACTGAAAATCGTAGCCTGCCCTGTTAAAACCGTACAACAATGCACTCGTCACTTTTTTGTTTCCATCTACTTTTAATACCGCTTCCAGTCTTTCGGAGGCACCTGTGTAATATTGCAAGCGCAAACCATCCATTCCCGGCCGTTCGGGGTAATCAAAATCGAAATAAGAATATGAATTAAATATATCGTTGGGATTCCAAACAAAACTCTGACTCCAATTCACTCTTTGCCTTCCTATTCGCAGCTGGAATTTCCCCCATATACGCTCATAGGTCAACCTATCAATTACAGTGTTGACCACATAGCTATTTGTGGTGCCCCAGTTAAAACTCATATCCACCCATCCCGGGTCGTTGTTCAAATAAAACTTGTACAATGGTGTATTACGTACAGTCTCGCCTAAAAAAAATCGATTTCGGACCTCTAACCTAATGTTTAGGTTGTCGTTCCTTGAATAGTTTAACTTAATACGGTTGTGAACGAGGTTATCCCAGAGGTTTTCTGACCCTTTTTGCCAGGTATAAGAAGGCATTTCGGACACATACCCGGAAACCTCAATAGGCGACTGCCCACAAACATCCCCAAAACCTATAAATGCAGCGAGGGAAACAATGGCCAGAACAAACTTTTTACGCTTTGCTATCATCTTTAATTACTTTACCATCCTCAAAAGTTATTACCCTGCGGGCTTTCTTCACAACCCTTTCGTCGTGCGTAGCAAATATAAAGGTTACATTCTCCTTTTGGTTCATTTTTAACATGATGTCCAGTAAATTTTCTGTTGACTTTGAATCCAGGTTGGCCGTAGGCTCATCCGCCAAAATAAACTTGGGTTTTGATGCCAATGCCCTTGCCACCGCTACCCTTTGCTGCTGCCCGCCCGACATTTTATTGGGCCGTACATTCGCCTTATCCGCTATTCCCACGGCCTCCAACAATTCGGTGCTTCTTTTTCTTCTCAGCTCTTTTCGCACGCCTTGCAACTCCATTATAAACTCTATATTTTCTGTGGCAGTCAGCACCGGAATCAGGTTGTAAGCTTGAAACACGAAACCGATATTGTGCAAACGAAACAGTGTGCGTTGCGAGGATGACAGCAAATCCATTCTTTCCCCTCCGATTTCGATGGAGCCCGATGTTGGGGAATCAAGTCCTCCCAACATATTTAAAAATGTGGTTTTGCCAGCACCGGAAGGCGCCACCAAAGCTGTAAACTCCCCCTCTTCAAAAGTAAGGTCGATACCGTTTATGGCATGAACAGGAATCTGCTTTTGGTTATATATTTTTGTGAGATTATGAATGCATATTATAGACATAGCCTTATTTTTTCGGTTAAACAGATTGTAATGCCTGCGAAGGGTTTAGTTTAAGTGCCTTGTAGGAAGGATACACAGCTGCCACAACGCCTGTAAGGATAACCAGTATTGACACAGTCGCTACTATTTTAAAATCATACTCAGGATAAATAATGCTGGCAAATCCCATTTCGGACAAAGCCTCATCCCACATGGAAAGATTAATGCCATGAACCGACGTAATTTTTGTGGTTAAAACGCCAAGAAAGATTCCGATAAAACCTCCCAGACCCGACAGCATTATCGTTTCTGCCATAATCATAATAAAAACCCTCTCTTTCTTCATGCCAACGGCCATAAGCATACCCAGTTCATGTACCCGTTCCAGCACCACCATAAGCATGGTATTAACAATACCAAAGCCCAGAGCCATTAGTATTATAATAACGAAAATATACATGTATACACTCATCATCTCTGTCAGGTAACCTAACTCCGGAGAAATCTCTCTCCAATTTTCCACTTTGTTGCCCCCAGCAATTGCAGAAACCTTGGAACAAACCGCATCCACTAAAGTAGGATCGGAACATCGGATAACCATTTCGTGGGCAACCCCTTGGGGCAGCACACTAATCCGTCGCAAATCACTTTTATTGACAAACAAGTGCGTTTCGTCAAAAGCGGTGTTGATGGTTTTGTATATTCCGGTTACACGAAAAGCTCCACCGGTGAAATCGCCATTATAATCCTGAAACCGGACAATAATTTTAGAACGTATTTTCAATTTAAGTTTATCCGCCAGTTTTTTCCCGATCACTATGGGATTTTGTTTTATTCCTTTCAACCAAGCCCCCTCGATCAGTTGCTTACTCACATTAACCACTAAGGTGTCTTTTTCGCTATCCACGCCAATAACCATGCCACCCTGCGCAGTTTGAGCTGAAGCCACCATGCCGGAAATCACTATTCGCGACGAGGCAACGGCAACCCCTTCAATACTTTCAACATTATCAAGCAGTACTTCCTCATCTTCAAAATAATGATTTACATCTTCGGCCATTTCAAAGCCCGGCTTATGAATTTGAATATGCGCAGTCTCCGTTTCAATACCTGCCCGCAATCGCTGCATCATCCAACCATTCATAAAGGTAGTGGAAAACACGCCCGCATACATACCAATGGTAAGCGCCATTATCACCACCCCGCTCCTTACAGGATTACGCCAAATATTTCGCCAAGCAATTTTTAATACCATGGTTTATCCTTTTAGGGCTTTTATTTCCGAGAGCCTCACAATTCTTACAAACGGAAATATTGAAATAAAACAGGTCATGATCATAATAGCCAACATCTGGTACATAAAAACCGATGGCTCCCATGCAAAAAACATATATGGCTCAAAACCCAGATCCGCCATCCATTCAGCACCCTGTCCGCTCAAAGGAATCGGGTTGTAAAAGAAATAGGCTACAACGGGCATACTCCCTAAAAAACCGGCCACTACTCCAAGTAAGCCTATCCAAAGTGTTTCGATAAAAACAGTTATGGCCAACTTAAATCTTTGCATTCCCAAGGCCATCATCACACCAAACTCTTTTTTCCGCTCCGATATCATCATCATCACGGTACCAAAAATTCCGAACATGATCACAATGTACAAAATCAGTTTCATGACAAAGGCCGATGATCGATCGCTTTCGATTTGTTGTAAAATGGTTGGAAACATCTCCTCCCAACTCATCACCCGATAAGGCGAATTAATTTTTTCCCTTATTTTTGGCAACACTTTTTTCATGATGTCGTTATTCTTCACTTCCAAAATCAGAGAGGTTAATATGTCCTCAGCGGCATAAAAAGATTGGGCACTTTGTATTTCCATATATACCAACTGCCGGTTCAAATTGGGATTAGACTGTTTAAACAAGCCACGTACAGGAAATTTTCCGGCTGCTGTAACGCCATGGTACCCTTGCCCAAACAAAACCACGGTATCTCCTGCCGACAACTTCAATTTGGCTGCCAGTTCATAGCCAATCAAAACACCATCGTCCCCATTCTTCAAATATTTTCCCTCGATTATTTTGGCATCGACGGAGGTCATTCCCGCCTCTCGTTCTGGGTCGATCCCCATGACCATGGCTCCTTTAGTGTTGGCTCCCGACGAAGCCAGGGCAAAGCTCTCGAGCCTGGGAATAATGCCAGTAATTTCTTCGAATTGGCCGAGTTGCACCTGTAAGGCCGAATCCAAGATAAAACTATGGTTAATACTTTTATCCTCCCAGTAATCCTCATTCTGAACCTGAATAAAACCGGCGTAAAAGTTCACCACATTTTTAATCATATTGGTGTACGACCCCTCCTGCATAGAACTCATCAAGGACGATAAGATAACACCAAAGAAAATGGATGATACCGTAATTAAAGTTCGCCTTTTGTTACGCCATAAATTTCGCCACGACATTACCAAAATTTTCATAAGTCCATCGTTTACATTATCCAGCCTGATCTATTCACAAATGAGACTAACGAACCCTTTTCATATTCTGAATAGAGAAGAAATCGTCTTTGATGGGCACGTTAAACCGTACCTGTGAAAATTCCATTGTAGTTTTTTGCCCCTCTTTTTCCACAGGAATAATCTCAAAAAAGGTGGGCATCACCCGGTCGCCCACATCCTTAATCTTCGACAGGATTTCCTTGTTCACCAAAAAACCTTCCTCATCGTAATATTCATTCCTCAAAGTCATAAAGCCTTTTTTGCTTATTTTACTGATTATCTTTCCCCAAACCACGGTGGCATCCTCATGGGGAATCAGTTCAATCACCCAGCAATCATATCCATCTACCTTTTCTTCACCAATTATTTTATGCGAATAATCCTCCACTATCGATGCGCCTTTTACCAAATCATCGTTGGTCAGGTCGCTCCCCATCCACGATTGCATCATCATGCTTGGCGGAATCTTCATCATTCTCTCGATATTTGGCATATAATTCCACATATCCTTTTGTCGTTTTAAAAATACCTGACCTTTTTCTTTGGCAGGATGAGTCACATAAATTAGCGAATATTCAATTCCCTTGGACCAGGACTTAAACTTTAGCGTCCTACTCCATTTGGGACGGGTAATGGTCATTTCCATTTCGGAGATACTGGTAGTACCGCGCATCAATTCATTGGCATGGTCAACAATTTCTTTGGCGGTTGCCGATGTATTATATTGGGCACCAACCTTGATTGGCAACATCACCAGAACCCAAAAACCCAAAACGTAAAATACAACTTTCATCTTCACCATTTAATACGTTAAAAATTGATAATTAGTGCCGTAAGAGTATGCAAAACTTTAAAATTTAGATCATACGATTTATCAGTTCAGCAATATTTCACTCCTCCATACCTCCTTCCGAACCAGGTTCGGCAGAAAGGTGGCCCTACCGGATTCATATATTCACAATTTGATCAATAATTTTGTTTTCAATTTCCTTAAGCGGATAGGAATCCGGGTCCATTATGTAGTTCATATACACACCGTCCAATACTGAAACAAAGTACCTGGTTTCAAGCATTGGATTGTCACAACCTGCCAGTTCAAAATATCGGGATATGGATACAAAAAAAGGTTGAGCCAGAGCCATCAGTTCATCATGAAACATATTTATAATGTTAGGCTGCAGTAAAAGTCCGAAATAAATTTTCGAGAACCTACTATTTTCTTTTACCCATTCAATATTATCTCTAATCATTTGTACGAATTCATACTTAGTTGGATTGCCAGATAGTGCGTTAATGCTTACTTCAAACATATTCTCAATTGTTTCGAAGAGCAGTGATCGAAGCAAATCCTCCTTGCTGTCAAAATAGGTATATATCAAGCCCTTTGATATGCCCGCCTCTGCTGCGATATTAGATATACTGGAAGCCTGATACCCTTGCTCCGAAAACACCTTTAAACTTGCAGAAATAATTAAGTTGCGCTTTTCTGCTTTAATTGCACTGAGTTGCGCTTTTGATCTTGGAGACATAAAACCACATCTTTTGACTGAACGTTCGGTCAAAGTTAAATCAATTTTTACATCAATTCAATTTTACCGCCATATTTAACATCATCCAAATCAGTCATTCGACATATTCGGAAAGCCAATACCAATGAGAAAATTTAAAAATTGCATTCATTATTATAAATTCTGCTTGCGCAACTTATCCCGAACATACCCAAAAGTGTGCTTATATATTCAATAGTTTATGAATAGTTCAGGTTAAATTTCCCTTTTAATAAACGAATAAGTATTTTTGCTTCCCACAACACACTAATAAGTATCTATATTTTGAAAAAAGGAATAGTTTTTAAATCGACAGGTAGCAGATATTTGGTTAAGTCCGACGAAGGAGAATTTGTTAAATGCAGCATTAAGGGCAAATTCAGGATGGAGGATATCAAGAACACCAATCCCATTGCCGTTGGCGACCACGTTACTTTTACAATTGACGAGGATAGCGACATGGGAGTGATTTCGGAGATTAAAGAAAGAAAGAACTATATTATCCGCAAGTCTTCTAAACTCTCGAAACAATCGCATATAATCGCCTCGAATATTGACCAGGCATTGTTATTGGTCACCATCAACTACCCTATTACCACCACCGTTTTTATCGATCGGTTTTTAGCATCGGCCGAAGCCTATCGCATCCCGGTTAAAATAGTTTTCAACAAAATGGATAGGTACGACGAAGAGCACCTGAGCAGTGTTGATGACCTAATAAATGTATACCGGGCAATTGGTTACGAAACTTACACGATTTCGGCTAAAACCCAGGATGACCTGGGTGTGATGGTTGAACTATTAAAAGATAAAGTCAGCGTAATCTCCGGCCACTCCGGAGTGGGCAAATCAACTTTAATCAACAGAATACAACCAGGACTAAACCTTAAAGTAGCCGAGATATCAGATATTCATCAAAGCGGAAAACACACCACAACCTTTGCCGAAATGCATGAGCTTGATTTTGGAGGGGCCATTATCGACACACCGGGAATTAGAGGATATGGATTAATTGATATCGAAAAGGAAGAACTGCACCATTACTTTAAAGATATATTTGAGCACTCCCACGATTGCCAATTCGGGAACTGCACGCATATACACGAACCCGGGTGCGCAGTAAAAAAAGCAGTTAAGGATGAAAAATTGGCACACAGCAGGTATCAAAGCTATATTAATATTTTTCAGTCCAACCAAGAGAAGTATCGATAATACGTTTTATATTTACTTACTACAAAGCATGTTTTCAACAGATACCCATACATGAAACGTACCCTGATTTTTGTTATATGTAGCATCGTTTTTCTTGTGGTGTCTAACATTTATTACTATCGCGACACGTATAACTGGCAAATTGCGACCCACCACAAAGTACTGGAAAAAGATTTATCCACCTGTTCCGAAATTCTTTCGAATTATTTTTCGGAAGCAACAACCAATGTAATGCTGATGCTTAACGAAGAGGAACTCGGCGGCCTTTTTAATTTTAAGCTACAAAACCAGGAAGTTCAAAAACGAATAGAACTGCTGTTTAACAGGTACAGCAAAGTTCTGAACAAGCTAGAGGTATATGACACAAATGGACACTTTTATTCGCTGACCAAAGACCCCAACAAAAACCTGATAACAACCTTTGGAGAAGATCACATAAAAGAAGAATTTAAGCCTTCGATATTGCCCAACAAAGAAAACATCATATTTGTCCAACCCTTATACAGCGAAACACACATTTTTGGCTATGTCGTATTTACGTATAACCTTCAGGAGTTTTATGCCGACATATTCCGCAATTTCCATGTTGAGGACCACGAGTTCCAATGGATAATTGCATCAGACACCAATATCATATATTCTTCTTTACCAAATATAAAACTTGTTGCCCCAACTAATTTTCCGCCAAAAGAAGATTCCAAACTACACACCCATTTTCTAGAACGTAAAGGCAGAAAGTTTAAGGTGATATCTGTAAGTCAAAATGTTCAAACCAGCAAAACGAAACTGACATTGGTATTTTCCATGCCCATTCAACCTATCACGCATTCCATTGTGCGTAACTCGTTTTTGGTTGCGATGATTTCATTTGCGGTAATCTTGCTTATCGTGCTGGCTTTTTACCAACACATTTCGAAAAACCGAATGTCGATGATTAGGTCATCCCAATCGGAAGATGCACTAAGTAAGATTTTACATTATTTACCACTAGGGGTTGTGTTAACCGATAGCAACAACAAAATAAAATTGGTTAACAAGGTTGCTCTAAAAATATTTGAGCACGAAGACGAAGATATTTTAATAGATCAGGAAGCAACGGACAAAACCATGTTCGAAAAGAAAAAACTTGTTCAAATTGTTGAAGTATCGCCAACTTCCAATAAGTATATTTTTAAAGGGAGAGGCGGCAAAAAGGAACAAGTGATTGTCAGTGAAAAGAAAACCCTCTTCAACCAGGATATTAAAAATAACATTCAGTTTTTTATTGAAATATTCGGCGATCAAACCGCCCGATCAAACGGCAGTGCCGAAAAGGCAAAAACCACTTTCATTGCGAACATAAGTCACGAACTCAGAACTCCATTAAATGGTATTATAGGAATGACAGATCTGGTTCTTTCATCTGATGAAATTCAAAGTGCGGAGAGAGAGATGATGAAAGTGGTTAAACGATCGGCCGATACGCTCCTGGCTTTAATCAATGACATATTGGATTTCTCAAAAATCGAGGCCGGAAAACTTGAGGTCGAGTCCATCCCAATGAATTTAGCAAATGAAATTAAGGAAACCATAGAGTCCTTCAACCCCATCGCCAAAGAAAGAAATATCGTATTAAAAACGGAGCAAGAGGAATCGCTACCTAAGGATTTTATGTGCGATCCATTAAGGTTCAGGCAAGTACTAAATAACTTAATAGGGAATGCCATCAAATTTACTCCGGTCGGAGAAGTACGCTTATCGGTGTCGCGCTCAACTGCTTTCAATGGAAATCCTGCATTAAAGTTTTGCATTAGCGATACTGGAATTGGAATAAAAAAAGAAAAACTTAAAACCATTTTCAATCCCTTTGCGCAGGAAGACGAAAGCACAACGCGCAAGTTTGGCGGTACAGGGCTCGGAACTTCTATCTCCAAAAACCTGGTTGGACTTATGGGGGGCGAAATTTGGGCCAACAGCCCTTCGAACATATCAACCAATACCAGATACCCCGGATCCGAGTTTTGCTTTACCTTACCGTTTGTCACCAAACACACACGCAAGGAACTTGATTTTTCGTATATATTATCCTGGGGACAGATCAATACGCTCATCATCACCGACGAAACACTTCAGGTACAAAATATTATCAAAAACCTAATGGCTTTGGGCATCAACCACAAGGTAATGGCCCCTTCGCAGGAAACCATCGTAATTCTTAAAAACAAACCAAACATACAACTGCTGGTTATTGATCAGCGCCCCGATTTTAACGGCATCGACTTTCTTCAGCAAATTTACAGCAACAATCTGCACAATAACTTTATTATTCTGCTCCAAAGCTCCGACTACGAAACCATGAACACCAATATCGGCAAAAAACTAGGAGCCGACATATTCCTCAGAAAACCAGTTAAGCTAAGCAACTTGAGGCAGTTTGTCCTGAGACATTTCCAAAGCATAAAGTCGCAAGATAGTCTTGTCGGAAAAATTGTTCCTGATAATATTAAGATACTTGTTGCAGAAGACAATAAGTTTAATCAACAGGTAGCCCTTAACTTATTCCGCAAGATTGGCTACGAAATAGACCTTGCAAATAACGGTAGAGAGGCTGTGGATAAATTCAAATTAAATAAATACAACATTATTTTTATGGATTTGATAATGCCCGGAATAGACGGATTTGATGCTACCAAAGAACTTAAATGCTACGACGAAAGCTGTCCGATAATAGCCATGACCGCAAACAATGACGACAAACAACGCGAGCTGGCATTTAAGTCGGGCATAGACGATTTCATAGTAAAACCAGCGCAGAAAGAGGAAATAACCCGAATGCTTATCAAGTGGTGTTCGCACTAATTACAGCCAGAAAGTGCAATAAACCGTGCTCTCTTTCGTTTAAACAGCAATTATATTTTAGTCCGGAACCGCACAAATTCGGGGTGGCCAGACAAAACAAATCTAAGCCACAAACAGCTTTAGAGCGCGGAACCGTTAGCAAGCTTAGGCTATATAAATATGAAACATTATACACGAAAAAAGAGATTTAAGCTTTGGGTGCTACTCGGAGCTGTTTTTATTGGCTCGCTGTCAACAATCTACACCAACTATTTGGTGGACGAACTTAAACTTGAAGAAAAGAAAAAGATTGAACTATGGGCAGAGGCCACGCGGCAGCTTGTTCAGCCTGGCAATGAGGACGGATCCCTTAACCTTACTTTGGAAGTACTCAAAAACAACACCACTGTACCTTTGGTTATCACCGACGACAACGATTCTATATTATATCACCGAAACTTAAACATCCCCACCTCTGCTGCCGAAAAATATTGGGATCGACAATTGGTGAAGATGAAAAGATCTGGCAAAAACATTGAAATTGACCTGGGCGATGGCGAAAAACAGTTTTTATATTATCGCACTTCTACGCTATTGACCAAACTTCAATGGTTCCCTATCATACAGCTGCTAATTGTTACCATATTTGTACTTGTGGCATATTTGGCGTTCAGCAACTCACGCAAAGCCGAACAAAACCAAGTTTGGGTGGGCATGGCCAAAGAAACGGCACACCAGCTGGGAACCCCAATCACTTCACTGTATGGATGGATAGAGCTAATGGCATTAAAGAATCCGGATACCGACGGCATTGCCGAAGTAAAGAAAGACATCAACCGTTTGCAAAATATCGCTGACAGGTTTTCAAAGATTGGTTCCAAACCCAACTTAAAAGACATCAGCATTAACAACGTAGTTGAGCAAAGCATTCACTATTTAAAGAGTCGATCATCGAACAAAGTTGATTTTCATTTACAATTAGATAAGGATATAACGGTAAAGGGCAACATGATATTAATGGAATGGGTTTTTGAAAACCTGATAAAAAATGCTATTGATGCCGTAAAAGGCGAGGGAAAAATTACTGTAACTACCAAAAAACTTGAGGATAAAGTTGCTATTGACATTATAGACAACGGAAAGGGCATT
Source organism: Saccharicrinis sp. 156 (assembly GCF_050589685.1). Lineage (NCBI taxonomy): Bacteria > Pseudomonadati > Bacteroidota > Bacteroidia > Marinilabiliales > Marinilabiliaceae > Saccharicrinis > Saccharicrinis sp. 156. Next base: position 77,677 of record NZ_JBNGOS010000021.1, read on the forward strand.
TCAAAATCAAATTTTAAAACCATTTTTGAACCTGGATACACAACAAAAGAAAGAGGTTGGGGATTAGGACTTACACTCACAAAACGCATTATAGAAGAATATCACAAGGGGAAAATAATGGTTAAAGAGTCGGAAGCTGGTAAAAGAACGGTATTCAGAATAATATTATAATCAATATCACTCCTCATCACAAAATTCCATATCCTACTATTTATCAGCCCATTCAGACACATTAAAATAATCGAAGCAAAAAATAGAAATAAAATTGAATTAATATTTCTGTACTCGTATTAATTTTTATACTTTTGCAAAGTTTTTATTTAAGGTGAAATGGATAAGCTAAGGGATTATAACATAGCCTTCAAGGGCTTAAAAGACGGGAAGCACCAATTTCACTACTCAATTGATCAATCCTTTTTTGATGCAATTGAGGAGTCTGCCATAAAAAATGGCGACTTTGAAGTGGATGTGACAATGAACAAAAATTCGCAGATGCTTCAGTTAGATTTTAACATCGATGGAAACGTCCAATCGGTATGCGACAATTGCCTGGGCGAAGTTACTGTTCCGATTCAATATACAGGCACAATGTATATTAAGTTTGGTTTAGTTTACGACGAGCCTAGCGAGGAAATCATCGTTCTTCCGTACGAAGAAAATGACTTTAACGTGGCTCAGTTAATATATGAATTAATTACGGTAAGCATGCCTCTGCGATCTGTCCATGAAGATTACGAAAAATGCGACCCGGAAATGACTGCTAAGCTGGAAGAGTTTTCGGCCGGGCACCACGAGGCAAACGATAATACAGAAGAAGCTATTGACCCAAGGTGGGCAGCTTTAAAAAAATTAAAAGATAATAATAATAAGTAAAGAGTTTATAAAATGGCACATCCTAAGAGAAAGATTTCTAAAACGAGAAGAGACAAGAGAAGGACGCATTACAAAGCTACCACTCCTGCATTGGGAGTATGCTCTAACTGCGGATCAACAGTAAAGATGCACACAGTATGTGGTGATTGCGGATATTACAGAGGAAAACTTGCTGTTGAGAAAGAAATTACAGCATAACTTTTTATTTCTAAAAGTACTTTATAAATTTGCTTCGCTTTGCGAGGCAAATTTTGCATTAGCCCGGTTTATTCATGAGAAATCATGAATAACGACGAAAACCGAAGGTTTTGTCAGGGGTATACCCTGATTTTATAAAACATCAGCCTTTGGCTTGAAAAATTTAAAGATTTTTCAGGTTAAGGTACTTTATCTTCGAAAAGGGTAAAGCCTGGTTCTCCAGAATAAAAGGTAGTTTAGCTTCTCCTTAGCGCACAAAACAAATTGCAGGAGTATAAGCTCTGGCTATTTCTAACTTTTGGTTGCAAGTTTAATGCGACCGGAAATATTACTTTTAACATGAAAAAGATTAATGCAGTAATCACCGGCATTGGTGTCAACCTACCCGAATATGTTTTAACCAATGACGAGTTAAGCACCATGGTGGACACTTCCGACGAATGGATAATGACCCGCGTCGGAATCAAGGAAAGACGAATTTTAAAAGGTGAGGGGAAAGGCGCTTCAGAAATGGGTGCCGAGGCAGTTAAACAACTGTTGGAAAAAACAGGCACCAAACCTGAAGAAGTTGACTTGGTGATTTGCACTACGGTAACTCCCGACCATATATTCCCGGGAACTTCCGCCATTATTTGTGATAAGGTTGGCATCCGCAACATTCAAAGCTTTGATATAAACGCCGCTTGTTCCGGTTTTCTTTACGGCCTGGATACGGCTACCAAATACGTACAATCGGGAAGTCACAAAAAAGTAATATTGGTGAGCGCCGAAAAAATGTCGTCTATCACAGATTACACCGACCGAACCACTTGTGTATTGTTTGGGGATGCAGCGACGGCTGTCATGCTCGAACCTACGGAGGAAGAAGTTGGAATACAGGATACCATCCTAAGAAGTAACGGCATAGGCAGACACCATTTATTGATGAAAGCCGGAGGATCGGTAAAACCGCCATCACACGAAACCATAGATGCCAAGGAGCACACCGTTTATCAGGAAGGCCAAGCTGTATTTAAACATGCGGTTTCGAATATGGCCGATGTCTCCGTTGAGATTATGGAAAAAAACGGACTTGCTTCGGAAGATATCGCCTGGTTAGTTCCACATCAGGCAAACCTAAGAATTATTGATGCTACAGCCAGGAGAATGGGCATTAATAAAGAGCAGGTTATGATCAATATCGAAAGATACGGAAACACCACCTCCGCAACTATTCCATTGTGTTTGTGGGAATGGGAAAAACAACTCAAAAAAGGAGACAACATTGTACTTGCCGCCTTTGGAGCAGGATTTACCTGGGGATCTATTTACCTTAAATGGGGATACGACGGCAAGCAATAAGCAGCCAACAGCAGAAAGCGAAGAACCGGAATCCCTAAGCCCGGAGCGATCTGAGATAAGGTTTGAGTTTGAGTTTGACTTTAAGAATTATAAGATACAACAAAGGGTGGTTTCAATTGAAACCACCCTTTTCATTTTTTTAACAAACACCTTTTCCAAAGTTTGTACCTTTGGAAAAGGTGAAATTTCATTCCGGATTTGTCATTCGAAAATGATAAACTTGCCCGAAGGCTGCCGAAAACCATGGCAAAAAACACTTTGTCAGCCCTTATCCTGTGCCAAAACCTCCACTGCTTTTCTTACTCTGGCCATTGCTTCTTCTTTTCCGATTAACTCGGCAATTGTCATTAAATCGGGGCCAAAACCGCCACCTACCAAAGCCAGGCGAAAGGCATTCATCACCAAACCAAAACCCAATTCTTTTTCTTCTATTTTGGCCGATATCGTTTCTTTTATTGCATCCGCTTTCCAATCCGAAACAGCCTCCAATGCACCGGGCAGTCCGGCCATAAAAGCAGGCACATCACCTTTCCAACGTTTCTTAACCACTTTGGGATCATATTCTGTTGGCGCTTCAAAAAAGAAGAAAACCTGCTCCCATAGTTCCGAAACAAAATTGATACGCTCTTTCACAAGTGCCACAACCCGGGTAACCAAAGCCATATCAGCTTGAATTCCCTTTTCCTTTAATACTGGCATGAATTGTTGTGCCAGATCTTCATCACCCATATTCACCAAATATTGATGGTTAAACCATTTGGCTTTTTCCGGATCGAAGCGGGCTCCGGCCTTATTCACGCGTTCAATCGAGAATGCCCCAACCAACTGCTCCATACTGAAAATTTCCTGCTCCGTACCGGGATTCCATCCCAACAAGGCCAATAAATTAACCACCGCCCCCGGAAGATAACCGGATTCGCGGTACCCGGAAGCTATTTCGCCATCGCCCAATTCCCATTCCAACGGAAACACAGGGAATCCCGCTTTGTCGCCGTCGCGCTTACTTAACTTACCCTTACCCGTAGGTTTAAGGATCAGTGGCAAGTGGGCAAACTCGGGTCGTTCATTTTCCCATCCCAAAGCTCTATAAAGCATAATATGCAGGGGCAATGAAGGCAACCATTCTTCACCGCGGATCACATGAGATATCTTCATCAGGTAATCGTCCACCACGTTAGCCAAATGGTAGGTAGGTAAACCATCCGATTTAAAAATCACCTTATCATCAAGTATAGCGGTGTTAAACCTAACCTCGCCACGTATCATATCAACCGCCGATACTTCCTCGTTCTCCGGCATCTTAAAACGCACCACATAAGGAACACCATCCATCTTTAATTTTTCAACTTCCTGGGCAGTTAAGGACAAAGAGTTTTTAAGACCCATTCGCGTGTTTAAATCATATGAGAACTTTGTTTTTTCGGCTTCGGCCGCTTCCCTTTTAGCATTCAGATCTTCAGCAGTGTCAAAGGCATAGTAGGCCCATCCGTCATCGATCAGCTTATCCGCATACTGCAAATAGATATCTTTTCGCTCGGATTGTTTATACGGTCCATAATCGCCCCCCTGCATAACACCTTCGTCAATCTTCATCCCAAGCCACTCTAGCGACTCGTTGATGTAACCTTCAGCCCCCTCAACAAAACGGGTTTGATCGGTATCTTCGATACGTAAAATAAAATCGCCACCGTGTTTTTTGGCGAACAAATAATTAAAAAGAGCGGTTCTTACCCCGCCTATATGTAACGGTCCCGTTGGACTTGGCGCAAATCGCACCCTTACTTTTCTATCTACCATTATATTTATTTTTTTTGCAAAGATAGGTATTAGTTAATAAGTTGAAAGTTGAAAGTTAACGAGTAATGATAAAAAAAAGCGAAATGGTCAACTGACCATCCCGCTTTTGAAGTAAAAAAGTTATAATAGGCAAACTTTTACAATTTCAGGTTTGTGGAATTAACCACATTTTGAGGAACCGCAATCCTGACAGATCAGGCATCCCTCTTGATAGGTCAGACTATCCGACCCACAGCTCTCACATTTCCCTTTGTTGGCTTTGGTTCCGTTAGGGATATATTTTTTGAGTGCCCTTTCAACACCGTTTTTCCAGGTGTTAATCGATTCGTTATCCAACTGTAATCCCGATACCAAATCAATAGCATCCGCGATTTCCATTCCGTGACGCAGCACGCCCGAAATCAATTTCGCATAATTCCAGAATTCTTTATCGAACTTATGGCTCAAGCCCTCGATGGTAGTTTTATACCCACGCTTGTTCTCAAACTGGAAATCGTAACGCGAAACGCCATTTGTATCGCGGTTCTTGATGATCAATCCTTTTTGAACCGACTTAGGCAACAAGATTCCGTCTTCATCATCCGCCAGTCCAGTAAATATCTCGTATGGGCGACCATCCATCAATCCAACAAACGCGATCCACTTCTCTTTGTTATTCTGGAAACGAACCACATCCGCCTCCAATATCTCAGGGCGTTTTTTCGAAAAAAGAACCTTATTTTCCTCTTCCTCTTTTTTGGTATCGGCCAGCAAGACTCCCGCACGGGAACCGTCGCGATAAACTGTCACGCCCTTACATCCACTTTTCCAGGCCTCAATATATAGCTCGCCCACCAATTCCTCTGACACATCGGCCGGAAGGTTTATGGTGACACTGATCGAGTGGTCGACCCATTTTTGCACACCACCCTGCATACGAACCTTGTTTAACCAATCCACATCGTTTGATGTAGCTTTATAATATGGCGAAGTTTCTACTAATTTATCCAGTTCCTTCTGTGTATAATTTTTTGTGGTTGAATGGTTATTTGCTTCCATCCAAGTCACAAATTTATGGTGAAACACGGTATACTCTTCCCAGCTATCACCCACTTCATCCACAAAATCAACCCGTGTTTCAGGATCGTTCGGATTAACTTTTCTTCTTCGTTTGTAAACCGGCATAAACACGGGCTCAATACCTGAGGATGTTTGCGTCATCAAACTTGTTGTTCCGGTAGGAGCAATGGTCAACAAGGCAATATTCCTTCTACCATGCGCCTTCATATCCTCGGCCAATTTCGGATCGGCCTTAAACAACCTGTTGATAAATGGGTTTTTCTCCTCTTTGGCATAGTCATAAATCGGGAAAGCACCCCGGTCTATAGCCATGTCAACCGATGAGCGATATGCCGCCAAAGCCAGGGCTTTGTGTACTTCTATTGAAAAATCGGTTGCATTGGCAGTTCCATATCTTAAATTTAATGCAGCCAACATATCACCTTCGGCAGTAATTCCAACACCTGTCCTACGTCCTTCTTTCGCCTTGCTTTGGATATTTGTCCAAAGATTTTTCTCCACCAGCTTCACTTCGTCACATTCTGGATCCTGATTTATCTTTTCGATGATACCATCAATTTTCTCTAGCTCAAGATCTATAATATCGTCCATGATACGCTGCGCATAACCTACATGTTTTTTAAACAAGTCGAAGTTAAATTTAGCTTTAGCAGTAAATGGATTCTCTACAAACGAATATAGATTAACAGCAATCAAACGGCAGCTATCGTAAGGACACAAAGGTATTTCCCCGCATGGATTCGTGGATACGGTTCTATATCCCAGATCCGCGTATGAATCGGGCACCGACTCACGGATGATGGTGTCCCAAAACAAAATTCCCGGCTCTGCCGACTTCCAGGCATTATGAACCACTTTGCCCCACAAGCCAGATGCATCAATTTCATTTACATGAGACGGATTATTTGAATCGATAGGGTACTGCTGACGATAAGGAACACCATCCACAACCGACCTCATAAAATCATCGTCAATTTTTACCGACACATTGGCGCCCGTAATTTTACCCTGCTCTAGTTTTGCGTCAATAAACGATTCCGAATCCGGATGTTTTACGGAAACGCTCAACATCAAGGCACCTCTACGACCATCTTGCGCTACCTCGCGGGTTGAATTGGAATAACGCTCCATAAAAGGAACGATACCCGTAGACGTTAAAGCCGAATTTTTAACGGGAGACCCCTTGGGGCGAATGTGTGAAAGGTCATGCCCTACACCACCTCTTCGCTTCATTAACTGTACTTGTTCCTGATCGATTTTCATGATTCCCCCGTAAGAATCCGAATTACCCTCATTACCTATCACAAAGCAGTTGGATAATGACGCGATCTGGAATGCATTTCCGATCCCGGCCATCGGGCCACCCTGAGGCACTATATATTTGAAATCTTTAAATAGCTCATACAACTCATCCTCGCTCAACGGATTCGGGTACTTCTTCTCTATACGGGCAATCTCTCTGGCTAAACGCCGATGCATTTGGTCAGGGTTTTCCTCATACAACACTCCGTCAGAATCCTTCAGCGCATATTTATTTACCCATACCCGCGCTGCCAACTCATCTCCATTAAAATATTTCAATGCCGATTCGTAGGCTTCATCATTGGTGAAAGTTTTTTTAAATTTCTCAGTTTTTTGGTCGATTTCTGTTACTGCCATGGTGACTTTATTTGTTTAAATATCTTTATTTGTTTAAGTTAGAATTTTATTTTCGGCTCTTATTGCTGAATGTAAAATTAAGAAAGAGTTACTTTTTAGGCAAGAAATACTTTTAAACAACTACAAATGTTGTCCAAAACAAAATGCTTACACATTCACTTACTGATGTTTACGTTTTTAAAAAAAGTGAAAAGTTGTCCAAAAAGAATTTTTTATTAACAAATTTAAAAAATACACGTCCATCAATTGGAAAGCTTATAAAGAAGTCGTATAGTAGATATTTGCAAAAATATTAAACTCCGACGGGACATTTTCCATTTTTCAGAAAACAAAATCTAATTTTAGGAATTTATCGGGCCATTTTTCAAGCAGCTCATCTATTTTCTCCCCAAAACACGTTTAACACAACTAAAAGGGGGTTACACCGAATCCTTAACCCATCAATTCCTTTACAATAATTTCGGTGGCTCCTCGCATTTTATTCACATAATTCACAGAAGCCTCAGATGAGTTTAACAGATGTTTTTTATCGTTGAAAAGCCGATCCATTACTTTAACAAATTCGGAACTGCCGGAAACAGCAAATCCAGCACCCAAATGAATCAAATCACATGCCTCTTTGTATTTTTTATAGTTAGGTCCAAACACAACAGGCAATCCAAATGTTGAAGCTTCAATCGTATTGTGGATACCACTTCCAAACCCTCCACCAATATAGGCCACATCACCATATCGATACATCGAAGACAGCATACCCATGGTATTTATTATTATTATGCGAAGCTTGTGGATATCCTCCCCGGCAAGCTCGGTATACCGGGCACATTTATATTCCGAAAACAAATCCTCAATCTGAGAAATATGTTCTTCGTGAATCTCATGCGGCGCCAACAAAAGCTTAAAGTCAGGATTGTGTTTTAAATAATCGGCAATCAGTTTTTCGCCTGCCGGCCAGCTGCTTCCCCCTACCAATACCGCCGAACCTGTTGCAAACTTTTCCAGTTCGGGGTATTCTTTTGAGTTTTGAGCAATTTCATATACCCTATCGAACCTTGTATCTCCGGCCACCTGGTAGTTACTAATTCCTATCTTTGACAACAGCAGACCCGATTCCTCATCCTGTACGTACAGTTTGGTGAAGAAATGCAACATCTTTCGGTACCATCCGCCATACCATCTAAAAAAAGCATGCTGCGGCCGGAATATCGCAGAAACAATATAGGTTCTAATTCCTGATTTGTTCAGGTGATTTAGAAAATGGAACCAGAACTCATACTTCACAAAAATCACTTCTTTGGGATTTATCGCACTTACAAACCTTCTTACGTTCGAAGGCCTATCTGAAGGCAAATACAACACCTCGTCTGCCAGCGCATAGTTCTTTTGCACCTCGTATCCCGAAGGAGAAAAGAAGGTTAAAACAACTTTTTGTCGCGGGTTCCTGTTTTTAATAGCCTCAATAACAGGCCTCCCCTGTTCAAACTCACCCAGTGAAGCACAATGAACCCAAACTGTCTTTTCCGTAAAATCCAGGGACCCAACCCTATTCATTGTTTCCTTTCTTCCATCCACAAGCACTCTTGCCTTGTTGTTAAACAGGGCCAACACTCTCAATACTGCACTAAAAAAAAGGATTCCCAAATTATAGAATAATGACATCTCCGGCTCTTTTAAAATTTGTGCAAAGATAATTTTTTAGACTCTTACATAAGAGATAATGGATAAGAGATTTCCCTCGAATTTAAAATTCGGACACAAAAAAAACCCGCAAGACAGTTCCTGCAGGTTTTGATATATGAGTTTTAACCGAACTACTCAGTTACAGCTTGTACTCCTGGCAATACTTTACCTTCCAAATACTCAAGCGAAGCACCCCCTCCAGTAGAGATATGGCTCATTTTGTCGGCCAATCCGCTTTTGTTGACAGCAGAAACCGAATCACCACCTCCAATGATAGAAATAGAATCCGAAGCAGCTACCGCTTCACATACGCCAAAAGTTCCTTTTGAGAAGTTAGGCATCTCGAAACATCCCATAGGGCCGTTCCATACCACTGTTTTGGCTTTTGCGATTTCAGCAGCGTATGCCTCAACCGTCTTAGGACCTACGTCAAGTGCCATTCTTCCCTCTGGTATTTCAACCCCTACCACTTCAATATCCGCATCATCAGCAAATTTGTCGGCAGCCAGGTTATCCACAGGCAACATGAAGTTTACCCCCTTAGCTTTTGCATCCGCTAAGATTTGTTTTGCCGTATCAATCAAATCATCCTCAACCAAAGAACCGCCGATACCGTGACCCTGAGCCTTAAGGAAAGTATAAGCCATTCCGCCGCCTATAAGAATAGTGTCAACCTTTTCAAGTAATGACTTCAATACTTCTAACTTACCGGAAACCTTGGCGCCGCCAACAATAGCAACAAATGGTTTCTCAGGGTTAGCAACAGTTTCACCCAGGAATTTAATTTCTTTATCCAATAAGTACCCGGCCATTTTTTCCTCGAAAAACTGAGCGATAATAGTTGTTGAAGCATGTGCACGGTGAGCCGTACCAAAAGCATCGTTTACATATACATCAGCCAATTCAGCCAATTGCTTAGAAAACTCTACATCACCTTTCGTTTCTTCGTTGTGGAATCGAAGGTTCTCAAGCAACATAACCTCGCCCATTTTTAGGTCGTCAGCCATTGCTTTCACTTCTGGCCCCACACAGTCGGGAGCCATTATTACGTCTAACCCAAGTTTAGCCGACAAGTGGGCTACAACGTGCTTTAACGAGAACTTATCCTGAACCTCACCCTTAGGACGACCCAAGTGAGACATAAGGATGACAGCTCCGCCATCGGCCAACACTTTTTTAATGGTTGGAAGGGCAGCTACAATACGGGTATCGTCTGTAATTTCGAACTTGTCGTTTAAAGGCACGTTAAAATCCACGCGGATAATCGCCTTTTTTCCTGAGAAATTGTAAGTATCAATTGCAGGCATGTCAAAAATATTATATGGTTTTTAAAAAAATACATCTTGAATATGTACCCTATTTTTTATTGTCAAGAAGAATAAAATCATCATTTATGGGCACAATAACATTCCTTATTAAATGAGTAGACAAAGATAAAAAATTTATTGAGGATAGTACAGCACAAAATGCTTGTTGTAAAACAGTTTGACATTTACCCTTTTGCTCATGGATAAATACTGCCTTCAGCAGCGATCAAAAGCCACAACCAATGATGATATCCCTGAATTGGGCTTCCTGAATATACCTTTGGGACTACCTCCCGAAATCCTTTGGTACAGGTCGTTCCGAATTTATTCAGGGAGACAAGCCACAATAACATTAACCCTAACTTCATTCATTTCCAGGGTGAGTCAATGATCAAAGCGATTGAATTTCGAATTCGGATATCAATCCTACTATTTCCGATGCGGAAAACCGTGCACCCGAAACCACAAACCAGTCATTTAGCAACTCTTTTCGATTATAACCGAACCGACTTTTTGACTTCCAATTAAAAAAACTTGCTCCCGCTGCTTCGGCCACCGCCTGACCTGCAGCCGTATCCCACTCCATGGTGGGACCCAGACGGGGATAGAAATCCGCCGTTCCTTCTGCCACCTTGCATATCTTGATGGAACTCCCTACCGACACAAAATCGCTTTCCCCGTATTTGTTTTCCAGCAGCTCCGCAAACTTCTCCGTCTCCCTTGAAAGGTGGCTCACACTGGCAACAACCTGCAGTTTGTTATTCTTTGATATAAGCGGCAATTTCTCCGCTTTATCCAGACTAATATTACTTTGGCTCGACCAATCGCTATCAAGCTTAACCTTATACGCCCCTTTATCTGCACTTGCAAAATATAAAATATCCAAAGCCGGCAGCAGAACAACGCCCATAGTCGGGAAATTATGCTTAATCAAAGCAATGTTCACCGTAAACTCTCCTGTTTTTTTAACAAATTCCTTGGTTCCGTCCAGGGGATCCACAACCCACAGCTGTTCCCACTTCCTTCGGACAGAATAATCATCATGGTTTCCCTCTTCGCTTAAAATGGGAATATCTGTTGCCGTCAGGTGCTTTTCAATGATATGATGAGCAGCTTGATCTGCCAGTGTTAAAGGAGAATTGTCAGACTTAAGCTCAACACCAAAATCACCCGACTTATAAATTTCCATAATTGCCTTCCCGGCTTCCATCGCCGCATCAATAGCTGCTTTTAACAAATGCTCCATTAAATGATAATTTTCAATTTACTTTTATGGTTGATATTAAAAGTTTCGTAACTCAGGTTAGATATGGCCAAAATACCTGGCTTTTTCCCTACTTCTATAGAACCATACCTATTGTCAATGCCTAAAACTTTTGCATTACCAATTGTTAGCTTCTTCAATTGTTGTATTGAATCATTCGCATTTTGAATCTTTTCGAAACCAACCCAATCTTCCACAGGAAATTTAAATTGTTCTAGTTTAAACACTTTTAAATTTCCTGAACTTAAACCATTTACGTTTTTATAAATATCATTTGGGACGCCCAAAACTTGAACTCCGGATATTATTAATCTATTTAAATACTTTTTAATTTGCGAGGGTTGCACAACGGATGCAGGAAACGAGTAAAACTCAATTAATCCGGGAACCAGAAAACCATTCACCAACTCAAGCGAAGCTTCTTCCCGAAAGGTATCTCTTTCCCTTATTTCCGCAATCTGATTGTCTTCATTAAAAGTTACAATGGGAAATTTACCAATAGAACCATCGGGGCGCAACCAATAATGGGCGGCTATTTTTCTCATTCTATTTTGGGTAATTCAGTATTGAATGATTCGAAGTTAACAGAGTCCATTTCTAACGAGTCGACTTTTGGTTGAAACACAAATTCTATATCCTTGATACGGGCGCGAATCTCTTCCATAGTGTCATGCTTCACCAGGTAACCTTCTATCCTCAGGATTTTAAGATCCTTGTTTAAACCAATCATCAACTCCGCTTTTGTGCTAATGTGCGTATTATGCAGTTTATAGGTCAAGGTATCCAAAGTACTGTCTTCGTAAAACGCCATTACCTCAAGCGTAGGTTTCTCGACTCTGCTCCCCTTCAGAAACTGATAAAAAGCACTGACACGATAACTTTCCGCCTCTATCGTATCCACATTTAGTTCGAATGGTATTCTACGGTCAAACGTATCTTTTAAACTGATGAAGTAGTTTTTTTTATCCTTCCAGACATTGCGGGCTTCCTTTTCTTTTCTCTTCCTTTCCATCTCGTCCTCAATACCTTTCACTTCTCGTTGCCACTCCGCTTGTTTTTCCGACAGCATGGCGATGGATTCATCGTATACATCCTGGTATATCTCCGGATGGGCCAAATACCAGTTAACAATGGTATCAAACTTTTCCTGGGTAAGGTTGAATTTTGCAAGCACATGGTGATAGTAGTTATTGGCCGTAGAATCTATACCTCTGTTTTTGATGCGCATTTGGTTTATGATGGCCTCTGTTAAATGAACCTCAGACAGGATTTCCGCAAACTCATCCTTATCAGGAAAACCGTTGGGCAACCTGTCCTGCTTACAGCTTGCCAACAAAGCAGCAACTACTAATACAATCCCTATCGTTCTAGTTTTCATTTATTTCATATTAGATACCATCATTAAATAATAATCAATGCCCATCTGCCAATATCATGGTTCGGATGGTCTTTAAAAAAATGACAAAGTCCAGCTTCAACGACCAGTTATCGATATAATCCAAATCCATTTTCATCCATTCTTCAAATGGGATATCGTTTCTACCTGACACCTGCCAGGTACATGTAATTCCGGGTTTCATGGATAACCTGCGGAGTTGCCAGCGCTCATATTCCTTTACCTCCTGAGGAACGGGTGGTCTTGGCCCTACTATAGACATATCGCCCATTAAAACATTAAAAAACTGAGGCAATTCATCCAGGCTTGTTTTCCGAAGAAAGCGACCTATTTTAGTAATTCGGGGATCCTTTTTCATTTTAAATACGGGACCATCCATTTCGTTGTCTTCCATCAACTTGGACTTAAGTTCTTCCGCATTTGTCACCATGGTCCGGAACTTAAAAGCATAGAACTTTCTTCCTCTTAAACCAACCCTTTTTTGTTTAAAAAACACCGGGCCTCTGTCCGTTAGCACTATTAAAATTGAGATAAGCACAAACACCGGTGAGGCGAGAACAATAAGAACCAAGGAAAAAACAAAATCGAAAATAGCCTTTACACGCATGGCCAAATAGTCGGTTGGCGTATTAGCTATGGTGAGCAAGGGCATCGTATTATAATGGTGTATATGGGCTTTACTTTTAAGTTTATTGAAGAAGGGGGAATACATTCTAAAAATAACCCCCACCTCGGAACAAGCATGCGTAATGTCCTCCACTTCTTCCACACTCATCTTATCCTTGATAAACACCACCTCATCAATCGTTTTATCCTCCAACAGTTTTGCCACATCCGTATCCGGAGATAAAACAGGTATTATATCACCGTACATTTGACTTAAATCTCCGTTACCTATTATTGAAACTATCTTGTATCCCCACTCTTTATATTTGAGTATCTGTTCAATAAAAGATGTGGCTGTATAGTCACCAATAATAACAATTGCCCTTGTGTTTCTGCCATGCACCCTGGCCCTTTTAAAAGATGCAAATACCATTATTTTAAAAGCAAACATTAGGGTCAAATTGATAAAACCAAAATAGATTAAGGGGTCGAAACCTACGTAATACAAATCAAAAACCAAAACTGCAAGTCCTAAAAGAGATGTACCTGACAGCACCAAGGCCACACAGTTAAACAGGATGGCAGAATACGGTCTGGAACGGTGCAATTGGGCTAACCTAAAATATTTTCCCAGGGCAAACCAAACAAATGCAATGATTAAATGAAGTATAATGGAATCTTTGTACCTAAGGAACGAAAAATGCCCAAAGTACAGAAACAATGACAGATTAAAGGAAATCCAGGCAATAGCTACCTCAACGAACGCCAGGAAATTATTCACGACACTCTCTTTTTCTCTTATCATGCAGCGGTGTTTTGTGTTTACAGTTTTGTGCAAAGATATAAAAACAGATGGTTAAATAACCATGTTTTATGTCAATCAAAATACGTGCCTGGCCCAACTAATCTATGAGTTTTACGGGTTAAAAGTTTAACTCCGGGCTGTATTTTATACCCAACATACAACCAAAGGCATCGTATAGTTCTCCCGAATCGATGGATACGGAACCTTGCAAGGTTATATTTCTCCAGTTTCTGTTTTTATAGGTGAGTCCCAAATAAGAGTAGACTTGTTTTTTTCCTCCTTCATAAAAAAAGTCGGGTTCCTCTTCCCAGCTGTACCTGTCAACATACTGTTCTCCATAAGCTCCTTTATTAAGAGTATAGGTCGACTTGAATATATAAGACAAACCATCCGTTATTACGCCTTCTATACCGAAGTGAAAACCTTTAATTCGATTATTCATAAATACCACTTTGTTATTTGGTTTCCAATCCGGAGCATATGCTTGAGCCTGCCAATAGGTATGGTACAGCGGAGTTCCCATAGGCATTTGATGATAAGTCCAGCCGTTATAATAGGATCCATTGTTATTATAATCGTCCCTGCTCCCGTATTTTTGTCCGTGATTTTGAACTTTCTCCAAATATCGCATCAGGTGCCATGATGTATATCCTTCAGTCACCTCACCAAAGGTATCCCTCATAAAAGCGTCATAATCTTCAATGTCATCTACAAAAATTATACTATAAGTACCCGGATAAACTGGATCAGGTATTCCAGAACCCGACTGGTAATCCGTCTTTAGGAGTTCTACCGAAACCCTTTGAATTAACCTGGTTTTTTTTAACCTGGCGTAAATGCCAATTTTATAGTCCCTGTTTCGTTCCTTGGTAATTTTTAATCCGGTTCCATCGGCAAACGGTTTATGCACGTAAAACTGAAAATAACCCATTTCTGTTTCATAGTTTATACCCAGGTCCCAAAAACCGTCATGCGCCCCGGCCACATTAGTCGCTTCTCCGCCTCCGATTTTCTCAGACCCGCGAGCCCAGAAAGTTGCCCAAAAATCAGTGGTAATCTCCGTCCCATTGGGTCTGGTTCCTCCATACAAGGCACCGTGAAATAAACCGACATAAGGCTTGACTTTAAGTTTGCCTCCACGAATATATGCCCATTTTTCGTGAACCAAGAGATCGTCAGCACTGTTACCTCTGCCCGTTGTTGTTCTATCGTCATTCAATACCCCATGCGAAATACCTCCTTTCACCTCAATCACATCACCTAAGAAACTTACCGGCCAGTAATCGAAAATGCCGATCATCGCCCGGGGCACAGGCCGGGCGTTACTGTTCATCATAAATCCGCCCGACGTTAAATTATCGTCGATGGATATGGAGGTATACGCCTGCTTGCCTATGCTGAAATCAATGACATTGATGAACTGCCCTTTTAAATAGGCTTCGTGCAAGAAGCTATCCCCGGCTTTATTTTTTACAACGCCCGAAACACCCAGTTGTAAACGTATATTGCTTTTTTGCAACAGGTTATATTTTGCACCTGCCAATACCAATGCTTGTGTTTGCTCAAATGGAGATACAATGCCCCACTGGTTTGAATATTGATACAAGGGTAGTAGGTTGTCCTTGGAAGATATTAAAACTTTAGATTCAATATCTACTTCAATATTGTTTTGTGCAAGTAACTTTCCTGTAAAGAAAAGTGATATAATAAGAATGATGGATATTGTCCGTTGCATTGTGTCATATATTTTAGCCAAAAGTACATGTTTACTTTACGTAAACAAAAAAGGTTTGCCCTGAACAGAACAAACCTTGAATACAAGTTAATTAAATATTAAATACTATTTACTATAACGTTTCTAAAATTTGCATCGCCAAAATACTAAAATAAAACAAGCCCACCCTATTAATTAGGTAAGCTTGTTTTTAATCGCTTTTATGCATTTTAGGAATTTTACAAGTTGTACATATGCTCAATCCCTTCTTCAATATCAATTTTATGATGCCAGCCTAGTTCGTGGATCTTGCCTGGATCTGTTAACTTACGCATGGTACCGTCTGGTTTATCAGAGTTAAAATGGAATTTCTGTCTCACATAGTTTCTTTAATCCTTTATCTTTCTCTGACAATAATATGGAGTCATGAGGTATTTGCCAATCAATTCCTAACTCGAGATCATTCCAAGCAATTCCTGCGTCATGTTCAGGAGCATACCAATTATCTACTTTATATTGAAAAATAGCTGATTTACTCAATACAACAAATCCATGAGCAAATCCCCGTGGAACAAAAAATTGTCTTTTGTTTTGGTCAGAAAGCTCAACAGAAACGTGTTTCCCAAAAGTTGGTGAGTTCTTTCTAATATCAACCGCAACATCCAAAACTTTACCTTCGATGCACCTTACCAACTTAGCTTGATCAAAAGGTGGTTTCTGAAAGTGCAAACCTCTTAACACCCCATAACTTGATCTTGATTCATTATCCTGAACAAATTCGATTTCCCTTACATTTTCGGCAAATCTTTTATAATTAAAAGATTCGAAAAAGTATCCTCGTGAATCTCCAAAAACTTTGGGTTCTATTATCACTAATCCTTCTATTTCTGTTTTAATAAATTGCATCTCTATCTATTTGCTATTGACAATAAATATTGTCCGTATTGATTCTTCTTCAGTTTTTCAGCAAGTTCAACTAATTGTTCGTTTGATATCCAGTTACTAGAGTAGGCAATTTCCTCTGGGCAGGCAACCTTTAACCCAATCCTCTTTTCTAAAGTTTCAATAAAGTGACTAGCTTCAAGCAAAGATTCATGTGTACCCGTGTCCAACCATGCAAATCCACGTCCCATTAATTCAACCTTAAGTCGTTGATTATCCAGATACATTTGATTAACTGTAGTTATCTCTAACTCCCCTCTGGAACTAGGTTTTGTTTCCTTTGCAATTTTTATCACATCATTCGGGTAAAAATACAATCCAACCACAGCATAATTCGATTTTGGCTTTTCCGGTTTTTCTTCAATGGTTGTAACCGTACCTTCGTTATCAAAGGTACAGACCCCATATCTTTCCGGGTCGTTCACCCAATAGCCAAAAACTGCGGCTTTATTCTCTTCTGATATAGTTTTAACAGCGTTGCCCAGAAGTTCCACGAATCCATGACCGTAAAAAATATTATCGCCCAGAACTAGGCACACATCATCATTTCCAATGAATTCCTCTCCCAAAATAAACGCCTGAGCTAAACCATCGGGTGAAGGTTGTACTACATATGACAAGGTAATTCCCCATTGGCTCCCATCTCCCAACAGGCGGATAAATCCGGCTTGATCTTCAGGTGTTGTAATGATAAGAATCTCTTTGATACCAGCCAGCATAAGTACTGATAATGGATAGTAAATCATGGGCTTATCAAAGACTGGCAGCAGTTGTTTTGAAGTAGCTAATGTGATTGGGTGTAAACGGGTACCGGAGCCTCCGGCTAGAATGATGCCTTTCATAGAATCGACTTCTAGTTATTATTTATTGTAAACCTCATGAAACAAATCTTCATATTGAGTTACTATCTTATCCCAACTATATATGGTTTTAATCTTAGCAAAGTTATTCTTTATAATTCTAGCTCTACTTTCTAAGACGTTGGTATTCAAACATATCGAAACATCCTCTTTGGAATTAAAATACAATGCATCGTCACCTAATATCGAACGATTAAACACATTGTCATTTGCACATATTAAAGCTCCTGACCCCATCGCCTCCAACAAGCTTGGATTTGTACCACCGACAGTGTGACCATGAAAATAAAGTTTTGCGTAATATCGCAAATCATTAAGCTTTTCAATGTCATATATCCCTCCAAGGAAACGAATATTCTTATTTGATTTATACTTTTCTTTTATAAAAGTCCCGTATCTTGTTAGATGATTACCCACTACGATGAAATCGGAATCATCAGAATTATCCGCAACCCCATCAAGTATTATTTCTATACTATTTTCTGGCTCCAACCGTGCAATTAACATGGAGTACTTATAAGGCTCTAAAGCGTATTCGTCTAGCAGTTTTGCACAGAAATTATCAACGACATGGGAACCATAAGGAATATATCTAGAATTCAGCGAATATTTCTCGTATAGATATTTCTGAATGCCAATTGAATCAGCAACAAGTGCATCACTAAATTTGACACCCAATTTTTCTGCATACAGTAAAAACTTCTGGACTGTTTTTGAATATTTTGTTCTCTTCCATTCCAAACCATCCATGTTAGTTACCACTTTCGCATTTTTAGGAAGTAACCTTCCCCAAATACTAGAACTCGTATATCCCAACTGTAGAATAATATCAAAATTTCTTTTTCTTGAATCAAGTATGCAATTTAGATCATAAATAAACTGTCCTGCTGTTCCTATTTTATCTTCTGGATCATATTTGTGAAGAATATCAATACCGTTCCACTCTTTTTCCTGATATGGATGGCTATAACTGTTGTATACAGTCACAGAATGCCCTCTTTTAACTAAATATTGAGCTAAATATTCAGCAAACTGCTCAAATCCTCCATAATAGTTTGGAATTCCTCGGGTTCCAATTATGGCTATTTTCATTTTTCCGATTATCATTAATTATCTATCTTCCACTTACCTTGATTTACAATTATATCATAATAAGTATTTGTTTTTTTAATATCCTCTTCTGAATGTTTATAGCTTAATTTATGAAAGCAAGACATTTCCTGAATATATCCATACTTTATTTTATCATACTGTTTAAAAATATCTAGAAGCAGAATATGTGGAGTTGAATTACATACCTTTATAACCTTATTTCGCTCCTCAGGATAATAATCCAAAACAATTTCCATAAATGTATGTAAAAGGAAATAGTCTATTAAAAAATTGTTCTTCTTCCAATATTCATAAAGTAGATCTCTTGTAATTAACAAAACTTTACTGTTTGATTTTGAAGATATTAACCAACTAGATAAACCTATAGAATGACCATCACGACCTGGCTTTAAAATTTGATAGAAAAAAAGGTCTGAATTTAAGATGTACTCGGGAATATTATTCCCTGTACATAGAACTGTTGAATCCACCCATAGTCCTCCATGCTTTATTAATATTTCTAATCTTAATAGATCAGAAAAATGAGTATTTGTAATGATTCCCTTTTTCCACTTTTCTATAATAAAAAGCGGAAATTCAACATACTTATTTAAGTTTTCAGATGTAACTACTATTATTTCTTTATTAATAAGATTTTCTTGTATTGAACTATAACAGCGCTGCACAAGCAAAGGAGCATTATCCATTCCTTGTAACCAACAAACCCACACTTTATCTGATTGATTTTTTACAAGTAAGTCATAACTATTTTTCTTGCTATCTTGAAGTATATAATTATATCGTTTTTTCAGCTTAAGCTGTGTCTTATATTGTATCGCTAACCTTAATATCTCAAGACCTTTTTTTGAGAATCCTAATAATGCAGCCATGGAAAGTGTATTAAAAAAGATACCAGCTTTTATCCATTGTTTTATTAACAAATGGCCTCCAAACTTGCCATAAACCTTAAGTAACTTATTCATAAATTTATCTTAATCTTTCACTCATTTTTTTATATTCATAGCTTTCTAATCCAAATTTACGAAAATCCTTATTGTACCGATCCAAAACACCCTTAAACACTTCTTGGTATTGAGGTATAAACAAGTCGTTCCTTGCGTACATATTCTCAATAATATCCAAAGCTAAAGGAGTTGTTAGATCTATGTTGGTTTCTTCTTTATAAAAACTAGTGCCTTTTATTGATCCTGGCGAAACATTAAGAATTCTATTAACACTACCTCCTTTTTCTAATTCTACATTTACACTTTCAACAAATTTACAAACTGCAGCCTTAGTCGCTCCATAAACAGAGAAGAATGGCGAGGATAAAAGTCCAGAAATACTTCCCATAATCGCACAGAAAAAGTCCTGTTTTGAGTTTATACGTTCATAAAATTGCTTAATGATACGTATTACAGCTATAGTGTTTATATAAAAAAGATCCTCAATTTCACTGTCGCCAACATCTTCGAATAAGGCAAGTCTACCAATTCCTGAAGTGATTATTAAACTATCCACATCGTTATACTTTTTAAAGATCGAATAGTCTTGAGTTCTAAGATCAAACCTTTCATAACTAATATTGTCTGACAGTTGCACATCAGGCACTTGTCTGTCTACAATATAGATCTTATCGTATCCTTGAAGGTTTTTCACTATCGATAACCCAATACCGTTACTCCCGCCAATTACAAGCGCTTTTCTCATTTTATTTATTGAATTAGTGTTATTCTGTTGCCTTTACGATAAGATTCAATAATATCGGCAATAACTGCAGATTCTCTGCGACCTAACTTAAATGAGCTAGGCCTATGATTCGAAATACATGAAATAAACTCCTGTAATTCATATCTTAATCCCTCTCCTTCATATGAATAGAAGTATTTCTTGTTTTTATTCTGATCTTCAAATCGTAATTCAAAGTAGTCCGTTTTCCACCATGGAGCAGGCACATATGCATATCCCTTAGTCCCAGAAACAACAAGGTTACCTTCTGTTTTAACACCTAAGCCAAGCTTTATTGTTGCAACTGCGTTATCGTAAACAATAACCCCTTTTGTATAAATATCCACTCCTTTCTTTAGTCTCGAGTAAAATTGAACATCTTTATATTCCTTGCCCAATATTTTTACAACAGACAACAATGGTAATGAAGCCAATTCTGTAATACTTCCTCCGGCTTGGACAATATCTAGTTCTCTTAGACTTTCATCAAATGTCAACTTTGACAATGAAGAATCTATATCAACAACATCACCTATAACTCCACTCTTAATTAATGTAACGAGGTGATTAAAAGCTGGACAGAATGCAGTTTTACTAGCTTCCATAAGAACCAATCCATTCTTATACGCTAAATCATACAATTCACGAGCCCTTCCTCCAGATAGTACGAATGGTATCTCACACAATACATGTTTTCCATTTTGCAAACACTTTTTTGTATAATTATAATGAGTTAAATGAGGTGAGGCAATATATACTGCATCAACTTCTTTAATAAAAGTTTCAAAAGTATTATAACTTCTAGGTATGCCATGAATATCAGCAAATTGATTAGCTTCCTCCAAGTCTGGATTAAACGCTGCATAAACTTGAACTCCCTGAACAAAAATTGTCTCTGGAACAAATCGACTGGCAATACGCCCCGTACCTATAATCCCAACTTTATAGTTTACTTGAGATTCATTTCTTAGCATTGTACTAGACACTCCTTCCGTTCTTGGCAAATACGTTACCTCGCAAAATTCTTTCAGGTAATCAAATTTCCCTTCCCAATCTGAACCAATTGCAAATACATCAATTCCATACCGCTGTATGTTGTCAATCTTTTGCCCCACATACTCTTCTATAATAATCTTATCGGCTAAACCTGTTTTCCGTACAGATTCAATTCTATCCAACACATTATTACGCACATTTAGTTTCCCCCTTTCTCGATCGAAAGAGTCTGAAGTGACTCCTACCATTAGATAATCACCTAAATCTTTAGCTCGCTTTAACAGATTAATATGCCCTTGATGTAGGAGATCATATGTCCCATATGTGATTACTTTTTTCATTTTAAAAAATTATAATGCAAAAAGAACATTCCGTTATGTTATGAATCAATCTTCTCCCCATTTATTTCTACAATCTTAAAGTGAGTTTTTCTGGCACTTTCAGGAGGTAATACCATATAATTGCCATATATAATTTGTAGAAAATCATGAGCATACTCAGGACCATGAAGTTTAATATCTTCGAAATCATAACATTTCCCTTTTCCATATATTTTGCGAGGCACCATTTCTCCAACTCGATAGGCTCCCATTAAGCAGCCGATAATATCACTTTCTGCAACCGGATATTTACGCATTTCTTTATCAATCAAACTCTTAATTTTTGTCGGGTTAAAAAGTTTTTCAGTTGGAATTCTCATCATAATAGATAAGAATATTCGTTCAAGAAATCCTCTTCTTCTTGCATGATCAATACTATCTTTATATGATAAAGACATCAATGCTCTTAATGTCATTATCTTTAAATAATAAAATTTTCTAAGATATTTATTATTTGGAGTTCCATCTAAAGGAAAAATGTCAATTGAAGCATTAGTATACTTTGTGTCATTACCTATCCTTGTTTCTATAACCTTGGTACTTTTATTCCTTACTCTCGTAATATAATACTGATATGAAGAATCAGTTTTATAATTAACAATATCCAAGTGTGAACTAAGTTTTGAAGTTGCTACTTCTAAAAACTTTTCGTAATCATCCCTAGGCATTCCTAGATCGATATCATCATCCCAAGGAATAAAACCCTTATGCCTTATTGCCCCAAGTAGAGTTCCACCTATCATATAGTATTTCAGGTTATTTTCCTTACAAATGGAAACAACTTCCTTAACTATTTCAAGGTCTATCTTTTGAAGTTTCCCTATATTACTACCCTTCATATAAATTAATTAAATTTCATTTGACCTTTTTATATTAGCAAACATATCGTCCAAGTCAACGCGTTCAAAAACTTCTAACATCCCTCCTCTAGTAGCATTGAATATTTTTACACCATTTTTATCTGCATACTTTTTGTTCGAATGTACATGAATCATTATTTATCTATTATCTACCACTTGTTCATTAATAAATCCTGATTTAGTCGGAATAATTAAATTCCTGATTTACTAATCCTCTTACATAAAAATGGTCTTATAGGGAATAATTTCATTCGCATTCCCAAGTATCTGTTGTCTATAAAAATAAATTGAAAACAAACCAAACAAAACTATTGCCATAACTATTTTTTGTTTAAATCGAGTATTTTTAATCATAAACGGACAAATAAAACAGTAAAATGGGTAAAACATATAAACTAACCTATATGCTCCAGGTATACCATCAGCAAAAATTGCAACACCTACATTTATTAGTGATAGATTATAATACAGATTTGAATTTTCATTCTCTTTTTTAACGAGAAATTTGAATAAAATAAATACTATGGTCGATATAAGAATGAACATCCTAGATGAAGCCCCTTCTTGAGCCGCAAAATAAAACTCCATCGGCAAACCAGTTTTTTCAATAAAGCTAACTATTAAAATATTTAAACCCGACTTAAGAACAACAAACGAAACCAATACTAAAATATAGATCCTATCCAGTTTGATCTTGTTAAGAAAATATAGTGATAAATAAATTATAGCACTAGTATGCCAGAGAGTTGCAAAAACTATTAACAGAAAAAAAACTTTTTTTTTATTTCTCAGATATTTTAATGCATAAAAACATATAGAAAAGGCTGCCATTTGCCTCATGGCATTTAGAGAAATAAAAAATATGGTGGTTACAAAGAAAAAAAGAAACACATAAAACATTGACTCTTCGAAATGTTTTATAGCCAATGCGAAAGGCACAGTAATCAACAATGCAATGATTAGGTAAAAAAACTGCATCGAGTCAAATAGCCCATAAGAAAGCTTGGTGAACAATATATAAAACAACTCATATTTAACAATAGCTTCATTAAACGACAAACTTAACATGTCATTAGCCTGCCAAATATATGCTGTATAATCAGTTCCTACCTCATATCTAATTGAAGCAACTAATATTAACAACGCAGAGACAAAAAACAACACAATACGATAAATAACCGTGTTATTTCCAAGTGATTTATTATTCCTTGAGATATCTCCAAATAAAGCTAGCAATAACACTATGGTAAATAAATAATAATAAAAAACCATTAAAAGAATCTCTTTTTAAACGACTTTAGATTTCTGAGAAGAAATGTAAATATGGTTAAACCGGTTAAATATAATCGATAAGAAAAAGATAAATTAAGAATCTTAACAGACTTTATTTCAACAACCATGCGTTGGAATAAAGAGGAGACATCTCGTTTGTAAAAATGCTCTACATACCTGTAATTATATATTTCACGATCAATGGTCCTAACAGCTTTAAGATCCTGGCAAAGACGTATATTCATAATATAATCTTCACCCAGCACTACAGTTGTAGGTATTTCATATACAAAATTATTAAATAATTCCTTTTTTATAATACGCGCACATGGCCCACCATGAATTTTATTTGTCATTAGTTGCTTCAAATAAGCAAATCGAGAATACTTCGCATTTTCTGCTATAAAAGGCCAAACATACGCAGCAGGACACAACTTTGTATGGCCAATAACAATATCACAATCGTCTGATACTTTAAACAAAAGGCTCAATGCATCAGAAGTTAGGGCATCATCACTATCAAGAAACATAATCCATTCGCCCTTAGCCGCTATTACACCATTAAGCCTTGCTTTAGTTACTCCGGAATTTATTTGATTTAGGACTACAAATCTGGAATCCATTTTTACGTAGTTTTCACAGATTTCTTTACTGTTATCTGTTGAACCATCGTTCACCAAAATACATTCAAAATCAGCAAAATCTTGCAATAATATGCTTTTTAAACATTCGTCTAAATATTGCTCAACATTGTATACTGGTACAACAATAGAAACTTTAGGCATTACGATTCACTCCCTTAATAAACATTACTTCAACTCTTTTAATTTATTAAATACCTTCCATCAAAAAGGAAAAAATGTTAGAAATATCTAGTTTTGGCACCAGATACATTACTTACCTCCAATTATAAGTAAACTAACTACATTAATGAGTTAGTAATATATTCAAACGACTTGCTTCTTAATTTGTCCAATTTTTCATTGATCGTATCATAATCTACTTTCTCATCAATCAATTCGTTTGTTACTTCTCCCTTCTCATCTATTAATCTTTCTCGTAGATTTAATTTCCCTAGTAAAGAATAAAACCTGTTGCTACCCCTTCCACTATTAGCCAAAGAAATAAAGGGTTTGTTAAAAATTATAGAGAACACAGTGCCGTGAAAAGAATCCGTAACAACAAAATCAGCTTCGCTAAAACCATTAATCCATTCTTCAACAGGTGCATATTTGCATTTCTCAATATCATCGCTAGAGAAATTGGACAATGTTTTTTCCGGCATAAGCAAAGTTACTGAAAGGCCGAGTTCATTTGAAACCTGGTCAATAATTTTCCTTTTATGGTCGTTCATGTCTAAAACATAGACCATAAGACTCTTATATTGCTTTTGTTTGCCCAGTCCCTTTTCCTTTATTAAATCGAGGTAATCTTTTTTTGCTAAAAGTAAGGTTGGATCGAGTACATGTAAAGCATCGACTTCGAGATGTTCTTTACAAAGAACAACACCGGAGTCTTCTCTTACGGAGACTGCATCGAAATTTTGAACCAATCTTTTACAAGCTCTGGTTTGCCCTTTGCTATATTCCCAATAATCAACCCCGAAGGAAGCCGCATAAGAAATACGTTTTGCCTTACTTTCCTCAGATAAAAAATCCAGAAAAAACGTTGTTAAGTTTGGCGAATATCTAGGTCGCCAAACCTGATCACTACCCACGACAAAACCATCAAACTCTCGTAAAAAATCTTCTTTTTTAAGTCTTTTGATAACTAATGGTTTAGTAGTCTTGATGTTTTGCTTTGCAAAACTTTTCATATTTTCGCTAATCACCTCTAAATCACTATCCTTTGGCACAAAAGGGACTACCGATACTATATTCTTTAGCAAAAAATACTTCTTAAAAATATTGGAAAATAAACTTCGCAAGAACTGATAATATCGATTTCTTACAGGAAATGAAACAGACAGCGTTGATACATCATGGCCTAAATCCTTTAGCACCTTTTGTAAAGCATAATTTTGAATTAGGCCACCATAATTATTTCGAAGTGGCTGTGTTAATATTCCTATCTTCATTATATAAACTTCTTAATTTTATTTACTATCCTTAAATATAGTGGTTTCCGGTACAATTTCTGATAAGTGTTAACATCATCCTTCAAATAGTCAATAAAATATTTAAAATCATTCTTAGAAATTGCTTGAAGCATTGCTTCAAGACTCTTCTCCCTTATTTTTGTTCTAAGATTTTGAATTGCTTTTTGCTTATTGTTTAAATTGTGACATTCACCAAACCTTTTTTTAGGAAACCATAAATCTTGTTTTGCTAACAAACTAATCCGATAAGCTAATCCTTCTCTTCTGTGACGAAAACCACCTTCTTGCGATTTTATAACATCAATTGCTGCTATATCCTCCATAAATATTCGCCCTATACCAGATGCATTTTTCATCAGGTCATGGATTACAAAATTTCGAATGACAATAACACTTGTTCCCTTGCTATCTTTGACATAACGTGGAAGCCACGCATCTCCAATAGTAATATCAGCGGTTTCAGCTACCACATCATCACAACAATCACATGCTTTAAGTTTAAATAAACCCCACCCCCAATTAGCACCAAACATACGATTAAGTGGTGGACTTACCTTAGTAATTTCTTTTCCATCAATATCCCCTCTCACTGAAACACCGTACTCATTTGCACCATAACCATCCAGCTTTGTCCGGAAATCAATATTTTTTATATTTTTAGGATGTATACCCAATTGCCATCCCCACATATTCGCAAAATGAGCACTTTTTAAATGTCCGCAGACAAGTCCTATCGTATATTTAACTCTTTCTTTTATGATAGAATTCTGCTCTCCTAACAATCTTATGGCTTTAATAAAGCAAGGAACTCCTACAATAGCAAATTTTTTATCGCTATTCTTAACAACTTCCAGTACACCGGATAATTCAATTGGATAGTACTTTGTTTTTGCTCCTTCTTTTATTTCTTCAAGTGTGTTGGAAATTTGATAATTAAAAAGAACTGGACTTTTTCCTGATTTTTTGTTCTCTTTTATATGTAATACTGCATCGACTAAACCTTTATCAAATAATTCGGATAATAACCAAGTAGTAAGTCCTCCAGAACTTCCTTTCTCTCGAAATTCTTTCTCTGTTACATAACCTGCATGTGTACTAATGAAATATCCTAATTTATCGTTATGATAGGGGGCTTTATTAAAAAATCTTCTTCCTAGTTCCATTTCATCGAGAGCTTCGTTTGAGAAAGGACAAACCTTACTTGCTTCTTCATCCGAAACGAAATTGACATTTGCAGCAATTTCGGGAGTATATACACCTAAATTATTATCAAATTTCAGAGAGTAATTGGAATCTTTTACTACACAACAAACCCCACATCCAATGCAATATCCATTGTCTATAACTGTGCTTTTAAGGGTCATCTTCTCTTCTTGCATACCTTTTAACTAAAACTTAATGTACAACTTTTTTATTATTCCAGTAATTCCTTGGATAATAAAAAATCGTTCTTTTTTATCTAAACCCAATACAAAAACAGAGCCCCCTACCATAACAAAAGACATAATCGTTGTAAACATAAGTCTAACTATTGACGGTTCTACGTAAGTTGTTAGGAAGTACGGAATAATAGCCCCTAGTATTGAAACAAAAATAGATTTAAATATAACATCAAATATAAATACACGTTTTTTTAGCTCTACAAGATTACCAATGATATACAAACGTAATATTAATGCTAAGACAGAAATTCCAATACCTACCCCAAACGCAGCTTCAGGGGCCATACCCAACTTAAACACCAAATATGTAAGCGGAAGGTTGAGTATCAACAATCCACCAACCACAGATTGATACACTTTTATTTTGCCAGTCGCTTGGGCAGCGGTCATAAGCGTACCAGAATAACTGTCTATTAAAACATTTACAAGCATCAAACGGGTAAATATAATAGTATGATCTGGCACTGAATCGAGCCATAAACGTAATATTACTTTTGTCTCTAATAATATCGGAAGCGAGAGCAAAAAAACTAAATAAAAAGAAAACTTAGCACCTTGGAGAATCAATTGATGGACATAGCTCAAATCTTTAGCCGCATATGATTTAATAATTTGCGGATTCATTGCCATCTGGAAATTTGTCACAAACTGCTGTACCGCCCCCCGTATTTGATAAGTAATTCCTCTAGCTGCATTAACCACCGGGCCGAAGAATATATTTAGCAGTATGTTTATTCCTTGCCCCATTATTACACTCGCTATGTTACCCCACAAATTCCAACACAAGTAACTAATCAGAGTTTTGAACAAAGTATGATCCCAAATCATATTGAATTTACTTTCCTCAAACGAGTGAATACAATACCCTCCGTAAACCAATCGAACTAATACTGTTACTAAAAAAACCAATGCAGCATAAAGAATCAATTTATCCATGTTGAAAAACACGAGTAAAATTACAATTAGTAATTTCAAACTCACCTCTAATATACTTACCCAAGCAAATACCCCCATTCTTTCATGGGCAATAATCAAAGCGCTATAAGGCACGCTTATCATGTTCGCTATTAAAGTAATAACCGAAAAATGATAAACCCACAATGCCGCACCCATCCTTTCGGTCGGAATAGTAAGCTTATTGCTAACAAACCATAAACCAATAGTTTCAGAGATAATAAGAATTATTAGAGCAATCAATAAATGAATATTAACACTCATTGTAAAAATATTGCTCAATTTCAAGAAATCTTTCTTTCCTAACTCAAACGAAAAAAAGCGTTGTGAAGCAGAAGCCATTGCGTTATTAAGAAAGCCCAGCATGAGCACGAACCCCCCAACAACATTGTAAATGCCAAAATCAATTACTCCTAAGTTTTTTAGAATAATGCGGGACGTATACAACGTTACTGCCATTATTAACAACATCCTTACATATAATAAGGATGTGTTTTTTGCGATTTTGTTTGATGCTGTTGGCGACACTTACTCCAAAAGTTTTTAGGGGGATTTCCAAATAAAGGTGTGAAATCCATGCGTAATGAACTACTCACTTAATAGGTGGGTGAACAAATTGGTAATTTAATTTTTCTAGTATATTTAATTTTTAAATCAATATACTATTAAAGTCGTATTCTTTGTCTGAATATAGTCTTTCTTATAAATCTTTTACTCTTAATAAATTCTCAGAAATAATATTACCATTTGTTCTTCACATTATCCCATGCCAATCGTCCCAAAATTATTCCTGAACCAATAATCCCCCCTAAAAAAGCACTCAAAACTAATATCATCATCCTCCTTGGTGAACTTTTTTCATAAGGCACTATAGCAGGTTCTAAAACTGTAAAAACTGGTGTTTCTTCTTTAACGGCAATTTTAGCTTGTTCTAACTGTTGGGATATATTTTTATATACAGTGGATGCAATATCATAAGCGTCATTTAACCTCTGAAATTCTGGATCAATTCGTTCTGATATCACATTTCGGTGGGCGTCTTTATAATCGAAAAATGCCAATTGAGTTTGCTCATATTCTAATTTTTTTTCAATATACCTTTCTGTAACAAACTCTACATTCTCACGCACTTGCTGTGTCTTATAATTGATTATATATTTTTGCAATAGTTCTACTCCCGTTTGAACATACTGCGCTGCCAATACTCTTTCGTTAACCTTGGTTTTTATTCTAACTAAACCTGTTTCTTCATCAACTGATATTGAAAAAATACTTAATCCATACTCCCAAGCTTTTTGCTCTTCCTCAGACATGTTCAAAACTCCATAATCAACATATCTTTTTTCTTTCGTAGTTGAAAAAACAGCATCTTTTAAGGTCCATGGTAATCTAACTGTGTATTTAACAATGAGACTTCCTAATGAAGGAATAGTATCCGCTACTACATAATCATAAATTGAAATTGGTTCAGCATAGTCTTCAAAATGAAATTTTTCGTGAATAAACTCATTTAAAAAAGGATAACTATTAACCACTTGTGGATATATTTCTGCAGGAATACCTGATGATTGCCCCATCATAGACGACAGGTTAATGCCAGCCATACCAGCTAATGAACTTAATCCTCCCAAATTCGAAGCTTTTTTTTCGGAAGAAGGTAATAATGTTGCTGATGCGGTATACTTAGCTGGACTCAAAAACGCAATCAACAATCCAATAAAAACGCAAACTCCTACTGTGTAATATATTGTTTTTCGTCCTTCCCAAATAGTTTTAATCAGGGCTATTAAATCTATTTCATCGTCTTTAATTATCTGATGTTTTCTTATTTCTTGTATTTCTTGTTTAGACATTAGATGAACACGAATAATGATGATAATTAAAAATTAATATTAGAGATGACCACTGCAACAGATGCCATGGCACTGGCCATCGCGATCCATGCAGATGCAGGAAGAGGATCTTTATATGGTTTTGCTGGAACAACAATTTCGGAACCTGCTGTTACTTTAGGATAATTACGGAAAAAGAAAAATCTTTTGGTTCCGGAAGCCGATCCATTGGGATACACCACATATACTTTTCCCCGTTTAGCACTTAGGCCGAAACCTCCACCTTCCCATATATAGGACTTTAAGGGTTTCCCCTTAATAAAGTTGGATGAAATTGGATTCAACACTTCGCCTGATATTTTTACAGTTTGAATTTCGCGCGGAATATAAATCTCATCCCCATCTTTTAGGAAAACATCATCCCTGCTTCCTGGATATTGCAAAGCTTTCGTCAAACTTACACCTACCACCTCAAAATCCAGGTCTGTAAATTCCAGTGTGCTGTCACGCTCTAATAATTCCAGTCGAAGACGTTTTTGTTTCTCGCTTATTTTCACTCTTCTTGTAACCATAGCACCTTCCGTGTATGCGTCCTTAGTGATACCTCCTGCCCTTTCTAATAAATCAGAAATCCTTTCTGTTTTCGAAGACAACGCATATTCTCCTGCATAAGCTACTTCCCCAGTGATTTTAACAACTGCAGACTCTTCATATCCCGGCAACTCCCGTATAAATACAAAATCGAAAGGTTGCAGTTTAAAGGATGCTTCAGTGTTTTCCAACTCAAGGTTTCGCGGCACCTTCATTTTAAACACATGTACCATATTATCTGTCACTTCCGAACCTTCATCCACTGTTAATTTCCGGGCTACCTCAATGTAAGCGTCAGATGCGGACTCAAGGAACCCCCCGGCCTCAAAGATTAAATCTTCAATAGTCATACCTTCTTTAAAATCGTATTTATCAGGTCTCTGAATCTCTCCATAAATTTGTACAGTCCGATATTCTCTAAGATCATGGATGGATGATATCCTGATAACATCTTCCCTTTTCATCGCCACGTCTGAATTTCCGTTGACTACGTCGGACACGTTAAAGGCGATGCTTTGCAGGCTAAAATCATCTTTCACCCTTGTTATAATACCTCGTTCCATACTGGCATCCTCCCTCAGTCCATCCGCTCTTTTAATCAGTTCCGATAAATTAAGCCCTTGGGTTAACTCATAGTCACCCGGACGATACACTGCACCATTGATAGTTACCCTATTTTGAAGACGCTCGATAATCTTTCCCACAAAAATACTATCACCATTGGATATTTTTGTGTTTCCCAAATCCTTATTTAAAACATCCTTAAACAATCTGTCTCTACCGGTTTTTCTATACAACTGAAGACGATGCGTGTATGCATCATCCGTAAAACCTCCGGCATATAGCACCATATCTCCTACTGTCTCGTCTTGTTTGGCTTCAAAAATACCAGCCCGTTTTAGCTCCCCTTCCAAAACAACCCTATTCAGGTACGGAGAAACCAAAATCACATCACCTTCTCTTAAATTAATATTAACATTTGAGTTTCCATTAATCAGGTAGTCGTACACATCCAGTATGGCTTTTTCCTTTCCGTCCCTAATTAATTTTATTTCCCTAAACGAACCCGAAGGGTTTGGCCCACCTGCAAGATAAAGTGCGTTAAAAACTGTAGATGCACCTGAAATAGTATACGTGCCCGGAACAAACACCTCGCCAATAACATTCACTTTAATACTTCTTATTTGACCCAGGTTGATACTGGCAAAAGTCCTTGGAGTTTGAGATGCGAGATCTCTGTATATCAATACTAACTTGCTTCTTATCTTTTGGGATGCGTTTTCAAGGGTTAGTCCTCCAATAGAGATAGGACCAATATTTGGGATATTTATATTTCCGTTCCTGTCAACCATCAATAAATAACTCTGCTGTGAAGCTCCCCATACATCAATAGAAATCTCATCACCGCTTCCTAACATATAGGACGGAGATACCGCGCTATTTACGCTGGGCTCAAAAGATAAGTTCTCGTTATTGAAAAAAGAGAATCCAAATATGCGGGAATCTACTTTTGTAAAATCCAATTCAGCTTTAGCACTTAATACATCTTCATTTAAATACATCGCATCATCCGAAGAATATACTTCATTGGCTTGTCCGCCACCCATCTTGACTTCAGCTATTCTTTGCTTCAGCAGACTAATTTGGGATTCTGACATACCCCTAGCTCTTGCCAGAACAATAGCTTCGGATTCGGACATGCCCCTTTTGTTCATCTCTGATATCAGTTGTTGTATTTCAGAAGTACTTAAAGTACTCACGTTAACTGCAGAAGGGTCAACATTTTGGGCTTTAATGTCTCGTAAAAGGGGCAACAAAATAAAAATTGCCAGTAGAAACAGTTTTTCTCTCATGAAATCTCTTAATTCAAATGTGTTATATTGATATTTTACCTTCGAAATATGACTTCAATTACATTATGAAACCATAAGAATACAAATCCCTCGCTTAATAATTACAAGCTATCAAATTCTTCCATTTAATTATAGCACAACCTCTAACATGTAATATTCACAAGGAAACCCATCAAATATTAGGTGCGCTTCGCTTCCTGAGTCACATAATCTACATGTCAGTTTTATGAAATGCGAAAGTCATTCGGCTTTGATTATGTAAAAAATCGGAATGTTACACAGTAATTGTATTACATTCCGAATCAAAATATTTTTACTATTTAAAATATTTACGCTGAAAAAGAAGGATCAGTATTATCCCTATCGTTATGGCAGAATCCGCCACATTAAATACCGGACGGAAAAACACAAAATGTTCCCCGCCCCAAAACGGAAACCAATCGGGAAAATTACCTTCTAACAAAGGAAAGTAAAACATATCCACCACTTTACCATGTAAAAATGGCGCATATCCTCCTTCGGCTGGAAATAAAGAGGCCACTTGCGGATAACTGTCGTTAAAAATCAAGCCATAGACAGCGCTATCGATTATATTTCCCAATGCACCGGCCAACACCAACGATATGCTAACGATTAAGCCGGTTGGGGCTTTTTTACGGGTAAGTTGATAAAGGTAATAGCCAATAGCAATAACTGCGACTATTCGAAACACGCTAAGAATGATTTTACCGAACTTGCCGGCCAACTCCATTCCGAAAGCCATTCCGTTGTTTTCAATAAAGTGAATGATAAACCAATCTCCAAATACACTGAACTCCTCACCCAACATCATATGGGTTTTCACCCAAATTTTTAAAGCCTGATCAATCAACAACACCAAAAACACAATGGTGATCGGCTTTTTTAATATTGAAAGCATTATTTTAAAATTTATACGCCACTCCTAACCTCCCCCAGGGGAGGGACTATTTACAGCTTAATTATTTATTCTTTACCCTAAAGATAATAAGTAAATCCACCACATACCAAATATGTATCACCTCACTACCAGGTCTCTCCCTATTGGCGAGACCGGGAGGGTTTTTACTTCTGATTTCTTTTAGCATCAATGCTTAAAGTGGCATGTGGAACAGCTCTTAACCTTTCTTTGGAGATTAACTTACCGGTTTCGCGACAAACTCCATAAGTTTTATTCTCGATACGCACAAGAGCCGCTTGCAAGTGCTGAATAAACTTTAACTGACGCTGTGCTAATTTTCCGGCCTCTTCCTTAGAGAGCACAGCGGCTCCTTCTTCCAACACCTTGAAAGTTGGAGAGGTGTCTTGTGTATCATTACCATCACCATGCGTAATGGTATTTCTTAAAAGCTCATAATCTTTTTTAGCCTTGCCTAATTTAGCATTTATAATTTGCTTAAATTCTTGCAATTCCTCGTCGGAATATCGGGTCTTTTCAGCCATAACAGTTAGAATTTGAATTACAACGTGTTTTTTGTTACAAAAATGTAGGTTTCAACATCATTGTCGACCTCTACGAGTTTGGCTTCGGTTTCGTTACACTTATCAACCAAATTTATCTCCTCAGCCAATGTTTGCGACGCAATATAATCTTTATAGTTGATTACTGCCTGATTTATCGCATCATTTTTCACTATTTCCAGGTTAATCTTATCCGTCACATCAAAACCGGAATCCTTCCTTAAGTTTTGAATTCTATTGACAAATTCTCTGGCGATTCCTTCCTGTTTCAATTCCTCGGTAATGTTGATATCTAAAGCAACAGTAATTTTCCCTTCGCTAGCGACCAGCCAACCGGGAATATCTTCCGACATAATTTCCACATCTTCGATAGAAAGTTCTACCGTTTCGCCATTAATTTGCGTATTTATTTTTTCCTCTCTTTCGATCAGCGCTATTTCTTCCTGCCCCATCTGGTTGATAAATCCCGCAATTTGTTTCATCATCTTACCGTATTTAGGACCTAAAGTCTTAAAGTTAGGCTTAATCTTCTTTACCAATACCCCGGAAGTATCCGTTAAAAACTCCATCTCCTTTACGTTAACCTCAGAAAGCACCAAGTCTTTAATTTTATCCACCTGTTCATGAAACTCTACATCTAAAATAGGTATCATCACCTTTTGAAGCGGTTGACGAACTTTCAGGCTCTCTTTTCTTCTTAGTCCAAGAACCATTGAAGAAATATTCTGAGCGTAAAGCATTCGTTGTTCCAAGGCCTTATTTATTTTGCTCTCGTCATATTTAGGAAAAGCTGTCAGGTGTACTGAATCAAATTTAGCTTTTCCTGAAACGGAATGCAAGTCATTATACAATTGATCCATATAAAAAGGGGCAATCGGTGCCGACAACCTACTTATTGTTTCCAGACAAGTATATAGCGTTTGATATGCCGCAATTTTATCCTTAGAATACCCGCCACCCCAGAATCGTTTTCTGTTTAATCGGACATACCAGTTACTCAGGTTCTCGGTAACAAAGTTTTGGATCGCTCTTCCCGCTCTCGTTGGTTCATAGGACTCAAAGCTGTCTGTTACGTCTTTAATCAAGGTGTTCAATAAAGAGATGATCCACCTGTCGATTTCCTGGCGCTCTTCAACCGGAACCTCTTCTTCCTGCCCTGTGAATCCATCTACATTGGCATATAACGAAAAGAAAGAATATGTATTGTACAGCGTACCAAAGAACTTACGTCTAACTTCATCTATACCATTCTCATCGAACTTTAGGTTGTCCCAGGGTTGTGCATTGGTAATCATATACCAACGCAACGGGTCTGAACCAAACTGTTCGATTACCTCAAAAGGATCCACTGCATTACCTAGACGTTTGGACATCTTGTTGCCATTTCTGTCCAACACCAAACCATTGGAAATGATATTTTTAAAGGCAACCGAATCGAATAACATTGTACCTAAAGCATGCAAGGTAAAGAACCAACCTCTGGTTTGATCCACACCCTCTGCGATAAAATCAGCAGGAAACACCAATGATGAACCATCTTCTCCTTCCGTTTCGAAAGGATAATGCATTTGTGCATATGGCATAGCCCCGGAATCGAACCAAACATCAATCAGATCTGGTTCGCGGTACATTTTTTCTCCTTTGTCGGAAACCAATACGATATCGTCAACATATGGACGGTGCAAATCTACCTTGTCGTAGTTCTCTTTCGAAAAGTCTCCGGCTTTAAAGTCCCCATAAGGACTTTTCTCCATCACGCCTGCAGCAACCGCTTTTTTTATTTCTTCTGTCAGCTCTTCAACAGAACCAATACATTTTTCTGTTTTTCCATCTTCAGTGCGCCAGATAGGCAAAGGCGTACCCCAATAACGGGAGCGCGACAGGTTCCAATCAACCAGGTTCTCCAACCACTTACCAAATCGACCCGTCCCCGTCGATTCCGGCTTCCAGTTGATTGTATTATTTAACTCCATCATCCTTTTCTTAACGGCGGTGGTTTTTATAAACCATGAGTCAAGAGGATAATAAAGCACCGGTTTGTCAGTCCTCCAGCAATGCGGATAGTTATGCGTATGTTTCTCCACTTTAAAAGCCCGGTTCCCCTGCTTTAGCATAACCGAGATATCCACATCCAAAGTCGGATCCTTCTCCGTTAAACTATCGTCATAGTCGTTTTTCACGTAACGACCTGCGTACTCCATATAGGTGTCCAGATCCACAAAGTTTTTTACAAACGACGGATCCAAATCTTTTATTAGGAAAAATTTTCCGGTTTTATCCACCATCGGATTTCGCTTACCTTCTTTATCCACTAGGATAAGCGGAACAATACCGGCAACCTTGGCAACTCTATCATCATCGGCACCGAAAGTAGGGGCAATATGCACCATTCCGGTTCCATCCTCGGTGGTCACATAATCGCCTAAAATTACTCTGAATGCATCGCCATCAGGTTTCACCCAGGGAATCAGTTGCTCATACCTCAATCCTTCAAGTTGTTTCCCGGTATATTCTTCCAGCAATTCAAAAGGAATTTTCTTATCCCCAGGTTTGTAATCGTCTAAAGACAGCTCTGCATTTTTAACATTAAAATATGCTGAAACCAGATTTTTGGCCAATACCACCACCTCAGGTGTTCCCGTATACGGATTAAAAGTTCTCACCTTTTGGTAGACCACTTGTGGCCCAACAGCCAATGCGGTATTCGACGGCAAAGTCCAAGGGGTAGTGGTCCAGGCTAAAAAGAACAATTCTTCCTCAACACCTTCAAATAAGAAATCGGATTTTGCATCCCTTATTACTTTAAACTGTGCGGTACAGGTTGTATCTTTTACGTCACGATAGCAGCCCGGCTGATTCAGTTCATGCGTACTCAGTCCGGTTCCTGCAGCCGGGGAATAGGGTTGAATGGTAAATCCTTTGTACAGATATCCTTTATTATAAAGTTCTTTTAACAAATACCATAACGTTTCAATATACTTATTGTCATAAGTGATATATGGATGATCCATATCCACCCAATAACCCATTTTGTGGGTTAAATCTTCCCACACATCGGTATATTTCATCACATCTTTACGGCAAGAGGCATTATATTCTGCCACAGATATTTTTTTTCCAATATCTTCTTTCGTAATACCCAAAGATTTTTCCACACCAAGTTCAACAGGAAGACCATGCGTGTCCCAACCCGCTTTGCGCTTAACCTCAAATCCCTGTTGCGTTTTGTACCTGCAAACAATATCTTTTAATGAGCGTGAAATAACATGATGAATACCTGGCAGTCCGTTGGCAGAAGGAGGCCCTTCGTAAAAAACAAATGAAGGATGGCCTTTCCGGTCGGTTACACTTTTCCCGAAAGTATTGTTGTCTTCCCAACGTTTTAATACATCCTTATTTATCTGAGATAAATCTAATCCTTTATATTCTTTGAACTTAGCACCCATCTGTTCTTAATTCTCCTAATTTTAAAAAGTGTACAAATATAATAGTTCGAGCGATACTTGACAATAGAGATGGCGTTTATTTAAACGCATTTTATTCTCAACACTTTAACCCCATAATTTTAATGGCTTTACACCGGCTTTTCTTTCAATTTTATTACCTCAAAAACAACTTTTCTATTACTTTTTCACAACATTACCTAAATACGATCCTTTAAATTCTAAAAAGCTTACTTTTACCAGATACTTTATACAAGATATTAGAATCATGAATTTTTATACACTTTTAAATATTAGTACGAAAATAAAAAGTACTACCCTAAAATTAATAGGAATCTATGTTTTGCATTTATTGGACAGAAGACATTTATCGGTAAGGATTGATCCTTCGCTCAATTGTAATTTGTTTTGCAGAATGTGTTACTTCAGCTCCATGGAGCAGCGCAAAAAGTTAAAAGGCATCATTCCTGAAATTGATTTCAGCCATATTGCAAAAGTACTATTTCCACGCGCTTTTCAAGTCTATGTTGGATGTGGTGCAGAACCCACAACACACAGAAACTTTATTGAACTTGTAAAATTAGCTAAAGAATACAACGTACCGGACGTTGGCGTAGTTACCAACGGACAATTATTAACAGAAAAGCAAATTGAATATCTGACTGATATTAAACTAAACGAACTCACCCTTTCTTGTCATGGCGTAACAAAAGAATCTTACGAGCACTTTATGACAAACTCAAAGTTTAATCGCTTTTTAAATACGCTTGAATTAATTGAGAAATATAAAAATATTAAAAAGTCAAAGTATCCTGAAATAAGGATTAATTATACGGTCAACAATAAGAATCTATCAGAATTGAATAAATTCTTCACGGTATTCGATAAGTACAATATTAATACCTTACAAATCCGTCCCGTTATAAACATTGGGGGTAAGTACTCTCATGCAATAACCGACGAACAAATTCCAGAATACAATAACATTATAAATTCGCTCAAAAATGAATGTTCAATGAGGGGGATTCGATTACTTGCAAATACAACAAATGTTCAATTCACCAGGAAGAACAATAACGCTAAAGTTGCCGATGCAGTATATTGTTATATTGGCCCCAAGACAACTGAAAAATTAAATATTACATGGAAAAATACAAATTTTGCTGAATTCACCCGACAAACAGCTTGGCGCAAAAAACTCTACACCCTGATTTTAGGAAAAAAAGAATCTACGCTAAACAAGTCTACGGCTAATTATGAGGTTTTTGAGTGATTTTGATTTAAAGATGAATTAACAGCATTAGCAAACTTCTTTAACAATTGCTCCGTTTCATCCCACCCAATACACTCATCTGTTACAGATACTCCGTACTTTAGCGTGGATATATCAGAAGGAATAGATTGCTTCCCATGGAACAGGTTGCTCTCTACCATAACTCCCATAATAGAATTATTCCCGGCCAGAATTTGTTCCTCAATACTTTTTAAAACCAACTTCTGATTCTCAGCTTTTTTTAAACTGTTGGCATGACTACAGTCTATCATTAATCGCGCCGGAAGTCCTGCTTCTTCGAGGCGTTTCTCATAATCCCTAACACTTTCCTTATCGTAATTTGGTCTCTTACCTCCTCTTAAAATAATATGGGTATCAGCATTTCCCTTTGTTCTTACAACAGCAACATGCCCTTCGGGATCAATACTAATAAAATTATGCGGTGAAGCCACCGATTCCAATGCGTTAATCGCTATTTTTATATTCCCATCGGTTCCGTTTTTAAAACCAACCACAGATGAAAGACCACTTGCCATTTTTCTATGGCTTTGAGATTCTGTTGTTCTGGCACCAATGGCTGTCCACGAAATTAAATCCTGAATGTATTGAGGAGTGACTATATCCAATGCTTCTCCGGCCACAGGTAACCCTAGTTCGGCTATATACGACAATAATTCCCTTGCCTGCTTTAATCCCTCTTCTAATTTATAAGTATCATCTAAATATGGATCATTGATTAATCCTTGCCAACCTACTGTAGTTCTAGGTTTCTCAAAATATACCCGCATCACCAAGTACAATGATCCGTTCACTTCTTCGGCTAACCTTTTTAGCTTTTGGGCATATTCTTTCGCAGCATCTATGTCATGAATCGAACAAGGTCCAACAACAACTAATAACCGTCTGTCATCACCTCTAAGAATTCTTTTAATAGTATTTTGGCCTTCTTCAATCGTCTTAATAATATTTTCGTTGAGAGGGTAAAGGTCTTTTAATTGATTTGGGGTGATAATTGCCTCTTCCGCACTTACGTTTATATTTTCAATTCTTTTATCAGTCATCTTCTGAATTACTTTTGTTATTGGCCTAATTTAAAT
Source organism: Saccharicrinis sp. 156 (assembly GCF_050589685.1). Taxonomy (NCBI): domain Bacteria; kingdom Pseudomonadati; phylum Bacteroidota; class Bacteroidia; order Marinilabiliales; family Marinilabiliaceae; genus Saccharicrinis; species Saccharicrinis sp. 156. Next base: position 117,568 of record NZ_JBNGOS010000021.1, read on the forward strand.
GCGTGCCGAAATTAGCTGATATTTTTCATAAAATATAATTAATCCCAGAAACATTCTCAAAAAAGTTGAAGTGTTAAGCAAAGTTTCCAAAAAATCTAAATTTCGGAACAGTTGACATCGCCTTGGAAATAGCTCCGTTGTGAAGCGCCTGACAGGGCACTGGTGGAAAAAACGCGATTAACGCAAAAAGGACAGTCCTCTTTCGAAAACTGTCCTCTTGTCAAAGATGGGCGGCGACCTACTCTCCCACT
>NZ_JBNGOS010000022.1:0-117107 GCF_050589685.1 Saccharicrinis sp. 156
ATTTTAAGCCATTTACTTATCAAAACAAATTATTATCATTATTTTCAATTCGTAAATAGAACGGCCTAAAACAAGCTGAAAAATAGCCTGTAAAGCAACAAAAAATCAGTTGCTTTTAGTTTTTAGACAGACTGCCGTTATAGCCAATTCAAAGAAACGAATAATTAACATAAATAAGGTTGACATGAAAAAAGGATTCATTTTGTTAATAATTATTACAATTGGACTTTTAACCAGTTGCAATCAAGGCACAAAGAAGATTAATCAAAATGACCAAGAAAGCACAAAGACTGAAAATTCTATTCTTGGCAAATGGGTAAGGATTGGACACTCGGGATCAATCAGTTTTGATTTTAAAGAAAATGGAATAATTGAAGGTGATTTTGGAAACGACCGAACAATTGATATAATTTCAGAATATGAAATAAGAAATGATACAATCATTTTCCAAGATAAGGAAGGTAAAATGTGTACAGAAAAAGGAATTTATAAAATTTATGAAAATAAATATTATATCGCTTTTGATTTAATAGATGACAATTGTAACGGAAGAATTAAAACAACAATGGGATTTTGGACAAAACCAAATTTCAAGGAATTACTTGGTGAACTTGATGAAAAATTATCTAATAATCCAAATGCAAGTTTGCATCTAAATCGAGCAAGATTATATATGGCAATTGGCGAACCAAAAAAGGCGAGACCAGATTTTGATAATTATATAAAGAGTGATTCAACTAATGCACGAGTTTATATAAACAGAGCAGGGACAAGATTTCCAAATGATATGAAAGGGGTTGTGTTAGATTGCAATAAAGCTATTGCATTAGATTCAAATCAAAAGAATGCATATTTCATGCGCGGATTAGCTTTATATGAACTGGGAGAGAAAGAACAAGCTTGTGAAAGTTTTAGTAAAGCCATTGAATTGGGATTTTCAATATTGAGAATTGCCGAACAGGAAAAATGTGCTGAATATTGGAATGTTGAATAATAGAAAAAGAATGAAAAGGCCACAACAAAAAAAAAGGTCATAGGCTGTGAGCAAAATATTGGGAGTTTAGTTCATTAAATAAGTTCACCGAAACTAAGGCTTCGGCTAGTGAAAATGATAAATTTATAACCAAAACAAAAGTTCGGCTCTGCTGGATTTTGGTTGTCTTGCTTTTCAAATCAGCCTACGCGCTTTATTATGACCGTTGGTGTGCCAACGAAGCTGTGGTAATCCAGTAGGTGTAAATCCTACCTAAATAATTTTCTTAAAGATCATTGCTTCGTTCGGCATAATTCAAGCAAGCTTGATTCTGCTCTCTCTTATCGCAATAATGTACTGTTCATTTAGAAGAGCTGCCGACAGTTATGTCCGTGAGGATTGTCGCTGAAGCTCGGTATGTTCAAATGACCAAGCCGTAATGCGCAAGCGTAAGCATATGAGGGAAAACCTCACAGCCTGTCCACGAACATCGGGATACGGTTTGATGCAGGGGGCGCTGATAGTTTACCTATTATTGTTACTTTTATGATTAACAAAACGGAGTAAGCTATCAGGCTCTACTCTACGCTTTAATAATATGAGCGAACTGCAAATTTGATACTTTAACGGAAATATGGTAAATTGCGTCAAACCAATGACGGAATTATGGAATATTTAGTCAGAGACTTATCGAAGAACATAATAAAGAAATTGCAATCAAACAAAGTTGTAATAGTTTTCGGAGCTCGCTGTGTTGGAAAAACCGTGCTTGTAAAAGAAATACTTGACCTAGTAAATGAACCTGTACTTACATTAAATGGAGAAGATATAAATGTCCATGACAAACTTGCAATTAGAAGTGTAGAAAACTATAAACAGATTTTAGGTTCATTTAAGTTTCTATACATTGATGAGGCACAAAAAATACCTGAAATAGGATTGAAACTGAAGCTTATGATTGATGAGATTAATGGACTTAAAATTATTATTTCAGGCTCATCATCATTTGATATTCACAAAGATGCTGGAGAACCTTTAACGGGTAGAAAATATTCATTTAACTTATTTGCTCTGTCTGAAAATGAATACAACCAAATTGAAAATAGTATTTCTAAAGTTGACAAAGTACGTGAAAGACTGGTTTTTGGGAATTACCCGGAATTATTACATTTGCCTGATAGAGAAGACAAGATTGATTACTTAAACGAAATGGTTAGTTCATATTTGCTGAAAGATATTTTGGTTTATGAAAACATTAAGAATTCACAAAAAATATTCAACTTATTAAGACTGATTGCATTTCAAATTGGTGGAAAAGTTTCGCTTCAGGAATTGGGTAATCAATTAGGAATAAGTAAGAATACTGTTGAAAAGTACTTGGATTTATTAAGTAAGGTATTTATTCTTCACAAAGTTGAAGGATTTAGTAGAAACTTAAGAAAAGAAATAACTAAAAATTCAAGGTGGTATTTCTTGGATAATGGAATTAGAAATGCTGTGATTGCAAATTTTAACCCTATTGAATCACGAAATGATATTGGTGTTTTATGGGAAAACTATATGATTAGTGAAAGACTAAAATATCAGGAATACCAAAGACTTATGTCAAATAATTATTTTTGGAGAACATACGACCAACAAGAAGTCGATTGGGTTGAAGAGAGAGAGGGGGCATTATTTGGTTATGAATTCAAATGGAAAGAAAGTAAGGTTAAAGTTCCATCTCAATGGAGGAATGCATATCCAAATGCTTCATTTGAAGTGATTAATAAGGATAATTTTGAGGGGTGGTTGAAGTAATTACTAAAAAGCAACAAAGCATATATCGCATTAAATCGCGTTATATGTAGTACGTTGGTGTGCCAACGAAGCTGTGGTAATCCAGTAGGTGTAAATCCTACCTAAATAATTTTCTTAAAGATCATTGCTTCGTTCGGCATAATTCAAGCAAGCTTGATTCTGCTCTCTCTTATCGCAATAATGTACTGTTCATTTAGAAGAGCTGCCGACAGTTATGTCCGTGAGGATTGTCGCTGAAGCTCGGTATGTTCAAATGACCAAGCCGTAATGCGCAAGCGTAAGCATATGAGGGAAAACCTCACAGCCTGTCCACGAACATCGGGATACGGTTTGATGCAGGGGGTGCTGATAGTTTACTTATTATTGTTACTTTTAGTCACAGTAATTGAGTAGACTATCAGGCTCTACTCTACGTGTTAATTCCCTAAATAAAGAAACTCTATTAATTTCTTAAGCTATCGGGTCAAATATTGTGTAGGAAAATTATACTAAATTTAACCGTTGGACAGAATTAAAATGAGAAATCGAAATTTGGCGGAGTATGTGAAAATAATCCTAAGCTAGGAATGGAAATATAACTAATGTAATTATATGAGAAAATTAAAAGAGCTAACTGATGCTAAAATAGCATCTGGACGACAAGCTAATCCTGCGTTTATGAATGGTGTCGATGATATTATTAAAAAAGAAAAAGAGTTTGAACAAGGGAAAAATGCAATTAAAATTGGGAAAAAAGCTCCTAACTTTGAGCTACCTAACCCGGCAGGCAAATCAATATCATTAGATGTTTTATTAGAGAAAGGTCCTGTTGTTATTACTTTTTATAGAGGTAATTGGTGTCCTTACTGTAACTTGCAACTTAGAGCTTTGCAAGCTAAACTAGATGACATTCATGCATTAGGAGCTACATTGGTTGCCATTAGCCCACAAGTACCGGATGGGTCATTGACAAATGATGAAATTAGTAATATGGACTTTACTGTATTGTCTGACCAAGACGCAAAAGTTGCTCTGCAATATGGTGTTGCATGGGAAGTGCCAGAGTTTTTAGCAGAACATATGCGAGTAGATCGTAAACTTGATTTAGAAAAAATTAATAATGGCAACGGTAACATATTGCCAATTCCAGCTACGTTAATATTAGGACAGGACGGCGTAGTTACATGGAGCTATGTTAACGTTGACTATAGAACTCGTTCAGAACCCGATGAAATTATTGAAGCCTTGAAAAATCTATCTTAAGAAAGTACAACGTATCTTCATGTAACAGGATGATTATTTTTACCTAAAAAACAATTCAACTTCATTGATAGCATAGGTCGTTTATATGTTTCTGAAATAAAACTGCCATTCCAAAATATTATGACAAAGAAATACACGAAACAAATAATCAGAATTATACTACTAGTGGGAACCATTGTTTCTATGTTCTTCGTGCCCTGGCTTTTGGTGAAGGCATGGATACTTCCGCTACCTGATACGGTTCAAGAGCAGTTAGAAGAAGCAATAGGTCATGGATTTGACGGGATGATTGTCTTTGTAGACCAAGCTGGTAAACCACCTCAGTATTATACCGCAGGCTGGCATAATCGAGAAGCCGAGATACCTGCCAAACCTCAAGCCTTATTTAAAATTGCCAGCATCAGTAAGCTATATGATGCTGTGGCAGTCACCAAATTGGTAAGAGATGGACGTCTTTCTTTAGATAAAACCATCGCTGATTATTTACCTGAACTTGTAGGAAGAATTGAAAATGCTGAGAAAATTACCCTAAGATTAATGATACAGCATAGAAGTGGAATCCCCAATTTTACAGACGCGCCAAATTTCTGGGCAGCTCCATCTGAGTCATATGGAGAAAGCCTTGCATTGATTCTGGATAAACCTGCAAACTTTGAACCTGGTGAAAACTATGAATATTGCAATACGAATTATTTATTAATCAATAAAATAATGGATGATGCACTAGGATATGGCAACTTTCAATTCATACAGGAAGAAATTTTAAATCCCTTAAATCTAAACAATACTTTTAGTTCTTTAAGCGAAGTAAATTTGGATAATGTGATGAGTGGTTACCATGTGGGGCATCCCCATGATTTAAAGGCAGATGAACATGGTATGTTAGCTACGGCGGAAGACGTGGGAACATTCCTAAGAGCACTGAACGAAGGAACATTGTTTGAACAGGGAGAACAGGAAATATATTCTTCCATTTATGAATATGAACATTCTGGTTGGGTACCGGGATACCAGAGTTTTGCAAAATATCATAAAGATATTGATGCAGTTGTTGTTGAATTCTATAGCACGACAGACCCTAAACTGTACAATTGGAACTTATCAGAAATAATTAACAATAGAATTGTTAGAATAATTAGAAATAAAAACTAGCCACAATAAATAGGAATATCAGCGGTCTGCAAGACCCAGCAATTATTCCAGGTTGAGCTACAACCCGGTTTAAATACCTGCCATGTATTTTAATGGGGGTTTTTGCGTTTTTTTTGTCTTAAGAATACAGTGTACCACTTTGTTTTGCTTATAAACCATCTTTTCCTGTCATGCGTTTTATTTTTTCTTGTTTTGATTCTGATATAACTTCCAGATGTGGGTTTGTTTGTTGCGCAGGGGTGAAAAATGCCAGATCAAGATTTCGTTTGGTGGTATGGTGATTTATGCCATACTTTCTAACGCGAACAAATCCCTTGGGCATGACATGTTGGCCAAAGCGCTGTAAAAATTCATAGCCTTACACGATTTGGGGGATAGCAGGCCCTTTTTTTCTGTAATCTTTTGCCCGGAACTTTACATGCGTGTTATTTATTTATACTTATGATTCTATCATTAGATATGGCAATGCGGTGTGTGTTGGGAAACCCGCGCACATTGCACCCATTTGCAATTACTCACAGTATTAGAATATTGTTTTTTTATGTTTGTGAACTTCGTTTCGCACAAGCTAAGGCACAAACCAAAATTATAGCGATAAGTGAGAACAAATCGAACTTGTTCTAAATTTGTCGGGCGGAGGAATAATCAGCAATACTAATTTGTAAACGAGTTCAATGTTAACCAACTCGCTCTTCGTAAATCACATGGTATACTATAATTTTCAAAGTTAGGTTTTATTACTTTTCAAGCTCAAAATAAATAGCTTCCGCAAAAAGTATCCATCTTTCCTTAAAATATATACATACGAAAAAGCTGTTATATAGAAATTTGCCATGTAATCTTAAAACGAAGAAGCATGGCAAATTCAAAACTTGGAATATTAGTAAACTTATTTCTTCCCCAACGAAGAAAACCTAATCCCAAACATGCAATCCCTGAAAAGGATAAAAATCTGAAAAGCAAAACCATTGTATTTACCGGAGGAACTGATGGTATGGGACGTGTGGCCGTAGAGATGCTTTACGCTATGGGGGCACATGTTGTCGTTCTTGGGCGCAATAAAACGAAAACAGAAAATGTAATTAGTGAAATAGTCAAGAGTGAAGGTTTAGGTTCATTAAGTCTTCAAATTTGTGATTTGGCTTCAATGGATAGCGTTAAAAAGTGTGCTGAACAAATTATGGCTGAGTATAGCAAAATTGACGTATTAATTAATAATGCTGGCATCAATATGACAAAACCAACCTTTACCTCTGATGGTTTTGAAACCAATTGGGCAGTCAATTATTTAGGAGGGTATCTGTTAACAAACCTTTTACTTCCAAGAATTCAGCAGTCATCACCTTCGCGTATTGTGAATCTTACGACCAATACCAACTTTATTAAGCAAATAGATTTTGATGACATTGAATCAAAATTGAATTTTGATACTGTTGATAGCTATACCCAGGCAAAACTTTCAATGAATATGTTTTCTATTGATTTAGCTAAAAAACTAGACGGAAAGGAGGTAACTGTAAATTATCTGTACCCTGGATATATAAAATCAAACCTACTAAGCAACCTTGAAGGGCCAGAAAAGATGATGCAGTTTTTTATGAATGTAATGGCATCTCCTACAGAAGTTGGTGCAGACCGGATTGTTCGATTAGCCATATCTTCTGAGTATGAAGGCAAAACGGGTGTTTATGTATCTGAAGATAAAATCAAACTTCCGCACAAGGAAGCTCAAATGGAGTCAAAACGAAATCACTTGAAAAAGATTAGTGATAACGCACTAAAAAAGTGGTTGTAAGAAAACAATCATGGTAATACGGAAAAAGTATTCGTCAATCCTTAAAATGTATTCATGCAAGAATGCCTAAACAAGGAAATTTGTAGCGTACAAAATTTTAAAACAGAAGATGATGGCAAAGTCGAAAATAACATTTGAATTCACTCATTTCTATCCGGGGTTTGAACCTCAGAAGTTTTGGGATTTTCATGTAGACCATGAATGGTATACTCAGTCTGATATAATGATTGGCGAAATTTCATTACTCAAAGAAGGCGAAGGACACCCATCGGGTTTGGGAGCACTACTTAAACTAACCATCGGAAACATAAAGCTTGAGGAAGACATTGTTGGCTTTGATGCGCCTCATTATTTTAGTTATGCTGCCCGCCCCGGTGGAATGCCGGTAAAAAACTATGTGGGTGAGTTTTTCTTTACAGCAAAAAACAATGGATTAGAACTTAGGTATAAAGGGAGTTTTGACCCCAAACCAAAGGGTACAAATTGGCTCTTTAAATACATCTTTAATTCACGTATGCGAAAAATGGTTCCCATTTGGGAAAAGGGTTATAAGTCATATCATAATTTATAGTACAAAACTACTGATGATGCATTAACTTGAAAAATATTGTCTTCATATTATTGACAATAAGCAACATATGAGTAGCCGTTGATTTTTTTGATTTGCATTAATTCATTTACCCCGAAGGGGTTTTACTTTGAATAACCGTGGGTGCAACCCACGGTAAAGACAAGAAAACTCGCTGGCAGCCCCAGAGGGGTTGAAAAATCAACTCGACATAAAAGTTTTATATTCAGCCCCTTCAGGGCTGTGACATTCAGGTTGTAGTCAACCGTGGGTTTGAACCCACGATTATTCATATTGTACCCTCCGTGGCAAGATTAATGTTGAAATCAAACGCATCAGCAATGATGTAAAATAAAAGTTTAAAGCAATGAAAGATTTAAAATTAGAAGAGAACAAAGCAGTCGTAAAAGCAGTATTTAAAGCCATTACAGATGGTAACTGGAGCTATGTAACAGAAACATTTGCCGATGATGCAAAAGTTTGGGTAGCTGGTGATATGCCCATTTCAGGGAATCACACAAAAGACTTTGTAAGAGGTTTGGAAACAGGAAATCCGGCAATGTTCCCCAATGGAATGTCGCTTACTCCCAAAGCAATGACTGCCGAAGGAGACCGTGTTGCCGTTGAAGCTGAAACCTATGGTGAGCATGTTAGTGGTAAAACATATAACAACTTCTTCCACTTTATGTTGGTCATCCGCGATGGTAAAATACAAGAATGGAAAGAGTATATGGACACCAAACATGCCAGCTACACATTCTTTGGAGAATAAGCGTAATTCTTCGTCTAGTCGTTAGCAAAACAAAAAAAATGGTAGGTGAGCATTGTATAAGCATGCTTTTACCTACTGTTTTTTAAAAAATAACTAGTGTTAAAAAATTGCATAATGAATAAAAAAACAATATTAATAACTGGATGTAGTTCTGGATTTGGAAAACTAACTGCCAAACTATTTCATAAAAATGGCTGGAATGTAATTGCAACGATGCGTTCGCCAGAAAAGGAAACAGAATTAACTGCCTTAAGCGACGTTTTGGTGACTAAACTGGATGTTACAGACCAGATAAGTGTTAGCAAAGCAGTTGACGCAGGTGTGGATAAATTTGGAGGTATAGATGTACTGGTAAATAATGCCGGATTTTCAGGAGCAGGTATTTTTGAACAATGGAAAGATGGAGATATCAAGGTAATGTTTGAAACAAATGTATTTGGTCTAATGCGTGTTACAAAAGAAGTCCTTCCTCTTATGCGTTCAAAAGAAGAAGGTATAATTATCAATATATCTTCACTGGCGGGATTAATCGGTTCCCCATCTTCGTCAGTTTACAGTGCATCGAAATTTGCTGTAGAAGGTTTAACAGAAGCACTTGCAATTGAATACGCTCCCTTTAATATTAAATTTAAAACAATTGCACCAGGAGCTTATGAAACAAATCTGTATTCTTCTATGGATAACAGTCGTTTCTCAAACGGAGATGAACAACTCAGAGATTATTGTTTAAAGATGATTGCAAAGATGAATGAAACAGTGGAGCAAATGATTGAACAGGGAAACCAAACATCTGATCCGCAAGAAGTAGCAGATAAAATATATAAATGCGCTACAGAAAAAACACCAATACACAATGTTTCAGGAATTGATGCCGAATCTATGTTGCAAATGAAAAAATCAATGTCCGAAGAGGAGTTAGTGAAAACCATCAGTGATATGGTTGTTCCAAATACAAGTAATAGTAACCCTAAAAAAAAGTAAAATGATTAAGTATTTAACATTTGCTAAAAGTAAAAATGGATTGTCTTACGAAGAGTTCGTTGATTATTACAATAACAAACACATACCTCTGTGTATGGAGCTTCTTCCAATACTAAAAAAGAGTACCATTCGACGTAATTATCTTCAAAAGGATAAGGTAATTTTCCCTCCAAATTTCAAGGGTGAATTGGAGTATGATGTGGTAACCGAAACAATTTGGCATAGCCAAGAAACCTTTAATGAATTTCTTGCAGCGACGAATAATCCTGAAATTCAGGCGAAAATAACTGCTGATGAAGTGAACGTATTCGAGAAAGGAACTCGCGTTGTTATTGTTGATGTACATGAAAACAAAGCTGATATTTAGGTAATAAGTTGAATTTAACGCAAGAAGTAGGTAGAGATGAATCATACTTCACCTACTCCTTTTTCAAAAATAAAAGATTACAAAATGAAGAAAATAGTATTAATAATAATTGGAATCGCTTTGATAGTTTTAGCGATTGTTACTTGGTGTAAAAGTGTATCAATAGTTGACAATGGCGTTATCGTCACCAACAAAAGCAACAATGTAGTTACATCTTATCAAGGTAACAAAAAAGTAACAGGCGATTCGTACCACCCCTACTTAATGGGTACGAACATTGATGATGCTATAAACGGTGCTTTAGAAAAAGCTGGACCTGATTACGATATGCTTATTGATGCCACTTTAGAGGTGAATTATTATTACATGATAATTTACTTTTCAAATTATATAACAGTAGAAGGTACGGCTGTTAATTCTGCTGAGCTAAAAGCTGAAATGGGTGAACAAGAATATTTTAAATGGCTTTCAAGTAAAAGTGTCATTCAAAGACACAATTAAAAAGGAGGAATAATATGTCAAAATCGTTGGTAATATACTACTCATTGCAAGGACATACAAAACGTGTTGCGGAAATGATTGCCAATAAAACCGGTGCAGATATTTTTAAGCTTGATTTAGAAGAAGATTACAATTTAGGGACGGTACTGGAAGTAAGTAAGCTGCATATTAAAAATCAATACATACCAGATTTAAAGCCATTCAACTTAAACCTTGATGAATATGAGCAAATAATAATAGGAACGCCAGTTTGGTGGTATACCTATACTTCACCTATTCGTTCATTTTTACACAAACATAGTTTAAACGGAAAAACAGTAAGGTTTTTTAGTACACATGCCGGGGCAAATGGAAGCACATTTACTGACCTTGAAGTACTAGTGACCGGTGCTAAAATTCTTAAACCAAGAGGGTTTTATACCTATGAAAATTTTAGTTGGGACTCTATTGAAAACGAAGTAAGCAATTGGCTTGAAGTATGACTATTCGGGAAAATGTATTCATTATTTACTAAAATATATACACATTCAGGAACAATATTATAGTATTTTGTGGTATAAATAAATTCTATCTAAATGAATATAAAAAAAATAATGATAATAGCTTTTTCTATAATAGCAGCAATAATCTTAGGTATCATAATATTTATCAATACACCGCGATTTGGTAAACATCCTGCGGGTACCCGTCTTTCAAGAATTGAGAAGTCACCGAACTATAAAAGCGGGCAGTTTCAGAACTTAAGCCCAACACCTATGCTTACCGAGGGAGTAAACTATGGAAAAGTGCTCATGGATTTTTTCTTTTCCGCAAAGCCAAAAGAACCCCAATCTGTTTTACCATCCCTAAAAACCAATTTGAAGGCTTTAGAGCCTTCTGAAAACGTAGTAGTTTGGATGGGGCATTCATCGTATTTCATGCAGTTAGACGGTAAAAAAATATTGGTTGACCCTGTGTTGAGTGGATATGCTTCACCCTTTTCGTTTAATATAAAAGCTTATGATGGCAGCGATGTTTACACAACTGATGATATTCCGGAGATTGATTATCTTTTTATTACTCATGACCACTGGGACCATCTGGATTATGAAACAGTTCTTAAATTAAAACCAAAGATTAAAAAAGTGATAGGTGGGCTTGGTGTTGGTGCACATTTTGAACGTTGGGGGTTTGACAAATCTGTAATTATGGAAGAAGATTGGTTTAAACCGCTTTATCTTGATGAAGGTTTTATTGCCCATGTTGCACCGGCACGCCATTTTTCGGGGAGAGGTTTTAAACGCAACCACACCTTGTGGGCTTCGTTTGCTTTATTTACTCCAGCCACAAAAATATACATAGGTGGTGATAGTGGATACGATAAACACTTTGCAGAAATTGGTGAAAGGTATGGCCCTTTTGATTTGGCAGTTCTTGAAAACGGACAGTATGATAGCAAATGGAAATATATACACATGATTCCCAATGAGCCATTAAAAGCCGCAACTGACCTAAGAGCTCAAGCTTTGTTGCCGGTTCATTCAGGAAAATTCACATTAGCTAATCACGATTGGGATGAACCACTTTCTAAAATATCAGCAACACCGCAAGATAGCCCAATCCGTATCATTACACCTATGATTGGAGAAAAGGTAAACCTGCAAGATTCTCTGCAACAATTTACAAAGTGGTGGGAAACTGTAAAATAGTTCTATTATTCGTACCTTAATAATCATAAATTTCTTGACATAATGAAACAGATAATCGACATAGACAGCATAACCAGAATGCATCAGATTATGGGACTTAAGAGTCCTGATCATCCATTAATTTCGGTTACCCTTAGTAAGGATTTTGCAGCTGAGTTGATGGTGCCAGAAGGGAAATACAGGCTGAATCTTTATATGATAAGTTTAAAAACAAGTTGTAAGGCTGATTTTAAATATGGCAGAAATTCATTAGACTTTGAAGAAGGTACTTTAACTTTTTCAGCACCAGGTCAGGTTTTTGATTTTGAAGAGAGTCTGATAGAAAATCAAAATTCAGATGAAGGCTGGACCATAATATTTCATCCTGATTTCATCCGGCACACAACACTTTCTAAGTCTATTACTACTTATTCGTTTTTTGACTATGAAGTTTATGAAGCTTTACACGTTAGCGAAAAAGAGAAACGAATACTTTTTGAATTTGTTAGAAATATCAAAACCGAAATTAAGGAAACAATGGATAAGCATTCTCAGGAGTTAATTGCCATTAATATGGAAAGCTTATTTAAATACAGTAACCGATATTACGACCGTCAGTTTTACACCCGAACAAATTTAAATAAAGGCTACTTGGTTCGTTTTGAAAAATATCTGAAAGAATATTTTGCTTCGGAGTTGTTATTAAATCAAGGATTACCAACAGTGCAACAATGTGGCGAGGCCCTTAATATGTCTGGTTATTATTTGAGTGATTTACTAAAAATTGAAACCGGGAAAAGTGCAAAAGAACATATTACCTTGTATATGATTGAGCAAGCCAAGACAAAACTTTTGGGGTCTAACTCATCGGTTAGTGAAATTGCTTTCGATTTTGGGTTTGAATACCCGCAGCATTTCAGCAAACTTTTTAAATCCAAAACAGGATACAGTCCTTCGGAATATCGAAACATGAATTGACCACTGAAAACACAGAATGATAAACATAAATTATAGATTACTTATATTCAGACGAAACCTATAAAATTAGAGGAGCCATTTACGAGGTATATAAAGAAATTGGATGTGGATTTCTTGAAGCTGTATACCAAGAATGTTTGGAGCGAGAGTTTAAACTACTGGGTATACCTTTTGAATCACAGCAACCAATTGATATTGAATATAAAGGAGATGTACTAAAGCAAAAATATATACCTGATTTTATTTGTTTCGATAAAATTATTGTTGAAATAAAAGCTGTAAAAGAATTAGCAAATGAACATCATGCACAGGTAATTAACTATTTAAAAGCAAGCGAAATGGAACTTGGCTTACTGGTGAATTTTGGGAGCTATCCAAAAGCAGATATTAAACGATTAATTTATAACTATTAAAATATACTGACATGCAGCAAACTTTCAGTGTCTTCTGCGATTTCAGTGGTGAAAAATATGAAAGCTATAATAACAGGTTCAACAGGAATGTTGGGTAAAGGGGTTTTACTTGAGTGCATTGACGACCCAACGGTAGAACGGGTATTACTTATAAATCGAAAACATGTAGATATATCACATCCAAAGGTTAAAGAAGTTATTCATAAAGATTTCAGGGACTTTACTTTAATAAAAGAGCAACTTGTAGGCTACGATGCCTGTTTTCATTGCATGGGAGTATCAAGTGCAGGAATGCGTGAAGAAAAATTCACCGAAATCACCTATTCCATGTCGAAAGCGTTGGCTACCGTTTTATATAGCATAAATCCCAATATGGTTTTTAATTATGTGTCGGGTTCAGGTACTGATAGTGCTGAAAAAAGCAGCACAATGTGGGCACGGGTAAAAGGTAAAACGGAAAATATGATTTTGAATATGGGATTTAAAGATGCCTATATGTTTCGTCCCGGCGCTATTTTACCGGAACGAGGTACAAAATCGAAAACAAAATTATATAATACCCTCTATATGATTACCCGTCCATTGTTTCCATTAATGAAGCGGATGAAATCGGTTACTACAACTTCAAGAATCGGGAGAGCGATGATTAATTTATACAATCATCCTCAATCCCTGAAACATTTAGAAGGAACTGATATTAATAGGGTAGCAGGTGTTTAGTGTGTACTTCTTTTCTTATGTTTTTAATAATTGATTTTTGAGGCTGGCTTTTAGGATCTTTATTACGCTAACTTTATTGGGCCAATGATTTATATCTATCCCTGCCCAACGGTTTAACTGCAACAATCTATATTCTTCATTTCACATATTTTATCATTACCGGTTGCTAAAATGTATACATATTCAACCAAATTGTTTAGGTGGTAAATACCTTTCTTGTATGAACTTTGTTTTATGATAAATTTTTAGAAAACTAAAGAGTTTGAATTATGAAACGATCATTAACTTTATTAATCATAAAGTACACACAGGAGGATGATTAAAAAAAGTTGATGCGAGTTCCTGTCCGGCAACAACCGGATATGGCACATTTTTTAAAGACAAAAATTTTAAACAGATATGAAAAAGGTAGTTATTATAACAGGAGCAAGTAGTGGCATAGGTAAAGCAACCGCCATGCAATTAATACAAGAAGGTTATACTGTTTATGGGGCTGCACGCAGAGTGGAAAAAATGAATGAACTTGTTTGGGCAGGAGGGAAAGCCGTAGCATTAGATATTACCAACCATAATCAAGTACGTGCTGAAATACAAAAGATAATTGAAACAGAGGGAAGAATAGATGTACTGGTAAACAATGCAGGTTATGCTGTTTATGGCCCGATAGAGGAAATCACTTATGAAAAAGCCAGACAGCAATTCGAAGTCAACTTATTTGGTTTAGCCGAAGTCACCAAAGCAGTTTTGCCCACAATGCGCAGCCAGGGCCAAGGAACTATCGTCAATGTATCATCTGTTGGTGGCAAAGTTTACACTCCGCTCGGAGCATGGTATCATGCAACCAAGCATGCCTTAGAGGGATGGAGCGATTGTCTTCGCTTAGAGGTCAATCAATTTGGCATCAATGTGGTCATTATAGAACCTGGCGTAATCAATACCGGTTTTGCCCATGCAATGGACCAACAGCTCGACGATAGTATTGGTCCTTACAAAGAGCTAAAACGTATTATTGTCAAAATGATGCAAAGCACCAGCAAACCCGGACAATATAGCGAACCTACCGTAATAGCCGTTACGATTAGCAAAGCGATAAAAACTAAAAACCCAAAGACGCGATATGCCGCCGGTAAAATGGCAAAACAATCATTGCTTGGCAGAAAGTTGTTGAGTGACAAGGGTTTTGATAAGATGTTTTTGAGAATGGTGAAGAATTATGGCAAATAGCAATGTAACAAATAAGTTATCTGTAACTTACCTCTTGAAAAATATATTAAACAAGAAAAAATTGGCTACTACCAAAATGTATACATCATCAACCAAATAGTTTAAGTAACAAGCCCATTTTCTGTTGTTTATTTGTATCGTGAAAGTTTCACCAAAAGAAGAACAAAAACGATTAATAAAAAAACATCATGAATACTAAAAACAAATTTGGAAAGCAGGGATGGACGCCAGAATTAATGGAATCTCAAAATGGAAAAACATTCCTTATTACGGGCACAACAAGTGGTACAGGGTATGAGGCAGCCAAGATACTTTTATCTAAAGGTGCTAGCGTAGTGATGTTAAACCGTAACCCTAAAAAGTCAGAAGACACCATTGCTGCTTATAAAAACGAGTTGGGTAATCATATCGACGTATCATATATCACTGTGGATTTAGGAAAACTTGCTTCAGTAAGGAAAGCTGCAGTAGAAGTGCTTAAGACGGTATCTCGTATTGATGCTTTAATGCTTAATGCTGCTATAGCGCAAGTGCCTAAGCAGGTGATAACAGAAGATGGTTTTGAGAGTCAGCTAGGTACAAACCACTACGGCAATTTTCTATTGCAAGGCCTACTGTTTCCGCTGATTGAAAAATCTAAAGGACGTATCGTAACGGTAGGCAGTATGGGCTATGATATGGGCATTAAAACCATCAAATTTGGCGATATGAACTGGGATAAAGATTACACAGGTAATAATGCCTATAGCCAAAGCAAACTGGCACAGATCATGTGTATTTACGAATTACAAGATAGATTAGAAAAAGCTGGTAAAACGGCTGTCAAAGCTTATGCATGTCATCCCGGCTCTTCCAGAACATCCCTTATTAAAACAAGTGGTAGTTTAATGTTGAGAATTACCTTTGGCCTGATGAAATTATCACCATTGACACAATCAGCTGAAAAAGGTGCCTATCCTGAATTAATGTGTGCAACCGAAGAGAATTTAGATCAGAAGGGTTTTTATGGACCTACAGGACGAAGCAATTGGGTTGGTCCGGTTGGAGCACATAAACTTGAGCCACATGCCTTAGATAAAACCATAGCTGAAAAGTTGTGGGAATTATCAGAAAAGGAAACAGGTGTGAAGTGGAATCTTTAAATAGTTAGAATTATGGATATCTTAAAAACAGCACAGGATTGGGCAAAAGCCGAAATGTTTTCAACCACTTTTTTCATTATAGCGGGCGTTTTATTTGTAGGAGCAAGCATAGGCTTTTGGCAACTGGGAAAAACAGATTTAGCACGAGCATACATCATACCTGTCGCAGTAGCTGGTGCTTTACTTTTAACCATAGGATTTGGTTTATTCTTCACCAACAAATCAAGAGTTACGCAATTTGAAAAAGCCTATAATCAGGATGCATCAGCTTTTGTGCAATCAGAACTTACACGCGCCGAAAGTACTTTAAAAGAATATAAAAACATTGTTTTTACAGCAATCCCATTAATTATTGCTGCCTGTGCCCTGGTTATAATGTTTGTTAACGCACCAGGTTGGCGGGCTAGTATGATTACAACTATGGCCATGCTAATAGTTATTTTGTTAATTGACGGTACTGCCCATGCCAGAATTGACTATTACAACAAACAATTGATGTCAGCTGAAAAACAAGAATGAAGTTTTAAGGCTTACTATATTAAAGTATACGTCATTTACCAAAATGTTTAAGTGATTGGAGGTTAGTAGGCACTTACTTTGTATTGTAATAATTTCAAGAAAGACAAAAAAATTAAACAGATGAAGATTCTTTATTTTACAGCAACAGGTAATAGTCTGCATATTGCAAAATCGCTTGGTGGAGAACTGCTTTCAATTCCCCAAATGGATAAACAGGGAATCTACGATTTTACAGACGAAAAAATTGGAATTGTATTTCCGCTCCATGCATGGGGTGTACCTTCTTATGTGGTGGATTTTCTGAAAAAAGTGACCTTTAATTGCAACTATCTTTTTGCCATAACAACTTATGGTATTTATTCTGGTGCTGTTGCTAAACATTTAACAGACATAGGTAATGAGGCTGGGTTCTCTTTCGATTATATCAATAAAATAAAGATGGTAGATAATTATATACCAACTTTTGATATGAAGAAACAGATTTCAAAAGAACCAAAGAAAGAGATTGAAAAACATTTGGCATTGGTTCAATCAGATATTGAAGCCTCTAAAAAGTGGATTTTGAAAGAATCGTTCGTAGACAGATCGATGTTCAACTATATGGCTAAAAGAGGCAGCAAGCCATTCAACACAAAAAGATTAAAGGTTCATGTGTATGGTGAAGGTATTGACAATTATATTTATGTAGAAGATTCTTGTACGCAATGTGGAACTTGTGCGCGTGTATGCCCGGTAGATAATATTAGAATGGACTATGAAACGGGAAAAATAGCATTAAGCGACAAGTGTTTTATGTGTTTTGCCTGTGTGCATCATTGTCCTTCAAATGCCATTCATATAAAAGGCGAAGTTAATGGAAACAGATTTCGTAACAGCCATGTTAAGTTAAGTGAGATTGTTAAGGCTAATAGCTAGCCTTTTTTCAGTAGTTTTGCTATTATTAAAGAAGCATAACGGGAATTAAAAATGGCTTTATAATTCCATATTAAATTTAGAATAATGAATCATATAAACATCAAAAATATTTCAGATTTCAACCTTGCTTTTAATTTACCTGAACCAGAGAACCCTCTATTTAGTATTGGACAAAAGAAGTTAAGTGCCGATGAAATTGAAAATTGTGTTGCTTCAAACGAAGAAGCTAGCTATACGAATCAGTTTTATCTCATCAGTCTTAAAAATATAGTTTCAGGAGAGATACTTTATGGGCGTACAAAATACGATTGTGGTACAGGCACCTTGTTGTTTTCCGCGCCCAATCAGACTTATGTAATAAAAGATATAGTGATTAGTTCAGAATCCTGGTTTATAGCTTTTCATGAAGACTTTATTCGAGGATTGGATATTCAAAAACGAATCAAGAGCTACAATTTTTTCAATTACAACGTCAATGAGGCATTGCACCTTTCACCAAAGGAAGAGCAAACCATAAAATCTATTTTTCGAAATATAGAAGTAGAGTATCAGAATAATCAGGATGAATTTAGTAAAGAAATCATTCTGACCCATTTAGACGCATTGTTAAAATATGCCGATCGTTTTTACAAGCGACAGTTCCTGAACCGAAAAGAGATTAACAAGGCTCTCTTTACGCGTTTTACGGAAATACTGGATGAGTATTTTGAATCAAACCAATTGGAAGAAAACGGAATTCCGACTGTTGAATGGCTTGCAAGTAAGCTTGGTGTTAGTCATAGATATATGCGAGATACCATTAAAACCGAAACAGGAAAAACAGCGGTAGACCAGATTAATTTGTATTTGGTGGAAGAAGCTAAAAATTTATTGCTTGCCCCGAATGCTTCAATCTCTGAGACAGCTTATAAACTGGGTTTTGAATATCCGCAATACTTTTCCCGTCTTTTCAAGAAAAAAACAGGAGTTAGCCCGAAAGAGTATATTGAGAGTGCAACAATGAATTAATTTCGGACCCTGTTTGTAAGTACATTGGTAAGTCGCACGTTCCACCCTCAGACCGAAACTTACCAAAGAGCTTACAAAGCAGCCCGAGCAACCGCCTTGCAGGACAGTTTTAGGATTGCCCGCCCTTCGAAAACAAAATAAATTCTGTGCTCCGAATCAAGGTTAGTGCAGATAGATTTGATGCGTAATGAACTGATATTATGGGATGAGCAGAGGAAGCCTAGTTGCTTGCGCTGTATAAATCATATGGCGGATAGTACTAATTTTAAGTATATTGCATTTGTTAAACATTACAACGGTTTGATAGGAAATAGCTCTGAAATCCCGCACGCTTCATCGAGTTAACGTTGTGGGTTAAACGGGCTGATATAAGCTTGACGAAGTATGGCAAGCAAACTAGAGAAGTCACGTGTGGTTCAAATAGCTAATGAACAGTACATATGTCGGGTAGATTCACCTAAAATGCAAATGAAGAACTCTATCGGCAAGCCGTAGCGACTATGCTGAAGCTTCAGCGTAAGCATATGAAGGAAAACTTCACGTATGGTTTGATGCTGGGAGTGCTGATAGTCTACGTATAATTGTTACTTTTATGTGTATCGAAGTGAGTAAACTTTCAGGCTCTACTCTGGCCACCCAATGAAAAGTAAAATGAAATTAGGACTAATGTTATTTTTGGGTACAAGTTTTATAAGCTCTAGCAAACCGAAGGTAACTTTAAAGGATAATCAAGGGAATTCAATTGAACTTGAGGTTAAGAATATTAATTGACGTCGAGCAAAAGATAAGCTGCAAAAGACAGTCTAGTTATACGAAATATCAAGTCATTTTTAAAGGTTAACAACTCCGCAGTTGTTCTGAATTATTGGTTTCTATATGATAGTCCAAATATTAAATCCCTTAGAAACTGTAGCCCAAAACAAAAAGACGAGAATATTAATATTAGCAAAGAGAGTGGTTCAATTCGACCTATACCAGGTTCGTATAAGGTTGAAGAAGGAGCTTATGCCCGATATAAGATATATAATGACAGCCTTGGAAACCTGCATAGCGACGTAATTGATATTTCCCTATCTGACAAATAGGAAGTGCTTGACTTCAGTTCCATATTACGATTTTCATAGAACATTGATGGAACTAGCAGAGTTAGCTTTAATCCAGTTATCCAAAAGGATGAGGAATACCTGATTGAAGAAAAAAAAGAAAAAAACAATTGTTGGTAGCGGTTCTATGCATTACTGGCTTTTGTGCTAAACTGAAATTTACTACCTTTAATAAACATTGTGCGAATTCGGAAGGTAGTTGCGCTGGATCCCCCACTACGCTTGCAAAAGGCACATTAGTCACCATATGCATTTCAATACTTGGTGTAGAAGAACTCATTGCTATGTTAAAAAAGCATAGCAACTATTATTTTTAGCGAATCGAGGCCATTTTAAACCTTTTTAAGCACGAAATATAATTGCCCAAATAGCTTCTTCAAAAAAAAATGTTGAAAAAACTCCTTAATGGAAGTTTTGAACATCAATATGGTTATATTTAATCATCAATAATGAGATTTTTCACAGACTCTCGTTAGCTACAATTTAAAATTAACTAAATGAATGTACTTGATGGCGTAAAAACATCGGAGATTAAAATCACACAAGAAGTTAATAACCTAAGCGAAATGTTAAAGGATACTTCTCTGTCGCTGGTGGATAGAATAGAATCTTTCGAAGATATCATTTCACTTGAGATTGGTGATACTTCATTGAGCAGGGCCAGGAATCTTGAAAGGGAGTTAAACATAAGACAACTTTATATCAAATATGAAGGGGGAAATCCAACAGGGACGCAGAAAGACCGTATTGCTTTTGCGCAGGTTCACGATGCTTTTAGGAGAAATTACAATACTATATCGCTTGCTACATGTGGCAACTATGGCGTAGCTGTAGCATTCGCTGCCTACCTTGCCGGTATTCATTGCAAGGTATTCATCCCCGAGACCTATCATACTGAGAGAGTAAAAGAAATGCAAAATTTTAATGCAGAAATAATT
The DNA here is from genome assembly GCF_050589685.1 of Saccharicrinis sp. 156. Taxonomy (NCBI): domain Bacteria; kingdom Pseudomonadati; phylum Bacteroidota; class Bacteroidia; order Marinilabiliales; family Marinilabiliaceae; genus Saccharicrinis; species Saccharicrinis sp. 156. The sequence continues at coordinate 20,779 of NZ_JBNGOS010000022.1, forward strand.
AGGCTTCCAGGTACCTATGAAGATACTGTGACTAGATCCAGTGAAATTGCCGCAAAAAACGAATGGTATGATGCAAACCCGGGAGGAATAAATACTTCATTGCAAATCATGGCCTATTCAGAAATTGCCAATGAGATTTATGATCAACTTAGAGATGCACCTAAATATATTGCTGCTCCAGTTTCCAACGGCACTTTTTTAGCTGGTGTGTATCGTGGCTTTGTAACACTCTATAAAAGAGGGAAAACATCAAGGATTCCGAAGTTTGTCGCAGGTTCTTCATCATATAAAAACCCAATTATATCTTCTTTTAAAGCAGGATTGGATTATTGTAAGGATATAGATCCTAAACAAATTAAAGAAACTACGATAAATGAACCATTGATTAATTGGCATAGTTTTGATGGTGATGAAGCTTTATATGCACTAAGGCAATCCAATGGAGATGCACATCATATAAGTGATAATAAAATGCTAAACATGAGTAGGTTTTTGCATAAAAAAGAGGGCTACAGAATTTTACCAGCTTCAACGGCTGGGTTAATAGCACTTTTAAATATTCACGAAAAAAACGAATTGATCAACGATAGATATGTTGCCATACTAACAGGACGATATTAAACATGAAAAAAACAATTGATGGCGAGGCTTTAGTCTATGCTGATGGTGCTTTTAATACACCAAATGGAAAAACCGCACATGGTTTGGTCAGATTCACCGAAAGATACGATATTGTAGGTGTAATAGACCATACTTATGCAGGCAAAGATGCAGGAATGGTGCTCGATAATACAATGTATGACATTCCTATTTTCAAGGATTTTGATGAGGCGCTCGAGAAATTGGGAGAAAACAATAAGCCAAAATCGCTTGTGATTGGCTTAGCACCAGATGGAGGGCGATTGCCCAAAGAAGCTAAATCAACCCTAAAAAAAGCGTTGGAAAAAGGGATGAATGTGGATAGTGGGTTGCATGATTTTCTTTATAAGGATAAAGAACTGATGGCTCTTGCTAAAAAAAATAATTGCAGGGTTAGAGATGTCAGGAAAACACCAGATCGAGACGAACTGCATTTTTTTACAGGAAAAATCGAAGAGGTAGATTGTTTGAAAATAGCCATTTTAGGAACAGATTCCGCCATTGGCAAAAGAACAACAGCATGGATCATTGTGCATGCCTTTAGAAATGCAGGATTAAAGGCAGAAATGGTGGGTACAGGTCAAACTGCCTGGATGCAAGGGGCCAAGTATTCAATGATAATGGACAGTTGTATTAATGATTTTGTTTCGGGCGAAATTGAGCATGCCACATACGAAGCATGGAAAAACGAATCACCGGACCTTATCGTCATAGAAGGACAAGGAAGCCTTATGAACCCTGCGTATCCGGGAGGATTCGAAATATTAGCTGCTGGAAGACCGGATTTCGTGATATTACAACATGCTCCCAAACGATTGGAATATGATGGTTTCCCAGGTTATAAATTACATTCGCTGAAAGAACAGATTAATGCTATAGAAACTATTTCCAGTAAAAAGGTAATTGCCATTACCGTGAATCACGAATGGATGGGAAAAGAGGAGATTTTACCTGCTTGTCAAAAAATATCGAAAGAGATTGGACTTCCAGCCTTTGATGTACTTAAGTTTGGTGCTGAAGAACTTGTAGATTTACTTAAATCTTATTTAAAATGATCACTCTCGAATCGTTTCTTGTCCATAAAAAATTATCTGTTCGCAATATAAAAATCGAGCCCAAAAAAGTAAAGGCAGAATATTGCGTCGAAAATTTTTCTGGTGAAACCCAATCAATCGAATTGATTTATTCTTACGATAAGCCATATTTCAATCCAAAATTGGCCAAAGACGTTAATTTGGCTTCAAATATGTTAGCACAAGTGGCTTTGAACTATGGCTTGTTCTTTGAAATAATTGAGTTCGATGGACTTTTTGATAAGGCAGACCAAAGGTTTATTCTGGATATGATGGAAAATACTTCAAAGGAAATTCTAACGAATAAACTATTAATCAAAAACGAATTTCTCAAACCGCCTTTTAATACTTTAGAAGTACAAAAACAATCTGTTTATACCCAATCTAAAATTGTTTTTAACAATACTAGATTTTCAGAATTAAAGCTTGAAAAAGTGCAGGAAGAAACCGATTGCAACAGTTACGCAATCCTAAGTAGTGGAGGGAAGGACAGTTTGTTAACATATGGAATTGTCAAGGAAATAGGCAATCCATATCCAGTTTATATCAACGAATCGGGTCGGCATTGGTTCACCGCAGTCAATGCACATAGATATTTTAGGGAAATTGAACCAAATACCAGAAAACCTTGGTGTAATAGCGATCGGGTTTTTAATTGGATGATCAAACAATTCCCTTTTATTAAGGAGAATTATGCCTCAATTAGGGCAGATATATATCCAATACGACTTTGGACAGTTTCCGTATTTCTGTTTGGAACCTTACCAATTGTGCGAGCAAATAAAATGGGAAATATTTTAATTGGTGATGAGTACGATACAACGGTTAAAGGAACTACCAACGGAATAAGTCATTATAACGGTTTGTACGACCAAAGCAAATATTTTGATAATGCCTTAACCCGCTATTACAGAAACAAAGGTTGGCAAATCAATCAGTTTTCCATTTTAAGGAGCTTATCGGAATGGCTTATCATGAAAATTCTTATTAAACGCTACCCGGAATTGCAAAAAAACCAGGTATCCTGTCACGCTGCCCATGAGGTTGATGGCAGAATGTATCCTTGTGGTAAATGTGAAAAATGCAGAAGAATAATTGGTATTTTAAAATCATTAAACGAAAATCCCGAGAATTGCGGTTACAACCAGACCCAAATTAAAAATGGATTAAAAGCCTTGGAAAGCCAATCGGTTAAGCAAATTGGCAGTGATGCGTCACATTTATACCATTTGCTGTTGTCACAAAATCTTATCGGCAAAAATGAATTCACTAAAAAAACGGCGAAAGAATTTCCGGAAATAACCAAACTCAGGTTCGACAAAGAGCGGAGCAACCTAAGTGACCTTCCGAAATACATAAGAAAACCACTGTTCGATATCTTAATTCAATATGCAGATGGTGCGGTGTTGAGAAAAAATAAACATTGGGTTGATTTAAAAATCAACAATGATTTTATGAATGAATATAACTACATAATAGATGAGAAATAAAGAACAATATCCAGATTATATGTGGGAAACATTGACCTGGCCGGAAATTAAGGAAAGACTAAAAATTGTTGATACAGCAATTTTACCTTGTGGAGCCATAGAGCAACATGGACCTCATTTACCGTTGGATGTAGATTTTTTTGATGCCCATTATATGGCTAAAAAAGTTGCAGAGAATTGCGAAGAACCAAAACCTTTTGTACTCCCGGCAATTCCTTTTGGAGTATCGTATCATCATAGTGAATTTAAAGGGACAATTTCGGTGACCAATAACGCATTGTCAGCAATAATTTATGATATCGGCATGAGTTTGGCGCATAACGGAATTAAGAAAATAGTCTTGTTAAATGGTCATGGCGATAATAAACCAACACTTGAATTTGCAGCCCAAATGATCAATAGAGATGCGGAAATATTTGTTTGTGTAGAAACGGGGGAAACAAGTGATGTAGATTTATATGATTTAATAAAAACCCATAACGATATACATGCGGGAGAAATCGAGACAAGTACCACCCTGGCCATTCGACCGGAACTGGTAGACATGACAAAGGCTGTAGATGAAACCCTGGATCTTAAAAATGAATATTTGGATTTTACTTCAGCTAGAGGTGTGAGCTGGTATGCACGTACAAAATTACTTTCAAAATCAGGTGTAATGGGTAATGCATCTTTGGCAACTGTTGAAAAAGGAGAGAAGATGTGGAAGATCATGATAGCTAAAATGACCGAATTTGTAGAAACCATTAAAAATACACCTATGAACGAACTTCATCAAAACAGGTATTAATGAAAATCAAGAATATTGAGTTTTTTGAACTCGAGATGCCATTGGCAGTTCCGTATACCATTGCCTACGAAACTGTTGACAGAACGGTAAACATTGTCTTTAAAATTACTACAACTTCTGGTCTGACGGGTTGGGGGTGCGCTGCTCCAGACCTTGAAGTTACTGGTGAAACCAAAGAAGATGTCATACATAATATTAAAAATGATATTATTCCCATACTTGAAAATCAATCACCATTTCAAATAGTAAAATTCATTCATGACGTAAAACAACGATTAAAACAAGCATCATCAGCCATTGCAATGTTAGATATGGCCTTACACGATCTATTGGCGCGTAAAGCCCAATTGCCTTTGTACCAATTATTAGGTGGTTATAGAAAATCAATTCAAACAAGTATTACGATAGGAATTTTACCTACTGATGAAACATTAAAACAGGCACGGGAATTTGTAAGCCGAGGGTTTTCTGTAATAAAATTAAAAGGAGGACTGAACTTAAACGAAGATGTCGAGAAGATTATTAAATTAAGAGAAGAACTTGGAAAGGACATTGTTTTAAGATTTGATGCCAATCAAGGATATTCCATAGATGAATCGTTAAGATTTGTAGAACAAACTAAATCTGCTAGACTTGAAATCCTGGAACAGCCTACTTGCCAAACCAAAGAATCGAGTATGGGAATAATTTCCAATAGTATTCATATTCCGGTTATGGCAGATGAGAGCATAAAATCAATAAAAGACGCTTTTAGGCTGGCAAGCAATAATTTAATTGATATGGTGAATATTAAATTGATGAAAGTTGGAGGTATAATTGAAGCCCAGCATATTAACTCTGTAGCAAAAGCAGCAGGAATGGAAGTAATGGTGGGATGCCTTGATGAATGTGCTCTTGGGATTTCGGCAGGCCTGCATTTTGCATTGAGCAGACCAAATATCGAGTTTGCGGATCTTGATGGTCATCTCGACCTATTAAATGATCCATTTCATGATTTATTTACACTAAAAAACGGTACTCTATATCCGTCTCAGGAATATGGATTGGGAAAAATAAAACTGTAGCCAAAAAATGGAAGTGAAACAATTTTTTTTGATTTTATAGTATTGGAAGGTCTCATGCTTAATTTCTAAAATTCACGAATTAGAAAATCTTAGAACAGCAACACAAAAGCTTTCCGCTGTTCTAAGATGTCATTCTTAACTTGTTTTCTAATAGTGTAGCTTGTAATATCACAGGTTCTCTACCAGTGTCGCTAACGTAATGTTTACTACCTTTAGGTGTAACAATTGCGTCATTTTCTGCAATATCGTATCCTTCACCATAGTATTGTCTTTGCCTCTCGCCTGAACAACCAAATACAGCGCAGCCTGATAAGCATGAACATGTTCTCCAAGCGTTACTTTCACCCGTACGGTTAGATTTTATGGTATGAATAGGACTTCCTTTGGGGCGTTCTCAGGGAAGCTTACGGTATATTTCATGCAGGTTTTGAACCTGAATTGGAAGTTTTAAGTAAATAGCGACAAATTTTCAAGTTAAACCCGCAATATGCATTAGAAAATCTATTACACATTGAAATGGTTTCAAAACAAGACACTCCGCTGCTTCACTTCAACTTACCATAACGATGTTATGCCTGGTTTCAGTAAAGCCTTGTTTTATTGCACTTTCAATGTTCACGACGAAGTTCTAATACATAATCCGGGTTAAAGTGATAAAAAAGTAACTTGTAAATCGCCTATTTGGCCCCGTGATAATCTCGAGGACAGTTCTTCGTAAATTACTTCCGAAAACATGCATAGGGCGTTAGGCTTTATTTAAGGGCAGACTGTTAATCAGGGAATTATTTGTGAAATGATTTAGAATATTTATATTTGATACGATCAAGATGGAATGATTTATGAATCCGACACTACGCGTACAAGTGGCCATTTGCACATATTAAAAATTCATTCAATTCAAAAACAAATGATGAATATAAAAAGAGTATACGGATTTTTAATGGCAATCCTATTCTTAACGTCATGTTCTGCAGAAATTGATATTGAAGACAATACCACTTCAACGGCCCTTCAAGGGTCCTGGGGAGCTCGGTTGTATGTAAGAGGTGGTGAAACGTTAGATGATTACGTTAAGCCCGATTCCGATGGTGGTAGAGGTTATGATTATGTGGCGGGAGCTAAAGAAATAATAATCAGTTATCCAACTATGGGACATATTGTAACCAATGCGACGAATAATGCAAAAGCACATTTATGGACCTTAAGAACAAATGAAAATGTAGATGTTGTAATGGGAGCTTCAGGCTCTGTTATAGATGAAGAATTTGTACCGAGCTTAGCAAATGAACACGTTATTATTGATGTCATTAATGAGTTTAAAAATGCAAATAAAATAGTGATTTTGTATTTAAACGGAATGAGCCCTGCAGAAAGAGCAACAGCAGATGGAGCTGCCGCATGGAATAAATATGTAGATAATTACTTTGGTGGTAACGAACATAAAGCCTGGATGAATTTATGTGAAGGTTACATAAAACGTTTCGCTAAAATGGGAGTAGATGGTTATTGGATTGATGCTTTTTCAAGCTATCCCGGTGACGATACTGAAAGAGAAGAGTTTGTGCAAATGATACGTAATGTTGATCCGGATATCATGATATCGACAAATTATGAAAAGGATTATTTTACAGATGAAAACGGTGTTCAATTAAAGGTGGATAGTGATGGTGTTGATGATGCAAAGGATATTGATTATAAAATAATAAAACTAACAGCCAGGGATCCTTGGTCAGACTTCACAGCTGGACATATTACACCTTTAGGACAAGGAGCACCTCCTAACTCCTGGGCTTACGAAGAATTTACAGTGCCTGACATTCAATCATCACCTGTAACGTCATATGATGGTTCTAAACAAGCAACAAAACATTTATTCTTACCTATAAGGTCAACATGGTCTAGTGAAAAATCTAATTTAATGTTTGAGGGAGAACAAGCTTATCGATTTGTAAAAAACATTACAGATGCAGGTGGAGCCGTTACTTTTTCAACAACTACAGATACGGACGGTACTACAATGGAAGATGAGGAAACTGTTTTGAAATACGTTAATCAACAACTTGAAGCCAATGCCGCTCCATCGGAATATGTTCGTCCTGAAGGAGCTTTTCTTGTTGGAGAAAAATAAACATAACTAACAAAATTTGCTAACAATAATATGTATAGCAAATAAGGCGACTAGTAGGTTATTGAAAGGATGTTCTCCGAAAAAACACCGCCGAAGCTTTTGCTTCGCCTCCGATACTCATTAAGTTAGCAGTTCATACAATGGCCTCGGCTATTGGCACTTTGATGATTAGTCCCTTTCTAATTCGGCTACTATTTGTACACTTTAATGTTGTGGTGTAATCACCCTATGAGCTTAAAAAGCTATTGATTTCGGAAGCTGACGTCATAATGAAACTTGAAAAATTGCATGAAAATGAGTGAAAAAGTGAATGTTGTAGTTTGTAGCGAATCAGTGATGTGTTTTTTTTTTGCCTTAGTTAGGGTAAAATAATTAGCTTTGTTATTAACAAATAAACTGTTTAGATGTTATTGTAAAGACTAGAAAAAATACGACAAATTATGAATAGCATGAAGAATTTAATTCTATTAATCGCTTTATTATGGTTTCAAATTGGATATTCTCAGGTTTGTGATAATCTAACGCTCTACCGAACAGATTTTAAGAATGTTTCAGGTAATAATACTGTTTCTATTACAAGCTATGAAAAAAATGGCAAGTATTATGTATATGCTGGAGGTGAAGGAGATGTAGATGTTTTTAGCCTTAATGCACAAGGGAAATTAACGCATGTAGAAAAACAAGAACTGTATAAAAAGAAAGGGCCGGCAAGAGGAATGGTTGCCGATAACATCAAGGGAACTGACTTTCTATTTCTGGCCAATAAGTTTGGAGATGCCATCGAAGTATTTAAAATATTAGATGATGGAGCTTTGGAACAGGTGTTTATGATACACGACAACGAGGATATTCATATTGGTATTGGCATTACATTGCAGGTAATTCATATGAAAAATGCCTCTTATCTTTTTGCGGGAGGTTTAGAAGAAACACCGGGCTTAAGTTGTTTTTTGATTCATGAGGACGGAAAACTCACCCATGTTCAATCGATGAAGGATGATGACAGAATACATACCGATGGCATAATAGGCATGTTTGTTCATAAAATAGATGGAAAAACCTTTTTGTATACAGGAGGATTTCAGGACAACGGTGTAAGTAGCTTTAGAGTTTACGACAATGGAAAATTTAAAAACATTAACAATGTAAGCGATAATACTACCGACAAATATTTAACTGGAACTTATCCTGTTAACGGAGCTAAGATAGGAAGCAATTACTATGTTATTGTAGGGCATAGGCACCATAAATACTATACAAGAAAGGGTTTTATAAAAAAGACAGATTTCGTATATCATGGCGACGCGCTCAGTGTTTTTAAGGTGAATAAAAAGGGAGAGCTCGTTCCTCATTCGGTCTTAAAGGACGACGAGAATACAAAACTACAAGGGCAAACAAGAATTGAAATGGTCTCGGTAAACAACAATGAAGCTATTTTGGCAGTAGGCACACGAGATGATGCAAGTATTCAGTTGTGTAAGTTGAATGAGCAAGGCATATTAAGTCCTATTAATTACCTGCAAACCGGCTTCCCCGTCTATTATGGCTTAAGGTCGCTTACAATTGAAGATGACAATTTCCTCGTTGCAGGTTCTATTCAATGGGGCTTAAGAAAGATTGCAGCTTATAAGGTTGGTTTAAAAGACCTCAGTGCTTCCGGTAAAGTATTAAGGCATGTGGTTAGTTTTAGATTCAAAAAGGATGCTAACCAGGAAAAGGTTAATGAAGCTTTAGCTATGTTCGGAAACCTAAAAAATGAAATACCCGAGATAAGCAAATTGGAATGGGGATTAAACAATAGTACAGAAGGGCTTAGTAAAGGTTTTGATTATTGCTTTACTATTACTTTTAACGATGTACATGCCCGAGAAATTTATGTATTCCATAAAGCACATTTAGCGGCAGGTAAAAAGATAATGCCACTATTGGATGATGTTTTTGTTATGGACTATTGGAGTGATAATGAATAGACAAATATGGAATAATACAGAAATAATAACATTTCCCCCAATAAACGTAAGCAATCAAATGCAAATCATTCCAAATGACCAGACGAATCTATTCAATTTTAACAGGACACCAGTGATTAAATAATTATACATTGAATTAAAAAAACGACAGTTTAAATTTTTACATGAGGAAAGCAAATACCCATCATAAGCTTGTCTAAATTCATGGGGTTCTCATATGCCACCCCTTTAATTATCAAATACACCTTGCGTTTTCATATACCCCGTATTTAGGGTAAATATGCAGCTCTATAAGCTGCAGGTGTTCATCTATATTTGTTTTTGAATTATTGCGAATGTAAATCAAAAAAAGTATATGATGAGAAGGATTAAATCTACTATGTGGATGGCAATAACGTTGGTTTTTGCGGTATCATGTCATAATAAGGAAAACAACAATGAAAGCTGTTGTTCTTCGGAAAAAGTTGAAGTTACGGATATGCAAATGGACAAGTTGGGTATCACCAATCGTGAATACTTAAGTGCTGCTTCTAAAAGAGCACTTCAATGGCCTGAATTAGGTAACGATTGGTATATTGAGTTTGAGGTGTTTGACTTGAAGGGAGATTTTGCTTATGAAGAAGGCGTGGTTCGGAGAGATCCGAGTGCCTTAATTAAGGAAAATGGGAAATACTATGTTTGGTATACCCGAAGCACGGGAAAAACAGATGGCTTTGCCGGTGATATTGAAAAAGATAAGGTTTTTCCCTGGGATAGATGTGATATTTGGTATGCCACCTCAGAGGATGGAGTAACCTGGAAAGAAGAGGGGCCTGCCGTATTGAGAGGTGAAAAGGGAGAATATGACGACCGATCCGTGTTTACGGTAGAAATTATGAAATGGGATGGTAAGTATTACTTGTGTTACCAAACAGTCAAATCACCATATAATGTGCGGGTTAAAAATCAGGTGGGTTTGGCTTGGGCTGATTCGCCAGATGGACCATGGACAAAATCAAAGGACCCCATATTAAGCCCAGCTGATAATGGTATTTGGGAAGGCGAAGTGCAAAACAGATTTAAGGTAAAGAAGAAAGGTGATTTTGATAGTCATAAAGTACACGACCCATGCATTATTCCCTACAAAGGGAAATTTTATTTGTATTATAAAGGGGAGCAAATGGGTGAGGAAGTTACTTTTGGCGGACGTCAGATACGTCACGGAGTGGCTATTGCTGATAATCCTAAAGGACCATATGTAAAATCACCGTACAACCCCATTAGTAATAGTGGACATGAGATTTGTGTGTGGCCATATAATGGAGGTATTGCTTCATTGATTACAACTGATGGGCCAGAAAGAAATACAATTCAATGGTCGCCTGATGGTGTTAATTTCGAAATTCAATCGTCGATAAAAGGTGCCCCGCATGCCATTGGTTTAAATAGGGCGGCTGATAATGAAAAAGATCCAACAGAGGTACTACGTTGGGGGCTTACTCATGAGTACAGAACATATGATTGGCAGTATATCCGAGGTTTTCGTTCACGTAAAGTAAAAAACCATACCGCAATAGGGGAAGAAGGGGAGTAAGCTCAGTGGTTCCGGTTGTTAGTCAGATCTTTTTAAGGTGCTGTCTCGGATAGTGGAAGCAATGACTATTGCTTGTCTGTTTTCCAAAATATAAGGCTACATCAATGTTTTTAACAGGATGTAGCCTTTCTTGTTTAGTGCAATCATTTTTTAGCTTAAGGTAGACATGTATTGTCATCTTCTTTCAAAGACTACTTTAGGATTTCTGATAGCTTAATGATAGAAACGCCCAAAACTTGATTGGCAATATTATCCAGATATCCTTCATCTCCTTCAAAATGATAAATGCTGTGCATGTGATACATTTCCTCACCAGGTTGCAACTCTTTGGCACTCGATGAGGTTTCCAACTCATAAAAAGGCCAAGCCCTGTCGAGTGATTCATTTACTTCGCCATTAAATATATTGATAACATCACCTTTGTATGGTTTTTCATGTCCCCACTGGGAGTTTACATACAAGGAGTCTTTAGTGAAATGATATTTCACAATGGTTAATAGATTTATTTCAGGCGAATAACTTCCAAATACATTTTTACAATATTCGGGTTGAATCCCTATTTTGTTCATGTAAGCGGCATCTGCCTTGTAATAAACAATGTTGTCTTTTATTATAACTCTCGTGCTGTTTAAAGGAGTAAAATAATTGCTTACCGAATCAATATTGGATTGGCTTGGAATAATTACTGTAGTAAGGGGTGTTGGTAATATACATGAAATATCCCAAACGGAAAGCAGACCGTTTTCTTTGGTCCACTGTTCCTGGTTCATGTTTTTAATCCAGGTTTCTGCGCTAAACCCAACATGTGATATATGTTCGTTTAACTGAATATTTAGTTCTTGTTCTATGTTTGTTTTGTTCTTCAAGGATATTTTTCTTTTGGCATCCATTATAAAATGATAACTATTGGCATTTCTTATGGTCATTCTATTGCCATAGGTAATGGAATGTTTTGTTTTAGCGATGGGCTTGAATAAATTCGTATCTAACTCTGGCGAAACGTTTATAGTGTGTGCATTTTGAGGGGTGTTAGGAGCAAAAAAGATGGCATATTTCCCGATTTCGGGGCCAAACCACATCCGGCCTTCGCCTCCAAGTTTGGTAAGATTGTATAATGAAGATCCTTTGCCCATTAAGCCTCTGTTAAAATATCCCAGGCTTCTACCATTTATTCCTTTTGTAGTGCTCGTGAATATTCTCCCTTGATAAGCCCCGGATGCCGCAATCATAGCATCTCCATCCTGCAGTATGGTTAAGTCTTCCACGGATTCCAATAGTTTTAAATCCTCCCTGAAAGTAGTAATTGCAGATTGTTTATTGCATCCAATTGCGACAAGTGATAATAGTGTTAAAATCAAAGTTTTCATAAGCCAATTTAATCTGGTAATCATTAATAGAATTCTGATTGAGAATTTTGATAAAGGATATTTTTCGAATAGTATGAATTATAATAAGTGTCCCTATTTTTCAATTACCCCCGGAATTGTTTCAGATACCCCCGTCCTCCTCTCACAAATATCTGTACATTGTTTTATCGATACCAAATATTCATATATAAATTTTGTTTTCAAAACTAAAAGACATTTCTTTGTGTTCAAATATGAATATAGAATTTATATATCAAAATTAAATAAGGGGTTTAGACTTGAGTTATTTGAGTTTATTTAACGAAATTAGAAGGAATCAGACTAAGCAGCGCAGCATGGAACAAGCAAATGTTATAACGTTACAAAAGAAAAATAGAGTCGGTTATGTTATTGTTAACCGTCCTAAAGCGAATTGCTACGAAATAAATTTTCATAAACAATTGAACGCTTGTCTCGATCAAGCCAATGCTGATAATGAAGTAAAGGTGATAGTTGTAAAAAGTGCCTTGGAGAAGTTCTTTTGTGCTGGTGCTGATATAAAAGTTTTTGAAGCCAACACAGTAGAGGAAAACAAAGAGATGGTGGTAAACGCACAAATTGCGGCCAACAAATTATCAGAAAGTAAAAAGATAACCATTGCAGCCATTAGTGGTCACGCATTGGGCGGAGGACTGGAACTGGCCATGGCTTGCGACCTGCGTCTGGCTGCAGAAGGAAACTACTTCCTCGGTCTGCCTGAAATTAAACTTGGACTTATTCCCGGCAATGGAGGTTCGCAACGACTGATTCGTTTAATTGATAAAAGTAAAGCCTTAGAGTTATTGATAACAGGAGATAATATTGGGCCTCAGGAAGCTTTTGATATTGGCCTGATGAATCATCTTTATAAGAAAGAAGAATTTGCTGATAAGGTGGAAGCTTATGCCGAGAAACTGGCCAAAGGACCGCTTGAAGCAATGGCAGCGGTAAAAATATGTGTCAATAAAGGATTGGAAATGTCTTTAGAGGACGGATTGAAATTGGAAAGTGAAATGGTAGAACCATTATATAACTCGGATGACGCCAGAGAGGGCAACCGGGCTTTTGTAGAAAAACGTGACCCCAGATTTAAATAAGCGACTATCTAACAATAGATGTATAACGCTTAAATATCAAAAACGTGGAAATAAAAAACTACAATTGTTACATTAACGGAGAGTGGATAGAGAAAAGTGTAGGTGAAAAGATTGAAGTAGAAAATCCTGCAACAGGTGAGATGTTTGCAGCCATTCATGTAAGCACCATTGAAGAAACGCAGCACGCCTTAGAATCGGCTGAGAAAGCGCAGTTTGCCTGGCAAATGTTACCCGCCAATGCGCGCGCACAATGGTTATACAAAATAACCGATCAGCTGGAAGAGGAGAAAGATCACTTTGCGAAACTATTGGTGATGGAGCAGGGAAAAACCCTAGCCGAAGCTTATGGCGAAGTGGCAGATACCATTCGTTATATCAACTATTCGGCTGAAGCTGGACGAAGAATTCAGGGGGCTATCTTTCCCTCCGATTTACCCAATGAGCATCTTTCGATTCACAAAGTGCCTTTTGGTGTTACGGTGGGATTAATGGCTTTTAACTATCCATTGGCTTTAATCGGTCGTAAAATGGGTCCTGCTTTGATAACGGGAAACACCATGGTAATTAAACCATCTGAACAGACGCCTGTGACAGCTGCGGAATTTTGTCGAATCGTTCACAAAGTGGGATTACCAAAGGGAGTTATCAACATGGTTGTTGGTTACGGTCACACAGTTGGCGCTCACCTGGTTGAAAACCCAATTACCAAGTTGGTTTCAATGACGGGAAGCACCCGTGCCGGTCAAGCCATTTATAAAGGAGCTTCTGAAAATGTTGCCGGACTTGTTTTAGAGTTAGGTGGGAAAGCCCCGTTTATGGTAATGGATGATGCAGAAATTGATAAGGCAGTTGAAGCAGCTGCGATCTCTCGTTATGCCAATTGCGGTCAGGTTTGTATTTGTAACGAAATGGTATTTGTGCACGAAATGGTTGCCGATGAATTTACGGATAAGCTGATTAAGCGTATCCAAAAAATAAGAGTAGGCGACCCGATGACCGACGTGGACATGGGACCAAGCCTAAGTGCAAAGGCGCTGGAAAGAATGGATGGAATAGTAAAAGAAAACGTGGCACAAGGTGCCGAACTGGTTTTAGGAGGCAAACGCCCTACAGGAGCCCAATTCGAAAGAGGTAACTGGTACGAGCCAACTTTGCTAACAGATGTAAAGCCCGACCATGCGACAGTACAAGAGGAAGTTTTTGGACCTATCCTACCCATTGTTAAGGTTTCGGGATTCGAAGAAGCCAAAGAATTGTTGAATAAACGTGATGATAGCCTATCGTGTTATTTATATACGCAGAATCATAAAAATATTATGCGTTCCATTCAGGAATTCCAGATAGGAACCATTTTTATCAATAAACCCATAGTAGGTTATATCCAAGGGTTCCATTCAGGACATAAAAAGTCAGGAATCGGCGGTGAAGATGGTATTTATGGAATAGAGCAATACTTGCAAAAGCGAACAATATATATGAACTATGACTAACAGGCAGTTTATAGTTGGCAGTGAGTAACAAGTAAAGAAGGCTCTTCGCTTTGGCCATGAGGACTAGGTGAAGTACTATTGCGCAGCAATAGGGATTTATATAATATGCGGATCAAGAGTTGAACCCTTTCAGGGTACCCCGACTACATGATTATGTATCCAAGGGTTTCACCCGTGGTTATTCATAAAAAACCCCATTCGGTTTTTTTTATGAGGCTTGATTATATCTTTCTTGATATAAGAATTTATATAAATCAACCACGAAGTGGTTAAACTTTGAATAACCCTGGGTGAAACCCAGGGAAAAAAGGCAATGGAATCACAACCCTGAATGGGTTGAACTTTTATTCTAACACTTGATTCGAATATAATAATAAGCGGTATTGCAAAAAGAATATTTAA
This sequence comes from Saccharicrinis sp. 156, assembly GCF_050589685.1. Lineage (NCBI taxonomy): Bacteria > Pseudomonadati > Bacteroidota > Bacteroidia > Marinilabiliales > Marinilabiliaceae > Saccharicrinis > Saccharicrinis sp. 156. The sequence goes on from NZ_JBNGOS010000022.1 coordinate 35,880, forward strand.
TTAACAATAGCTATGCAAAAAACATCTATCCAACAAATTATCCTTACTCTTATGGTAAGTATGTTTGTTTTAACGGCATGGTCGCAACCGAATACTACTTTTGCCAAGCAAGAGGGTAAGGACAGGGTTCGTGACCTGAGTGGAATGAAATGGAAGTTTAAAATGATGCTTCCGGGAGAAGGAGTTAAAAAAGGATTACACAAACTACCTTCAGAGGATATTGAAACATTGGTATGGAACAATGCAAGAGTTCCTGGTGATGTGTATACGGATTTATGGAAAGCCGGTGTTATTGATGACCCATATTTTGGCCGTAATAATGTGAAGGCTCAATGGGTACAGCAATATGAGTGGTGGTATTCGTATCAATTTGATATGAAAACCCTGCCTGAAGACGAAATTGTAGAGCTTGTTTTCGAGGGGGTTGACTACAGTTGCGAGGTTTGGTTGAACGGTCATTGTCTGGGTAAACATGAAGGTGTATTTTCAAAGTTTTCTTTTGATATAACTAAGGCTTTACGGACCCATCCATGGGATGCCCAAAAAGGAAGGAACATGTTGATGGTGAAATTAGATCCGCCGCCACAGGTTAATGCCTTTGTAGCTGGAAAAAAAACACCTTGGTTTGGTGATTATACCAGGGATCTGACTCCAATTGGCATCTGGAGACCCGTGAAAATGGTACAAACAGGCAAGGTTCGTTTTAAGGATGTTTATGCCCATCAACAACTTAATAAAAATGGTTCGGCAGATGTTAACCTTGAAATAGAGGTTGAAAATACTTCTGATCAACCCAGAGAAATGACTTTTGAGGCCGCTCTTAACGGTAAGAACTTTAAGATGAAGGAAATAAAAGTTGAATTTACAAAAACTATTAAGCCAGGGGTTAGCAAAGTGGAAAAAAACATCCATTTGGCTAAACCAATGCTTTGGTGGCCATGGGACCTGGGTGATCAAAACCTTTACGTAGCTGATTTATCTGTTAAAGAAGGAAAAACGAATCATGATTTTAACAAAACGGTCTTCGGAATCCGCGAGGTAACCATGAAGTGGAACCCCGGCTTCAAAAAAGATGTGGATGTAACTTATCCTCGTTCAACGTATATCAATGGTAAATTTCATTTCATCCGTTCAGCCTGTTGGGGTGGACCACCGGATATCTTTGTGGGAAGAACGAATCCGGCAGAATACAGGAAATTGATTAAAATGGCTAAAGAAGCCAATATGAATAACATCCGTATTTTTGGATGGCACCCACCTGAAATTCCTGAGTTCTACCAGTATTGTAACGAAATGGGTATGACCATCTGGCAAGATATGATTCCATTGGGGACAGGAAATATTCCTTCCGATGAGGAAAGCCTTGGTGCAATTTTTAATGAAGGTGTGAAAGTGGTGAAAGAAAGAAGGAACCACCCATCGCTTATCATGATGGAAGGTGGTGAAGAAATGTTGTTCCGTACCCGCGACCCACATTTTGGACGTAAGTTCCTGGAGCGGTTAGGAGATTCACTTCAAGCGCATGTTGATCTGCCATATGTGCCGGATTCACCGATGACTGACCCGGTTGCTCAGGAAGCAGGTTTTAAACCTAAAGAAGCGGTACATGCCTTGCGTTATTTCTACGAAATGGGACGTTGGTTGCACGAAGACTGGTACCAGACGCATTGTGATGGCTATCCTATCGTACCGGAGTTTGCGATTACTTCAGTTCCTTCTGTTGAAAGTCTGAAGAAGTTTATTCCAGAGAACGAGATGTGGCCTCCGGGACTAAGCTGGGGACACCACTGGGCCGATTTAACCCGTCTTCGTATGCAAAACTGGGATGTTTTTGGAAGCGAAATGAAAGGTTCATTGGAAGAGTTTGTAAATGCAACCCAAGATGCACAAGGAATTATCTTCCAAAATGGTATTGAACACTTCCGTCGCGATAAGCCTAATTTGAGTGGTATTGCACTTTGTCACTATATTACATATTGTCCGGATATGAAGTGGGGAATCGTAGATAACTATCAGGAAGCTAAGCGTTCTTATTATCTGGTTCAAAAAGCTTACCAGCCCTTATTAGTGAATTTTGAATTCAAAAAACGTCGTTGGGATAACAAGGAGCCATTTGTAGGTAACATCTGGGTGGTTAACGACTTATACGAAGAATTCAAGGATTGTAAAATAAAGTTCGAGATGACAGATGAGTCCGGTAAGGTATTGTCAACAAAAGAATTTGAGGTAGCAAAAATTGATGGGAACAGTGCCAAATCGTTCTTTGCTATTGAAGAGGAAGTATTAAAAACTGTAAAGGATAAATTCCATGTAAACCTGGAGTTAATCAACAAAAAAGGTGAGATGATTTCTAAAAACGATTATTTCTTCCTGATTGGCGACCAGGAAGCTGCCAGAAAGAAATATAATGCCTGGAAGGACGAACGTGTAAAACAAGAAAACCTGCACGGTCGTTATGGTTCGTACTATCACTTCTTTGAAGAATTTACTGAGCAAGGGGGCAAAAAATACGAAAGCGGAACGCAAACACCTAGAGCAATAGGGTTTTAGCAGGCATTCTCCAGTAAGTAGTTGTTAATATGTAAAATATGGTTCATGGTTCTTCCCTTGACGATGAGGTCGGGGGAAGTACTTCATCACAGATGGAGGAATGGGGGTGTTTGCCCTGGGCTCATCCTAATCATAATACCGACGCATCACTATGGAGTTAATCATATGCAATAACTTTGTGTCGTCATTCTGTCGAACAGGCAGGGAATCGCTACCAATCGTATTTTTTAAAAAAAACATTATTTGAACCCTATATAGGATGTCAAACAGCCACGCTTACACCTTAATCTATATCAAAACAATTATATAATGAACAACAATAACATACAATTAAAAGGAATTACCTGGAACCACAGCCGTGGATTTACTTCCATTGTGGCCTGTGCCCAGCGATTTTCTGAACTTCATCCGGGAGTAGAAATTTCATGGGAGAAACGCTCATTGCAAGCTTTTGCGGATGAACCCATTGACAAACTGGCCGAACGTTATGATTTTTTAATCATCGACCACCCTTGGACAGGCTTTGCGGCCCGTACAAAAGTAATCATTCCATTAAGCGATTTCTTAACCAAAGAGTACATAGAAGATCAGGCAGCTAATTCAGTTGGTAAATCCTACGAGAGTTATAATTTCAGCGGTAAGCAATGGGCATTGCCAATCGATGCGGCTACCCCTGTGGCTGCCAGTCGTCCTGATTTATTCAAAAAAGAAGGCCTGGAACTCCCTAAAACCTGGGATGATTTAGTGGTGTTGTCAAAAACAGGAAAAGTAGCAATACCAGGAATCCCTCAGGATACCTTGATGAGCTTTTATATGGTGTGCTCAAACTTAGGCGAAGATGTATGCGTAAGTGAAGATAAGGTAATTTCGGATGAAGTAGGTATTAAAGCTTTACATATGCTGCGCGATTTAGGCAAAAACATTAAAGCAGAGAATTTTGACTTCAATCCAATTAAGGTCTACGAAAAAATGACCTTGACAGATGATTACTTATACAGTCCTTTTGCTTATGGTTACACCAACTATTCTCGCAGAGGTTACGCCCGCACACTTTTGAAATTCCATGATATGGTTGAGATTGACGGTGTTGGATTAATCACTACTTTGGGAGGAACAGGACTGGCGGTTTCAGGCAAGTGTAAACACCAGGAAATGGCTGTTAAATTTGCCGAGTATGTAGGCTCTCCAGAAACCCAAAAAGGAATATTCTTTGCCAATGGCGGACAGCCAGGACATAGGGCGGCTTGGTTAGACGAGCAAAACAACGCGGATACGATGGACTTTTTCAAAGATACTTTGCCTGCCTTAGATCGGTCTTTTTTACGTCCACGTTACCATGGCCATATGTACTTTCAGGATAGAGCAGGAGCTCCTATTCGTGAGTACATGATGAATGGCGGTGATGAAGTGAAGTTACTGGCAGAACTGAACGGTTTATACAAGATATCACTTGGAATTAGTTAACTTAGTCTTCAGTCCACGTTAGGCAGTCATCAGTTTATTTACAAGTAGTAATTTCAATGTGTAATAGAATTTCTAATGCATATGGCGGGTTTAAATTCAAGATGCGAAGAAGTTGGAAGGATATTGAATTACCTATTGAATAATCCAGGTAAATTCCAATAAAAGGTATTTCCTGACTGAAGACTGAGAACTGAAGACTGTGGACTAATAAAGCATTAAATAAATAAAAATGAAACTACCCCTACGCGGAATAACCGTACTAGAATTCGCACAATTTATGGCAGGGCCTTCGGCAGGATTAAAAATGGCCGATTTAGGTGCCCGTGTTATAAAAATTGAACGTCCGGGCACAGGTGAAGCTGGCAGACAAATAGCGATTAAGAACTTGTTTATCGACGAAAGCAGTATGGTTTTTCATACCGCTAACCGAAATAAACAGTCGTATGCTGCCAATCTGAAAGACCCGCAAGATTTAGAAAAAGTTAAAAAGCTAATCGCCCGTGCAGATGTGATGACGCACAATTTTCGACCTGGGGTGATGGAGAAGATTGGGCTGGATTATGACACGGTTGCAGCCATCCATCCCAAGATAGTTTATGGGGTGGTGAGTGGTTATGGTCCGAAAGGGCCATGGGCAAAAAAGCCAGGACAGGATTTATTGATTCAGTCCTTATCGGGTTTTGCCAATTTATCGGGTAACCACGATGATAACCCAACCGCAAGTGGTCTTGCAACATCGGATATATTTACGGGAGCTCATCTGGTACAAGGTATTTTAGCGGCTCTAATTCAACGTATAAAAACCGGCAAGGGAGCTAAAGTTGAGGTGAGTTTGTTGGAATCTACCCTTGATATCCAATTCGAGGTGATTACAACCTATCTGAATGATGGCAATACACTTCCTGTGCGAGCTAAACAACGAAGTGCCCATGCTTATATTGATGCTCCATATGGAACGTACAAAACCAAAGACGGACATATTGCTTTGGCATTGATCCCACTGGATGCGCTTTTTAAATCCATGGATTTGATATTGCCGGATGAATGGAGAGAAAGGAGCTCCTGGTTCGAAAAGCGAAACGAAATTATGGCCTACCTCGCAAACGAACTTGCTCAAGAAACCACAGCCCACTGGCTGGGGATTTTTGAACCTTTGGATTTTAAGTGCTCCGACGTATATACGTACGAAAAATTGTTAAACCACCAAGGTTATAAAGCATTGCAGATGGACCAGAAAGTGGAAACCAGCGATGGTTTAACAATGAAAACAACCCGTTGTCCGATTCGAATCGATGGAGAAAGGATTTTTAACCGTAAATCAGCTCCAAAACCAGGTGAGGATAATGTGATTATTGAAGAAGAATTTAATCTTTAGTCTTCCGTACGCAGTCTTCGGTCTTCAGACTTCTTTTGACTATCGACTGCTTACTGCCGACTGTAGACTTTAAAAAAATGGATACAAAAAACAAACCCCTTAGCGGCACATTAGTCATCGACTTTAGCCAATACCTGTCGGCTCCTTCAGCGAGTTTGCGCTTAGCCGATTTGGGTGCCAGGGTAATTAAAATAGAACAGCCCGAAAAGGGAGATTTAAGTAGAGAATTGATTTTCTCTAACTTGACTGTCAATCGCCAGTCTACCATGTTTATGGCTGTGAATAGAAACAAACAAGGCTATGTTGCGAACCTGAAAATAAATGAAGAACGCAGGAAGGTTTACAAGTTAATTGAACGGGCAGATGTGGTCATTCACAATTTTCGTCCGGGCGTAGCCGAGCGATTAGGTATTGATTACGAAACCATAAAAGGTATCAATTCAAAAATTATTTATGCCGAGCTTTCCGGTTACGGAAAAGAAGGCGTTTGGAAAGATAAACCGGGTTTGGATTTGCTGATTCAGTCTATCTCGGGATTGACGCAACTGAACGGAAATGATGGTGCTGGACCGGTTCCAATTGGTTTGGCTGTGGTCGATATCTTGTCGGGAGCCCACTTGTGCCAAGGGATCTTAGCTTGTTTATATCGCAAGATAACGACAGGGGAAGGGGGGCGTGTTGAGGTCAGTATGCTGGAGTCTGCTTTAGAGTACCAGTTCGAATCTATCACGGCTTTCTTCCGCGATGGAGGAGAGCCGACTATCCGACCTAAGAACAACTCAGCACATGCTTATCTGGGAGCACCTTATGGGATTTACCCTACGCTTAACGGATTTATCGCATTGGCCATGGGACAAATCCCGCATTTAGGAGAGTTGCTGGGCTGTGATGCTTTACTGCCGTATACCAAAGTGGATGAATGGTTTACTAAACGGGATGAAATAAAGGATATTTTAGGACAGCACCTAAGTTCTAAAAACACTGCCGACTGGTTAGCCGTGCTTGAACCAGCTGATATTTGGTGTGCAGAGGTAATGGATTGGAAAACGCTGTTTGACACGGAAGCATTCAAGATTTTGGAAATGATTCAGGAAGTAAATATGGGCGATGGTTTTAGCTACAACACCACCCGTTGTCCTATCTCCATCAATGATGAGTTTTTAACTTCAGAAAAGGGATGTGCAGAATTGGGAGAAGATAATCAGGAGATTCAAGTAGAATTTACTTTATAATGACATTTTGAGGTTCTTCCCTTTCCCCAAGACTTGCGGGAGGGGGAAGCACTATTGCGCAGCAATAGGGATGGGGGTTGACATGATTATTATAAACCTAGACCAGCTCAAATTAATAACCACGCTTGTTTTCTCTAAAAAACACGTTACATTTTCACCAAAAACACGTGTGTTTTTTCAAAAAAGACGTGTGTTTTTTTCGACCTTCCAGAATTCATAAACATGGGGACACGTGCGATATGAAGATATTGTCAAATTTCAAGTTTAATTATTACCAATATATTTATAGCTTGGTTCTCTATTTCTTAAAAAAAACTCTCTGAAATCCACTATTATTGCATTAATCGCTTTATGTTTTGTGGCCTGTAACCAACCTACACAACAAACGCCTCAACAGGTATTGCGTAATGTTGAACTTTTTGAATGGACAGATAGTATTACTCCGCAAAAGATAACCGAATTAATAGAACACTTTGCTTCGTTAAAAAACGAAATTGATGTCATTCAGGATTTTGAATATGGAACTGATGTAAGTGTTGAATGGTTATGCAAAAAAAATATCCAATGTTTTATTGTAACATTCGATTCTGAAAAAGGACGAGACACATATCTTTCTCATCCCGAACATAAAATATTTGGTGATTCTGTTACACCTTGGTTTAAAAATGTGCTGGTCGTAGATTATATAATTCAAAATTAGATAGAGAATTGATTTCGACAACCAAAGCAATTATTGTCGTATAGTTAATTCATGAGAGCATCACATGGTGCAATGCGTGGACGGAAAGGTTAGAGGATTCCCAACGATTCTCTGATCATACTAACCGTACTTAAAATTTCTCTTTCAATTTCTTCGGCAGAAACCAACTTTCGCATTTGAGAAGTTAAGGTGGATACAGCCAAAACGGCTATTACCTCATTTCTCATGTTAAAAACAGGCGCTGAAAAATCGGTGATTCCTTCGGTAAGCATGCTTTTATTGCTGACACATGGTTTCCCTTTTATTTGAAGTAATTCTGCTTGCAACTCTTTTTTTTCAGCGGCTTTCATGGATTGATAATCATCGCACAAAGACAAAATTTGATTTTTCTTTTGTTCTTCCAAATTTGCCAGAGTCACTTTACCTGATATGGTTTTTTCCAATGGAAATAAACTGCCAATTTCAACAGATAATGAAACTGGGGTTTGACTCTGAACCTGTGCAATAACCATCAGTTTGTTGTGATGCAGTACGCTCAAGTGAACGGATTGGTTAATGCAGTAAGACAAATTACGCATATGCATTTCCGATGCTCTGACCATGGTGTCAACAGGAGAGTGGTGATGGGCTAATTGAAACAATCGGAGCGTTAAGTTATATTTTACCGAAGATGGGTCTTTGACAATGTATCCCCTTTTTTCAAGGTTTACCAGCATTCGGTATATCTCGTTTGGTTTTCGGTCTATTCCGGTGGCAATTTCCAATTGCGATTGTGGAACAGATTGAGCCGATAAAAATTCTAATATATCTAATCCCTTATCAAGAGCAGGAGCATCATATTTAGTCATAACGATAAAATTAATTCAATGTGCAAATTGATTAAAAATCCTTTCTGTTTGTCGGAAATGTAAGTGGTAGAAATACAGTTGTTAATAGTGATGTTTAGTTCGTGTCTATGTGAATCTAACTCGTTAATTATTCTGAATTTCAAAATAGGGGTGCATTTTGTTGTTTTTACACCCATGCAAATATAAAAAATAAGTTCATATTTGAAGTTGAGTAAGGACATTTATAATTGGTTAAGCTAAAAATTTAAATAAAATGAAGAAGATTATTTACCTTTTTTTAATAATGCTACCCGCATTGTTGTGGGCACAGCCCGGAACCATTAATTCTCATACCGAGAATAGTCAGGTGGTTCGTGATTTAGGCGGACATCATTGGAAAATGAAGATGATGTTACCCGGAGAAGGAGTAAAGGAAGGATTGCATGAAGTTCCACCTGCAGATATTGAGACCAACTTTTGGAACCCGGCTTATGTTCCGGGCGATGTTTATACCGATTTATGGAAATGCGGGGTTATTGACGACCCTTATTTTGGAAGGAACAGTGTTAGGGCGCAATGGGTTCAACAATACGAATGGTGGTACGCTTACCAGTTTAATGTAACTGAAGATATCACAAACCAGGTTGTTCGTATCGTTTTTGAAGGCGTGGATTATAGTTGCGATGTGTATTTGAATGGTACTCATTTGGGGAGTCATACGGGCGCGTTTTCTTCCTTTTCGTTTGATGTAAATGATGTATTGAGAGTATCTAAGAAAAACATTGCCAGCAAAAATATGCTGATGATAAAGCTCAATCCTCCACCAAAGGTAAATGCTAAGGTGGCCGGATTAAAAACACCTTGGTTTGGTGATTATTGGAGAGACTTGATCCCATTTGGGATAAGCCGTTCGATCAAAATGGTTTCTACCGGTAAAGTTCGTATTCAGGATACCTATGCAAATACTACACTTAACAAGGATGGCACTGCGGATGTGAATATGGAAGTAGAGGTTGAGAACACAACAAACGAACCCAAAGAAATGACTGTGATTGCTTCGGTTCAAGGCAAGAACTTTGAATCGAAAGCTATAACTGCAGAAATAACGCAGCTGGTTCAACCGGGTAAACATAAAATCAAGAAAAATGTCCACATTAAAAATCCTCAGCTTTGGTGGCCTTGGGATTTAGGCTTACCCAATTTGTATACGGCTAAGGTGTCGTTGAAAGAAGGCAAGGTAAACCACGACGCCAACGAAATTACATTCGGTATTCGCGAAGTAACATCAAAATGGAACCCCGGTTTTAAAAAAGGAGTTGATGTAAGCTTTCCTCGCTCGACTTATATAAACGGTAAGTTTCATTTTATCCGTTCCGCTTGCTGGGGAGGACCACCGGATATTTTTGTGGGAAGAACAAACCCGGCAGAGTACAAAGAGCTGATTCGGTTGGCTAAGGAAGCCAACTTGAATAATATCCGGATTTTCGGATGGCATCCGCCTGAGATTCCCGAGTTTTATGAGTATTGTAACGAGATGGGGATGACGGTTTGGCAAGATATGATTCCGCTGGGAACGGGTAATATTCCGCAGGACAGAAAAGGAATTAACAGAATCATGCAAGAGGCCGCATCGGTTATTAAAGAACGTCGCAATCATCCATCTTTAATTATGATGGAAGGTGGTGAGGAAATGTTGCTTCGTACGCAGGACGCGCATTTTGGGCGTGCTTTCCTGGAAGAGCTGGGCGATACGTTGCAGAGTTATGTAAATCTGCCTTATGTGCCGGATTCGCCCTTGACATGCGAAGTTTCCAGAGAAGCGGGTTACAAACCTAAGGAGGCTAAGCATGCCCTGGCTTATTTTTACGGCATGGGGCGATGGCTAATGGAAGATTGGTTCAGAACACTGGATTATCCCATAATACCTGAATTCGCCATTACTTCGGTTCCTAACGTGGAGAGCTTGAAGAAGTTTATCCCTGAAAACGAAATGTGGCCTCCCGGGTTGAGCTGGGGACACCATTGGGCCGACCTGGACAGGTTGCGAATGCAAAATTGGGATAGCTTTGGAGATGAAAAATTGGGCTCGTTACAGGAATTTGTAGATGCTACGCAGGATGCGCAGGGAATGATTTTCCAATATGGAGTCGAATATTTAAGAAGACATAAGCCTAACTTAAGTGGCATTTCACTTTGCCACTGGATTACTTACTGGCCCGATATGAAGTGGGGCATTATCGATAACTATCAACAGCCTAAGCGTTCGTATGAGTTTGTGAAACGTTCGTACCAGCCATTATTGGTGAACCTGAACTTCGAAAAACGACGTTGGCACAAAGAAGAATCCTTTCAAGCTGAGATTTGGGTGGTAAATGATTTGTATAAAACTTTCGATAAGAGTACGGTTGAGTTAGAAATCAAAGATGAAAAGGGGAATGTTATCAAGTCATCAAAATATGATGTTAGTGAAGTAACTGAAAACAGTGCTAAAAAGTTCTTTGATGTGGAGGCTGATGTATTGTCGAAAGTGGAGAAGCAGTTTATGGTTCATTTAAAAATGAAAGATAAGTCAGGAAAAACCATTTCTGCCAACGAGTATCTGTTTTTAATTGGCGACCAGAAAAAAGCATCGGCTCAATTCAAAGAAATGGGCGAAGAGTCACGTAAGCGAACTGGTGAATTTACCTATGGTAACTACTTCCGCTTCTTCGAAGATATGGGACGCAAAAATGGGAAAGATTACGAAAGTGATACAGAACACCCAAGAGCGACGGAGTATGAGAAAAAGTAGTTTCTAAAAGAATATATTAAATTAAAAGCACCCATGAAGTAAATACCTTATGGGTGCTTATTTGTATGGCACTATATCTTTTCTGTAACTTGTGATATGCGTTTATAGTAAGTGCCTTCAATGCTTTGTTATGTATATTTCATGCTTACTTATTTTTAATTTCATGCGTTAAACCCATGAGTTGATGACAGCTACATATGAAGCTGTTCTTTTGTGAATCGCTAATTCAGCAATACATATTTTTCCAAATGAAAAGAAACTAAAATTTACAGATATTCATTTAACTGTGTTGGTTTCCTGTTAGATGGACGTTTGGGTTATCGGATGGCACCATATAGAATCCATTTTGCCCCCTGTAATAGTATTTATGATTGTATAGTTTTATAACGCAAATTTTAAGCGAGATAATACTTCAGGGAGGAAATGATCATGATAAAAACTACATTAAAAAAAATTACTGTTGGCTTAATGTTTATTTGTTTTTCGGGTATAACCTTAGCCCAGGATTGGAACGATATCCCGGTGCCTGCAGATGCCGGAGAAGGTAACCGGTGGCAGGTTCAGGATGAAGTTTCCGATGATTTTAACTACACTTTTGAGGCAGCAAGTTCCCTAACTACCATCAATAACAAGTGGACCAACTTCTATCATAACAGCTGGGATGGTCCAGGGACAACCTACTGGCAATACGACCATGTTTCGGTGGATGGCAGTGACCTCGTGGTTCGGGCATCCAGAAACCCAAGCACTGCCAAGATGGGAGTTCCTGGAATAAACGCAGCTTGTATCACCTCAACCAACCGGGTAAAATATCCTGTTTTTGTAGAGGCCAGTATTAGCGTGGCAGATATCGTGTTGGCTTCGGATGTTTGGTTGCTAAGTGCCGATGATACACAGGAAATAGATATTATAGAATGTTATGGTGGTGCCGATGAGGGTAATGGTTTCTTTGCTAAATTTATTCATATGAGCCATCATTCTTTTATCCGAAATCCTTTCACGGATTATCAACCCACCGATAACAACAGTTGGTGGCAAAAAGATGGAGTTACCAGTTGGGGCGAATACTGTTGGAACAGCGGTACAAGAAAATATGTACGGGTTGGGGTTAACTGGATCAGTCCGTTCCATTTTGAGTATTATGTGGATGGTGAACTGCAAAGGGTATTATACGATAAGGCCTTTGCTACAAAAAAAGCAGGCACTTGGTATTATACCTATCCAACCATGACCAACGGGGTATTGGATAAAGATGGAGGGTATCAAAAAGTCATTCAGCATTCAACCAGCACAAACTATGAGTTTAGCAGATTAGAAGCTGCCAGTAACACATCGTCAGTTAGTGTCATTGATCCATATGAGTACCAAAACGGTAACGGTTTCACCAAGGAGTTGGATATTATCATTAACGTAGAATCGCAGGACTGGCATGTAAATGCCGGCAGAACACCCACAGATGCGCAATTGAACAACCCGGCCAAAAATACCATGAAAGTGGATTGGATTCGGGTCTGCAAACCTGTACAGAAAACAGGGGTAAAACTTACCAAAAAGAACAGCCTGCGTTTATTTCCCAATCCGGTAAAAAACGATTTATTTATAGAGAAAGAGAGCGGTGACAAATTTGAGAAAGTTCAGGTTTTATCAATGGCAGGAACAGTTTTGTATGAAGAAGCAGTAAACCCTGATCAAAACAATTACCGGATTGATGTTAGCTTTCTATTGCCGGGTATGTATATTATCAATCTGGAAGGTAAGATAAGGGCAACGCAGGTTTTTGTGAAGGTTTGAGTGTGTTTTGGGAAATGAAGATACCTGAAATTCTTGTGTGTTTCAGACTTTCACCGATATTAATACGTGTGCAATCATGGTAATTAAAGCTGAACAATTTGATTGGCATAATGCAGTACATTTTGTTTTCGTGAAACCATAAAAACGATATCAACTTTATTTTTACATTTGGCGATAATATATTTGATATCTTCTTCATCTAATGAAGAGAAAACTTCATCCAGGATTAAAATTTTAGGTTGGTAGATAAAAGCTCTCAGGAAAGCTACTTTTTGTTTCTGCCCATCAGAAAGGTTGATGCCGTCTTTACCAATAACCCAGTCCAGGTGCGATGTATCTTTTAAGCCAATAAACTGAATAAATTCTTTCTCTAAATTCGGGGAAATTGTGCAGCCGCTGTATTCTATGTTTTGACGGATACTGCCGTTAACCATTAAGCTGTCGGTACCCAGGTACAAACAAAGTTTCCTTTTTTGCGCAAGGTTCAAATCGCTCTTGCCATTAAATAGTATTTGCCCTTGGGTAGGCGCATAAAACTGGGGAATAAGGTTTAATAAGCTTGTTTTGCCCGAACCCGTTTTCCCTCTGACGCCAACGATATCACCTTTTTTAAATTCGTAGTTTAAGTTTTTAAATACCGACCTTTCGTCATCGGGGTATGAAAAACTTACGTTTTGAAAGCTGACATTTTCTATTTGATCAGCCTTATCTTTTATCTCCTGTTCTGATCCAACTTCTTCATCTTCATCAAGCAAATGGAATATTTTTTTAGTGCTCACCAAAGCAACATGCAGTTGCCCCCAAGCCTGAGCTACCTTTTTTACAGGTTTGTATGCGGTTTTAACCAGGTATAAAAAGAATACGATGTCGCCTAAAGTACTATCGCCCTGCGCTAATTTATAGGTGTAAAAAATGTAAACCACGGACAAAACAATCATACCCAGAAAATCGCTGCCGGGATTCAAGGCAAACTTTAGTTTAATAAGCTTAAGGTTGTGTTTGTAATTTTCTACTACCAAATTATTAAAGGCTTCCACTTCCTTGTCTTCCTTTTTATAAGACTTGACTAGTTTTATTCTGTTAATTTTTTCTTCTAAGTAAGCCGTATAATCACCAACGTTATCTGTTATTTTCTTACTTACCTTTTTTATATGTTTTGTTATTCTGTCTATCAGGATTAGTGAAAGCGGGAAATAAATGATGGTGAACAACGACAATTCCCAGCTCATATAAAACATAACCGGAATAAATATGAGCAGGTATATGGATACCCGGGCTACTTCAATCAATAAATCAATAATTTCGTTTAATGTTGCAACATCATAGGTTATTCTGGAGACAACATCGCCTGTTTTATTTTTATGAAAGAAAAAATAGGGTAGACGTACTACTTTAGCATAGATATCGGACTTAAAATGAAGAAGTATTTTCTGCGTGGCAGCATTCATAAATACCCTTCGCAAATAGTTAAACAAAGACAATAAAAAATACAGCCCTACAAATATCAGGCATAACATTAACATGCCCTCTAATATTTCATCCTGACCTTTAAGAGTTTTATTAAATATTTTTATTTTTTCATCGGTAATTGGGTTTTTAATACTGTATTTTGCCGGTAGTTTCATGTTTTTAAGAACACCATCAGCAAACGTTCCCGAGAATTTGTCAATCAAATCAATCAGGAATTTAAGCATCGAACCAGTAAACAATTCCACAATTCCCATTAAAAGCGTAGCAAGTACCCCAAGGGAAATAAGTTTTTTTTGTTTTGCTATATATTTAAATAGTCTTCGAGAATTGCTTTGCATTTTTTAGTTATTTGTAAATACCGATTCTTGTTGCACAAATGTATATTCTTTTTTGATAGAGATAGTTTGCCAGGTTTCGTTACCTGAAGCCATTACAGGAACAACTAGTCTCCTTGCCCATAAATGAGGGCGTAACGAATTTTGATTGTCAATTTTATGGTCATCAGGGATAAATTCAGCATGCCGGTTGACCGACATTAAATGGATGCCTCTTTTGCGTAATTCACCAACCGTGGTTATTTGCGGTAAGTCCCTGATATCGGCATAATCGACTATTCTGCCCGACTCTCCCAAATGGGTTAAGCCTACTGCTGCTACAGCGCCAATTATTCCGTCATTGGTTCCTCCATGTCCGGAGAGATGAACGCCTTTGGCGGCTACCTTGGCTTCTGCCTGCGTGGTTTTTACTCCCGTACATTTTATGCCAAAACGAATTAAAGCACTTAAATCATCATCTTCAGAAGCCACACAGAAACCCGGGTCGCTGTCTTCAAAAAAATGATTAAGGATATGTGCTATTCCTCTTTGAATCAAAGTTTCCCGATACGTTTCATCTGGCGCTTCAATTACACAACATAGAGATGAGTTATGCGAAGTCATAGGTACATCTGGCGAATGCAATAACTGCTGTCGAACCACCATTTTTTGATTGCATTCGGAAGGTATTACATCGGCAAACCAGCGAGCCAGTTTGCCCGTTCCACGTCCACAATCTAAAGTATCTGTATCATCAAAAGCTACGTAAAATATCATGTTTTTTAGTATCTATTATTAAGATATAAGACTATCCCAAGCTGTATGTTACTTCATAAATATTGTGATCAAGATTCTATATTTTTAAAAATCCCATCCCTTCACTTTTGTCTCAGGACTAAAGGGAAGGGCCTTAGCCTCTTTGCTTGGGCCATGCCCTGGACTATGTTCTTTTCGGTCTACAGCCTGATTAAACAGGCTGTATAAAAACTGCCTACTGCCTGTACGCTAAAGAATGCCAACTAATTCTGAAGCTGTAAATCACCTTCTCTTTTTTATAAGGTAAAATTTAAACCAACTCTTATGTTACGTCCTACTATCTCCGATTCTTTAACCGCACCTTGTTTAATTACTACCTTTTCGTTAAACAAATTAACTGTGTTTACAAAAACACTTCCCCAAGGTTTAAAGAAGTATTTTAAGCGGGCATCCCATTGTGTATAGGGTTGGTACACCTGTCGGGCAACTAGAGTGCCTTCGTCGGTGCCTCCTGCAATATATCTATTACCAATGTGATTAACCCCAACAGATACCTGCAATTTTAATTCGGAGTTGAAATAATCCAGAGATGAATTTGTTGTGTATTCTGGTTGTTCGTTAAGTCTGCGATGCTCACCAGTGCTGGCATCCCTAACCTCAGAACCTAACCAGGAAACATTACTGTTGAGGGTAAGCTCATTTTTTTTATAACGCAAAAGCCTTAAATGAAAATCTACATCAAAGCCCCATATTAAACCGCTATCTACATTCACCGATTGAATTACCTGGTAACCATAGTTGTCATCTATTCCCACGTTTTTCATTTCAATCACATCGCGCATGATACTGTAAAAACCGCGTAAGGTGATATAATTATTGTTTTTCGAATATTGTTCAATACCAGCGCTTATTGTATAAGCATCAGATGGTTGCAGGTCTTTGTTTCCTCTTTCAATAGTTGATTTTTTGTGTTTGATTTTGTCGATGGGTACCTGGGCATTAAATGGAGGTCGTGAAATTTGACGGGCGATGTCCGCTTTAAAAAAGAGCCTGTCGTTGCAATGGTATTTGGCATGTATAGAAGGGTTCAGTGATGTATAATTAAAATCTCCTTCTTCATCTAATGTTTTGTATGAACGTTTGTCGTAGTCTACACGAACAGAAGGAACAACCTGAAATTTGTTCCAACTTATTTCGTCTGTGGCGTACATACTGCCTCGGTACTCGTTCATCTTGTAGGAGCCATCCGTTATTTCGTCCCAGAATTTACGTTCGTATATTCTGGTGTAAACAAGTCTGGAATAATCGCGCCATAAACCTGACGCTCTTATTCCAAATTTAAGGGTATGGTTATTACGTGTGTTTTGGAAATCACTCTTAAAGATGGATTCTGTATTTTCCTGGTTCTCATCTTCCAGGCTTTCTGTAAGGCCTGAAGTTTTAGCGGTTAATCTCCAGCGTTCTTTTTCGTCATTATTCTGGGAGAAATTTAAAGCGTTGGCCCATTTCCAGTTTTCCCCTTTGGTTTCAAAACGTAAGGTTTGGGTATGTAACCTTCGTAACTTGCTGTCGGAAGCTGTATCCGATGTGAAGTTCAATGTTCCATCTGAACGGTGTTTGATGTCTGCCACAAAGTCAAGCGACTCGTCGTAATTACTGAAAAAGGTCTCGAACTTTAGTTTAGAATGCTGGCTTACATCATAGTTGAGGGTTCCCGTAAAACCATGAATTTCAACATCGATGTCCTCTAACTCCGTTCCTGAAATATCACCCTCGGTGAGTGTATTTACATTTGAACGGTTGAATTGGTTGTAACTATAGCTTGCAATAAATGATAGTTTTTTAAACGAATTTCCGTAGGTAACAGACATATCCGGGTTTAATCCGTCATGAGTAGAGGTATGGTCAAGTGCAATGTTGGCACTGAAATACTTTTCGTCGGGTGTGTCTTTAAGTTTTATGTTCACCACACCCATAGATGCATCGGCTCCCCATTCGGCAGGAGGATTATAGATAATTTCAATTTCCTCCACCATGTCAACAGGTATTCTGTCGAGTTTAAAATCCCTGTAATCTTCCCCTCCGGCAGGTCGGTTACCATTAATAAGTACGGATTGGAACTGCTTGTCCAAGCCGCCCATCATTATGTTTCGGTTGAAGGATGGTGGCCCCTGGATAAAAACACGTGGTAGACGTTTTAATAGATCACCAACGGTATGGTTTCCAAAATTATTTAACTCTTTGCTACTGATAACAATTGTAGCAGGGGTTGCTTTTTTTTGTTGCTCTATGGCATCGTTTTTTGCCCTGGCTTCAACAGTAACTTCTTTAATTTGATGAACTTTTTGAGCCTTTAAAAGAACCATTCCTAAAAGAGATATGAAAAGAAGTATTCGTTTTTTATTCATGTTTGAAGTGAGAGTTTATAGGAAGTTAGAAATTAATCCCCATCCCGACGCCCAAGGCGTGGCTCTTCCCCTTAGCCTGAGGGCAAAAGGGAAGAGCCATTTACATGCTGTAAATTTTAATAAAAGGTAAAAACCTTGTTTGTTATTCTGCAATCTCGTATACCTTTAGTGCAAAGGTTCCGGGAATAGTATTCTTAATGTGGATTTTAAAATTATTCTCTGAGTCATCGGTTAAAATATATTTTATATCATCGGTATGACTCTTGTTTTTATCCAGGTAATCTTTCCCCTTAACAACATCCTTGTATGGAGTTGCACCGTCTGTATGCATTACCGAACCAGTAATGTCAGCGGTGTACCCGGTTTCAGGAGAATCAACCTCTTTCCAAACAATGGCTATGTTTTTTGCTCCGGTATATTTAACTTTAAATCCAAGTAATTCATCTTGTTTAATTGTAAAGTCTAACCAGGTATCAGCAATGGAGAAGTCAGCATAATCAACGGTTATTACACTTGCAGCATTGGCACGTATAGCAAATGTTCCAGGTGTATTAGTTTCGCCGACCGTAACTTTCACTAAAAACGAAATTTCGTTATTTTCAAGCCCAAACGATTTTGCTTTTTCGCCATATCCGTTGTCCTTGTCTAAGATATATGCGGTGATACCATCTAACTGATAGGCTGAAACCATTATATCCCCGGAGTAGTTTCTGTCTTCTCCTTGGCCACTAGCTTCTGCCCATTCCAGGTATGCAGTTGTAGAACCCGCATCGCAAGTCACCTTAAACCATAGCTCTTCGCCTTCTGCAATTTCATCTTCAACCCATTTGTTATCTGAAACCATATCGGTTGGTAGAACCTCAGGTGTTACTTCGTCATCATCCGAACAAGACGCAAAAGTGAGAACAATTGTCAGGAAAAATAGTCGTATAATTAAATTGTTAAGTTTCATCTTTGTTTATTATTTGTGGTTTATAGTTGTTTAAACTTAATAGCTAGCGTTTCGTCTTTCGTTGTTTTTTCCCTGCCTGTTCGGCAGACAGGCACCGTAAAGTCTTTGGGCATATCCGCAACCCTTGTGATGCTATGTTTTTTTCTTTTATTTCTCCCGGCGTTGCCACCCCGGTTATTCATATTCAGCCCCTTCTGGGTTGTTGTTGTTGTTGTTGTTGTTGTTGTTGTTGTTTCATTTGATTTTTTTTTACTGCCTACTTAATACGGTTAACAGAATACTAATGACTATCCACGCTGTGAATCATCCTGAACGAATGCTCTATGGTTGGGATTATTTCATTTAAATATTCATTAACAGCTTTGGTGCTTCCGGGTAACACATATACCAGGGTAGCGTCTATTGTGCCAGCTACACTTCGGCTAACCAGGGCATTGGGTTTATGAGCGCCATATTTAATGCGTATATGCTCCATTATGCCAGGTATTTCTTTATCCAACATGGGTTTTACCACATCCGGCGTAATATCTCTTTTCCCAAGGCCAGTTCCACCGGTGGTGATAACGATATCGTAGTTTTTGGCTTCCAATAACGCTTCTTTAATTAAAGCTGCATCATCTGGTAAAATCTTTCGGTCAATGTTATAATGCCTTCCGCTGTTATCAAAAAACTCAGTCATCATTTTTTCAGCGAATGGCCCGCTTTTATCTTCATAAACTCCATTGTATGCCCTGTCGCTTAAAGTAAGCACCATCGTTTTAATGACTCTTGGCTTGTATTCAAAAGTATCGCCGGGCTTTAATTCACCCGCTTTAATAACCCTGCAAAAAATACCTTCAACTGGCATTACACAATCGCCTATTTGTTTCATGATATCGCAACCATGGTGGCATTTTTTTCCTATCTGTGTTACTTCAAGCTCTATCTGATCACCTACAAAACGGTCGAATACACTTGTTTTATGAAGCTCTAAGCCTTCGGTAGTAATGTTTTCGGCAAATACACCCATATCCAGTTTTACATCAGCCTTTTTGGCTTCCATCTTTCGGTAGCTCTCAATGCCTAACAGGCTGATTTGTCGGTGCCAATCACCGGCATGGGCATCTCCAACCATTCCATTGAAATCGATTGTAGCCTTTTCAATCGGCTTTTTAACGGTTCCTTTGCCTGCGGAGGTGTTTAGAGATATGACTTTTAGTTTGCTCATGATTTACTCTTTAATTTTACTGATAAGTTTAATTCCCCGCATCACCATGTTTTTGTCAACAGCCTTGCACATATCGTAAATAGTAAGCAATGCCACGTTAACAGCCGTTAATGCTTCCATTTCTACACCGGTTTTGCCAATGCATTTTGCCAATGCTGTAACCTCAATGCCATCTTCCAATATTCCTAACTCTACATCTACTTTCGAAAGTTGTAAAGGATGACAAAGCGGAATCAGGTTGGATGTTTGTTTGGCCCCCATTATACCTGCAATTCGGGCCGTAGATAATACATCCCCTTTTTTAAGCGTGTTGCTATTAACCTGCTCAAGTGTTTCTTTGTTAAGCTGGATAAAACCTTTCGCCTGAGCGGTCCTGGTTTGATCCGGTTTTGAAGAAACGTCCACCATGTTGGCTTCACCTTTTTCGTTTATGTGCGATAATTTTGTCATGCTCATCAATTTTATTATCCGCCAATATTATAGAATCCGTGATTCTGACTTTTCTTTCCCTTTTCGGGTTTGTTGCCTAGGGCAGCCGCGAATGCACCATCAATACCATTTTCTGTTATACTATAGGCTTTATTACTAAATAAACAAGGTTTTATATAACCATCGGCGCTCAAGCGTAGTCTATTGCAGATGGAGCAATTACCTCCATTACCTCCTTCTACTTGTGAGAAAGTCCCGGACTTGAGGTCCATCTGTCGGATATATTGAATTTTAAGGTCTTCCCTGATGCAAAACTCTTCCAGGTCTTCCAATTCATCTTTGTCGGATGATTCCATTTTAACTACATTGATTTTAATAGGAGTGAGGCCAGCGTTTTTGGCTGCCTGAATCCCATCAAACACATCCTGAATATTACCACCTCGGGTAATCTGGGCAAATTTTTCGCTTGAAAGGGTATCCAAACTTATGTTTACCCTGTTTAAGCCGGCACCTTTCAAGTCATTAGCGTATTTAGAAAGCAAGATACCATTGGTAGTCATGTTAATTTCATCAATGCCATCAATAGCTTTTAAAAGTTTAACCAGTGTAACCAAGCCCTTCCTGGCCAATGGTTCACCTCCCGTAAGACGAATTTTATTAATGCCGAAATTTTCAGCACCCACTTTGGCTACTTCCGCTATTCTTTCAAAAGAAAGTACATCTTCATGCCTCATTAACTGAATGCCTTCTGCAGGCATACAATAGGTGCAGCGCAGATTGCAACGGTCAGTTACCGATATCCTTAAGTAATTTATTTCCCTGTTAAAAGCGTCTAACATCTACTCTATCTCCCTTTTTAAATTCCATAACGCCCAAAGGCATTATGATCATACTGTTTGCATGCGTTAAAGCATTAATGTGTGCTGCTCCATGATATTCGACGGCATTCACGGTCTGCTCTTCATTTAAAAAAGCGGGTATAAATTTCAGACGATCTGTTTTTTTACGTGAATAGTCTTCGGTTAATTTGGCTTTTACCATTTTGGGTTCCAAATCATAACCCATCATTTTATACAAAAATGCTTTGATGTATAATTCAAACTGAATAAAAGAAGAGGCAGGGTTGCCCGCCAAGCCAAAGCAGAACTTATTACCATTCTTGGCAAATATTAAAGGTTTGCCGGGTTGAACCATCACGCGGGTAATCAACATTTCAAATCCCAATTCCTCAATAACAGAAGGAATAAAATCGAAATCGCCTTCCGATACTCCACCTGAAAGAATCACCACATCGCTTTTTTCAAAAGCGAAAGCAATTTTGTTCTTGGTTTCTTCAAAATCGTCGGTAATAATTCCGCCATATTTTCCTGAGATGCCTATTTCTTCCAGCTGTGCCATCATTTGGGAAGAGTTGGTGTTTCGTATCTGAAACGATAAAGGTTTTTCGCTGGGTTCAACCAACTCGCTACCTGTAGCAAAAACGGATACTCTTGGCTGACACTTTACTTCGGGCTCAATAATACCGGCTCCTGCTAATATTGGCATATGACAAGAAGTAAGCAACGTGTTTTTAAGTAGAGCTGCATCTCCAACCTGAACATCTTCGCCCGTATAACAGATGTTGCTTTTTGTTTTTTCAGCTTGAATAATGATTTTGTTACGAGCACTCTCTTCAACGTACTCCTTCATAACAACACAATCAGCGCCTTCTGGAACAACTGCGCCTGTCATTATTTTTGCACATTGATTAGGGCCAATTTTATTTTCAGGTTTTTTGCCCGCATGTATAAGCTCCACTATTTCCAGCTCATTTTTAATATCCTGCATGCGACATGCGTAACCATCCATTGCAGACTTATTAAATGGAGGCAGTGCTATATCGTAATATGTATCTTTAGCCAAAATACGTTGGCGCGCGTGCTTAAGTTTTACTGTTTCAGTTCCTAACTCAACTGCGTTGGAAAGTATAATGTGTAACGCATCTTTAAATTCAATCATTCTCAACATATCATTGCCACATGGAGGGCTGTTAAACGAATTGCAAAAATATGCAAATCGAATTAATAAATAATGGATTTGCAATAAAATGCCATTTGAAAATGTAATTTATATTTGAAATAAATTGCCCGTAAAATAAGGGATGTTGAGTTATTGTCTAGTTTGACAGTTAATCTTGTGTGGGTTTTTTTTTATGGTAGAAAATGGAGTTGATTTCAAACTATATTTATAAATCATGTCTGTAAACCATTTTTCTATTTATTCAGTTCGTGGAAAAACTTTTTTGTCATATCGTGGATTGATTTGTCAAACTCCTCCCGAAGTTCTTTGTGGGCAGTTATCAGGTTTAATCCATCATTTGTCAACGAAGTTTTTCCTCCCTGGTTTCCTCCCCGTTGACGATTGAGCAGATTAAACCCTAATTGCTCTTCCATCTTTTGAATAATGCCCCACGCTTTTCGATAACTAATATTCAGGTGTTCGGCAGCTTCTTTTATCGACCCCATATTATGTATTGCATTTAAAAGTGAAAAATGAAGAGAAGTCATGATGCTACCTTTCTTGCGATGATTGAGCTGAATGGAATAGTCGAGAAAGATATCGTAATATTTTGAGCCTTTTGGACCAGCCATATTTTCTAGTTTTTATTAGTTATAAATGACCACAAACACTACAATTCTTGTTTTTTTCGATACTAATTTTCGAGAATTCTAATGTTATTGAATCTAAATATATTAAAGTATTTGAAATATCGTTTGTGCCAACAATATATTTAATGGTTTCCAATGCTTGCAAGGTTCCTGCTATTCCTGCAACAGCACCTAGCACTGGTTTTGGTTCTGTACTGTCCTTGGCGTCATCAAATAAGCAGTTGATACATGGTGTATGGGGAGGGTTTATGAGGGTTAATTGTGTATTCCAACCATCTATGCCGGCATGCATAATAGGAATGTTTTTTTTGATAGAGTACCGGTTCAATACCCTGCGGGTTAATATGTTATCTAAACAGTCAACCATTATATGCGCTGAATTAGCCATCTTAGCAATACTATTGTTGTCAATGGTTTCATTAAAGGGGACAATATTAATTTCAGGATTCAGGGTGTTTAATGTATCAAAAGCAGAATCGGACTTAGGTGTCCCTATTTTTTTTGTCGAGTGAAGTATTTGCCTGTTCAGATTGCTTAGTTCAACTTTGTCGCGATCACAAACAACCAAATGACCAACTCCAGCAGCTGCCAGATAGTAACAAACCGGAGCTCCTAAACCGCCGGCACCGGCAACAAATACTTTTGCATTTTTAAGTTTTTCCTGAGCTTCTGTCCCAAATTGAGGTAATATAAGTTGCCTTTGATATCTAATATGTTCTTTTTCGCTTAACATTACAATGGGTTGAAATGAAAAGGCAATTTAATAAAATGCGGTATAAATCAAGAATTATTTATTTCCCTCATTCATTGCCGCGTTATAGTGTTAGGTATATTCTGCAATTAGGGGGGTGTTTGATAAAATATGACTAGACAAAAACTCAATTGATACCAGCTAGCTCTTAGGGTAAAAACATAACTGTTTGTATATGTGACATGTACGATTTGCATATTATTGCCACTCGAAATCGTTAAAAATCAGGCAAATAAGTAAAAATACCCCTGCTTTATTTGTATAATAATTGTAATTTTATAATTGTGATTATTCTAATTTCTAATGAAAATATAATTTGAGATGGCATTTGGTTTTAGAGACAAAATTTTAAGAATTAACCTAACAGATTCTTCTATAAAAATTGAAAGACCTGGAGAGGATTTTTTCAAGCAGTACATAGGTGGTACTAATATTATTGGGTATTTTTTAAATAAAGAGGTTGGAGGAGCTGTAGATCCTCTAAGTCCGGAAAATAAAATAATTGTAGCTCCTAGTGTTATAACCGGTTCTCCGGTTGCCGGTACTTCGAGGTTTTCGGTAGGTGCTAAAAGTCCATTGACAGAGGGTTTTGGAAAGTCAGAGGCTGGCGGGTTCTTTGGCCCGGAGCTAAAATTTGCTGGCTGGGACGCCATTATTGTTGAAGGAAAAGCCGCAGAACCTTGTTATATCTGTATTAAAGATGATAAGGTAGAGATTAAAAGTGCTAAGCATCTTTGGGGAAAGGATACAGGACCTGTACAGGAAATGATTCGTGAGGAAATGGGAGAGAAGAAGGCGCGTGTGCTTCAAACAGGTCCTGCAGGAGAAAACCTTGTGAGGTTTGCGGCTGTTTGTAATGAGCTAAAACACTGGAATGGAAGAGGAGGAATGGGCGCCGTATTTGGTTCTAAGAATTTGCGTGCAATCGCAGTAAAGGGTGACGATCGTGAGTTTATGAAAGAAGCAGTTAAGGTTAAAGAATATGCCCAATGGTTTGGTAAAAACTGGAAAAACCATGATAGCCTGGATGGCTTTGGTAAAGTAGGTACGATGGGTCTTCCCACTATTTTAAGTGGAATGGGAATTTTACCTACGCATAACTTCCAAATGGGTGAATTTGAGCATGCGGAAAAAATTGACAGAATCACCATTGAGAAGGAAATGGAGATGAAGCGAGAAGGTTGTTTTGCATGTCCTGTTCGTTGTAAGCAGGTAGTTAAAAAAGAGTCGAAAGACCCGGATAAAAATATTGATCCGGCATATGGAGCCCCTGAATATGAAACATTAGGTTCCATTGGTTCGAACTGTGGAATCCCCAATGCCGTAACCGTTTGTAAAGGTAACGAGATGACCGCGCGTTTTGGAATGGATTCCATTGGTTTAGGTATGACTATTGCTTTTGCTATGGAATGTTACGAAAAAGGCATTATCACCAAAGAAGATACCGACGGATTGGAATTGGTATTTGGTAACGAAGAGGCATTTTTGCGTATTATTGAAAAGATTGCTTTCCGTAAAGGTTTCGGTGATATTTTAGCAGAAGGCTCCTATAGGGCAGCACAAAAAATAGGAGGTGATGCCCCTAAGTATGCAATGACCGCTAAAAAAATGGAGTTTGCGGCTCATGAAGGCCGTGGTAAATGGAATGTAGCCCTTGGTTATGCAGTTTCTCCAAATGGTGGAGATCATGTGGTAGTTGAACATGACCATTGTTTTATGGGAGAACCAAACGAAGACCCTAAAGCTTTGGTTGATGGTAATGTTTTTTCTTTATTTAACTATGGAATTCGCAAACCTCTTGAACCTTGTTCTTTAGATCATGAAAAAGTACGTGCCTTTGTCATCCTGCAAAAGCTTTGGGGCGTGATGGATATGTTGGATATCTGTATTTTTCTTGCCGAGCCAAGTCGACGTATGATTTTGATGGAGCACCTGCCAGACCTTGTGAACCATGTTACGGGCTGGGATCTATCATTAAACGAACTCATAATAGCTGCTGAACGCAGTATTGTAATGGGACGTTTATTTAATGCCAAATGTGGGATTACGTCCAAGGATGAAGGATTGCCTGAGCGAGTATTTACACCTATGACCAACGGAGCAATAAAGGGTGTAGCTATTGACAAGAAAGAGTTTGAGGAAGCAAAAGAGCTTTATTATCATATGGCAGGTATGGATGAAAATGGAGCTCCACTGAAAGGAAAACTGGTGGAGCTGAGGCTGGAAGAATTGATGAGCTAATAGTGTGACCATATCGAATTAATATATAAGAAATCAATAAAAGAGGTAATGGTTCTTCCCTTTTGTCATGAGAGAAAGGGGAAGTACGCCGCCAATGGCGGGGGATGGGGATTTAAAGCTTAACCACAAAGACGCCGAGTATACCAAGATTTATATTTTTATGTTTCTTTGTGCTTTTGAAGCTTGGTGGTAAAAGAAATAAATGCATTTATTTGGTACCTCAAAAAAAGTTGTACTATTAACATCAGCTATAAATATTTTTGTTGGGGCTGATTGTGTTTAATATTATGATATTAATGAAGAAAATAACTATATCGGCACTAGGGCATCTCAGAGAGAAGATACAAGAGGAGACCGTTCTTGAACTTGAAAATTCTATTTCGGCCTTTGAGTTGGTCGAGAAGTTTTTCAGTATTCCCAAAACAGAGGCTCGTATGGCCTTTGTGATCAATGGGAAAATGCAAAGCGGTACTTATATGGTTCAGGAAGGAGATAGCATCAAGGTGCTGAAAATGGGTGGTGCAGGGTAGAAAATATAGAATTATACCTTTTCCAACGTTTCAAACTATGGAAAAGGTATAATAGCCAATGAGCAATCAACTATTGTTGGCAAACTCCGACGGACTAACCCCAAACTTCTCCTTAAATCGGGTTCTGAAAGTTTTTAAGTCATTATAACCTACCATCCAGGTTACTTCCGACACATTCATCTCACCTTGTTTTAGTAATTCGGCTGCATGTTTTAAGCGAATGTTACGAATAAACTGATTGGACGTTTCTCCTGTTAGTGCTTTTATTTTCCTGTTCAGATATATTCTGGATACGCCATATTTTTCAGCCATTTTTTCAACGGTAAACTCAGAGTCGGACAAGTGCTCCTCGATGATGGCCAATATTTTGTCCATGAATTTGGAGTCAGTAGAGTTATTGGCAATCAGGTTAGGAGAAATCTCTATTTCCTTCTGGAATTTATTACGCAGCTGCTCCCTGTTTTTTAGGATAGATAGGATGGATGCCTTGAGTACATCCATGTTAAAAGGTTTGTTTAAATAGCCATCGGCGCCAGTTTCGTAACCTTCAATTTGTGATTCCACAGTGTTCTTGGCTGTCAGTAAGATGACGGGGATATGGCTCGTTGATTCTGAGGTCTTAATTGTTTTACAAAGTTCTATACCATCAATATTGGGCATCATAATATCACTCACAATTAGATCAGGCATATTTTCTTCGCAGATATTCAGGGCAATTTGGCCATCTTCTGCTTCAAGGATTTCGAATTCATCCTTAAGGGATTGAACTACAAACATCCTTAAGTCGTGGTTGTCTTCCACTACCATTACCTTGGGCTTTATCTCCGGACTTTTAATGGTGTTTTCTTCAATATCGGGAATCGCATTAGCTCCTGTGCTCGGGCTATTAAACTGGTATTGGAATTCTCCTTCTTCAATTTCTTCGGTTTTATAGTGCGCTTTGCCCAAAGGTAAAGCTACAGTAAAAGTACTGCCTGTATTTTCTTCGCTCTCGAAGGAAATGGAACCATGGTGCAGTTCAACCATGGCTTTGGTTAAAGCTAAACCAATGCCAGTACCTCCAACGTTTTGTTGAAGCTGACTTCGGTCCCTGAAATACCGTTCAAAGATGTGCGCTTGAGCTTCACGTTTAATACCAATGCCCGTATCTTTTATATAAATAGATGCTTTTTCGGGCTCGCCTAAAACGCCCACTTCAATTGATCCTCCATTAGGTGAGTACTTAAAGGCATTTGCCAAGAGGTTGTAGATTATTCTTTCCAGTTTTTCGGGATCGGCCCAAATCATAAGGGCTGTCTCCTTGAGCTTAAGTTGGTAATCGATTTGTTTTTGGACTGCTAATTCACTAAAAGAATTATAAATGGTTTTAACGAACTCCGAAAGATTGATATTTCTGACCTTTAAGCTTAGCTTCTCTTGCTCTAACTTCCTGAAATCCATCAGCTGATTTATCAGCCGCATCATAATTTTAATGTTCTGGTTCATCAGGTTAAACAAGGTCAGCCTTTCTTCACTGGAGGAACTGTTGTTGTTTTTTATCAGTTTATCCAATGGGGCCGAGATCAAGGTTAATGGTGTGCGGAATTCGTGCGAGATATTCGTAAAAAAACGGAGTTTCATTTGCGACATCTCTTCAGCCTTATCCTTTTCCATATTGGCAAATACCAATTCGTTTTTACGCTTGTTCTTTTGTACCGATAGGTATCGTTGCAATAATATAAACCCAATGATAATTAAGAAGTATAGGATAAATGCCTGGGTGCTTTGATAGAACGGTGGTGCAATAGTAATTTTAACCGAGGCAGGTTGGTCGCTCCAAACATTATCGCTATTTGATCCTAATACTTTAAAGATATACTCACCGGGCGGAACATTGGTGTATTTTGCTATCCTTGTTTCGGCGCTGGCTTTGTACCATTGTTCGTCGAATCCCTGTAATATGTATTGATAATTGTTTTTTTGAGGGGTGTTATAATTTAAGCCTACAAAGCCGATGGAGAAACTATTGTCTTGAAACCTCAATTTGATTTCATCTGTAAATTGAATGGACCGCTCCAGAAAGGATTTTTCACCTGGCTTTACTTCCTGGTTTTTTATTAGAAGCTCGGTTAAGTACATGTGCGGTTTCTCATTGTCCGATTTGATATCTGAGGGGTAAAAAACATTAAACCCTTTAATTCCACCCAAAACGATCTGGCCGTTTTTTCTGATGACAGAACATATTTCAGAAAATTCATTGTCTTGCAATCCATCGGTAATATCATAGTTTATAACTTCATCGGATCTAGGATTAAATCGAGATAAGCCTTTGTTGGAAGTCAGCCATAGATATCCGGATTCATCTTCTGTTATAGATTTTATGGTATTGTTGGGCAGTCGGTTTTCGGTTGTGTAATTGGTAAATGAAACTTGTTCGTCGCCTAGGGGAGTATTGTATTTGAGCAAGCCACCCCCCATGGTTCCACACCAAATAGTACCGTCTTTTGCTTCGTAAATTTGCAAAACATAGTCGTGCGGAATGCTCCCAAGTTTACTATCTTGCGAGTATATCTCGAATTGAGGAACCTCTGATGCTGCCTGTTCCTTACTTAGTTTGTTGATGCCTTTATCCGTGCCAACCCAAATATTTCCGTTGCTGTCCTGAAGAATGCTTCTGACGATAAACGATGATATGGCGTTTGGGTTACCATCATCAGGTATCATATTTTTATATTGGGTAACCTCTCCATCTTTATTAAAGTTAACCCTAAAAAGACCAGCGCTATAGGTGCCAACCCAAATTGTAGAATCGTTTGTTGCCTCCAGCGCAAAAACAAACCCAAATTCATCAAAAAACTGAGGTCTGGGTTTAGTTTGCAATGTTTCACCATCGAATACAACAAGGCTGGTTGGATAACTGGTACCAACCCAAATTAAACTGTTGTGTTTGTCAGAATTGGGCAAGAATGTTTCCTCAATACAATACGCCCTGTTGGCATTGAGGTTTTCATTCACATTCATTTGTCGGAATCCATCGGCATAATCAGCATTCTTTGGCAAATAACTGATCCCTTGCTCTTCAGTGCCAATCCAAAGGTTCTGCTTATGGTCTTCAAACACGCTCCGGCATAGGTTATTACTTATACTTCCGGAGGTCAATGTGTGCTTGTAATGCTCAAAGCGTTTATTTTGTTCGGCAGCAATATTCACACCGCCACCTCTGGTTCCTACCCATACCTGTCCGTTAATATCAGCGCTGAGCCATGTAACCAGATTGCAGCTTAAACTATTATCTGTAAAGTTCTCGTTAAAAAAAAGGGTTTCATTCCATCGTTCATTGTCTTTCTCAAGCAAATATAATCCACTGCGGTTACCTACCCAAACCTTGTTGCTGTGATATAGAACGGTACTGCCTCTTAAACTGGAAATCTGATTGATGATGATATTTTCGTTATTGACAGAAGCCTCGCTTATACTATAGAATGCTCCGACAATAATTCCATTAGGGCCATCGCAAATGGATTCCACATTTAATTCATATTGCTTAAAATCAAAATGCTGAACTGGGGCATTGGGATTATTGATACAATATAAATGTAGGTTTGTGCCTATCCAAATGTTCTCGTCTTTATCCTGATGTAAACACTTTATGTTGTTAACAAAATCTGACTGCAAACGGGTATTGTTATCAATAATATCAACCTTAATTATTTTATTCATGGCAGCATTCATTTGAATGCGGTTAATGCCCAGCATGTTGGCTGACCAAATAATATTGTTGTTATCTACAATCAGTGTAGTAACATCATTACTGTTAAAAATAATATTGTCGGGCGTGTTGTAAAAGTTTGTAAATGTTTCCGTAAGCGGGTTGAATTTAGAAATTCCTTTATCATATGTACCTATCCAAATGTTTCCCAAGCTGTCTTCGTCAATACTTTTTATCAGATTACTTGAAATACTGTTCTTGCCTTCATTAGTGCGGTAGGTTTTATACGAGTAACCATCAAAGCGGTGCAAACCGTCCAGTGTGCCAATCCACATATAACCATGTTTATCTTGGTAGATATGATTTACATCGTTCTGAGGTTGATTCTTTAAATGTTTAATTCTGATAAAATCGCTACTGGTATTTGTTTGCGAAAAACCAAGACTTTGAACAAAAAATGTTGCTGCCAAAAATAATAAGTACAATAAGACTGAACGATTATAGTGTGTCATTTTCATGCTTTATTACCTATGTATACTCAAATTTAGTTCTTTTTACAAATAAAGAAAATCTTTTGCCAATTAATGTTTAAATGTTGTAATACAAAGGTTTTCAAATACACCCCAATGGTTTTCAAACACCCATTTAGTGTTCAAATACCCTCACTCAAACTGCTTTTTGCTCCCCTAAAACCAGACTTGTTCGGTTTACATTTGTTAACATGATTCAGCATTTATAAACAATTCTAAAATAAGCCTGAATCAAATTTGATGAATAGGAAATTAATTAAATCAAAATTCGAGTTTATGAAACAAATGCGAACAAAATCAAGAAAGCTGTTACTCTTGCTAGCATTCCTGATTATTTCTCTGGGTACGTTGTTGGCCCAGGAAAAACAAATAACAGGTGTGGTTACGGAAAAAGCAACAGCAGAACCCATTCCGGGTGTAAGTGTAGTTGTTAAAGGTACAACCAACGGAACGATTACCGATATTGATGGTAACTATAACTTGACGGTAAATCAAGGTGACGTTATTGTATTTTCTTTTATAGGATACACCAGTCAGGAAGTTACGGTAGCGGCATCCTCAACTATTTCGATAGAACTGGATGCAGATGTAGTTTCTTTAGACGAGATTGTGGCTGTAGGATACGGAGTTCAAAAGAAAAAAGAAATTACCGGAGCCGTTGCTCGAATCAAAACAGATGAAATGACAAGAGTTGTATCTTCTGATTTTACCAAAGCCTTGCAAGGGCAAATAGCCGGAGTAAGTGTTGTTGAGAGCAGCGGTCGCCCAGGTGAACAGGCTAATATTCAAATTCGTGGATTAGGATCTTTAAATGCTGATACCAACCCACTTTATGTTGTGGATGGAATTCCTTACGATGGAAACCCTAATATTGCGTCGGAAGATATTGAATCGGTAGATGTGCTTAAAGATGGAGCTGCGGCAGCTGTATACGGTACTCGTGCTTCTAATGGTGTTATCTTAATTACCACCAAAAGAGGTAAAGAAGGACAAATGAAAGTGAATTTCTCTTCTTATTATGGTGTACAGGATATTACTTCTGGTACTGAGCTGGCCAACACAAAAGAACATATCTACATTCAGGAAATGATGCAACGTTCGCAAGGTTCGCATACGCAATTAATTGATTATAGCCCCAATTTAATTGATTATGATACGGACTTTGTGGGTGCTATTACAGAAGATAATGCGACTATTCAGAGTTATAATCTTTCACTTTCAGGAGGTAAAGATGGATTAACTTACAATGTAAACACAAACTATTTTGATCAGGAAGGTATTCTTCGTCAGTCCGGTTACGACCGTTTTACTACCCGTTTGAATGGTAGCTTAAAAAAAGGAAAGTTTGATGCTTTTGTAAGTATGAGTATGATGCAGTCGAACAAAGAAAACGAGCCATGGGGATTGTATGATTATGCCATCTTTCAGCACCCTTCCCGACCGCCTTTGGGAACTTATGAATCAACAAACAACTCTATTCTGGTTGATAGTAACAACCCGGATCACGTGGGATTTTTGGCCAACTTATTAAGTAACGAAGACAATAGGAGAGAGAACAGTTATAATGTAACGGCAAACCTAAAATATGAATTCATCAAAGGTTTGACTTATCAGGCAAACCTGGGTATGGGTTACTGGAATTACAAACGTAAGCACTGGCAACCACAGTACTTAGTTTATGATAAGGATGGGGATGTAAATGAAATCGGTAGCCGAACCCAAGCTATTTTAGGAACCGATATATATAGCAGTACTAAATATACTATGGAGAATATACTTAGTTATTCTAAAAGTTTTGGTAATCATAGTATTGGGGCGGTGGCTGCATATACGATTGAAAAAACTGACAGAGAGGATATATCTATTGAAAAAAGAGATTTTTTAAGTAATTCTGTTCAGGTGTACGATGGAGCGAGTGAGTTGACAAAAATTTCAGGTTCTGATATTAACCGTAGAATCGTTGGTAAATTAGCCAGGATACAATATAATTTTAAAGACAGGTATTTCTTTAGTGCCAGCATTCGTCAGGATGGTTCTTCTGTGTTTGGTGAAGAAAACAGATATGGGGCATTCCCGGGAGCTTCAATAGGTTGGAATATTAGCGATGAGACCTTTATGGATCAGTTTGAATGGCTGGACAACCTGAAATTAAGAGCCAGTTACGGTGAGGTTGGTAACCAGGGAATTACACCTTACCTATATGATGCGTATGTCGAACCAAATATCGATTACGTATGGGGTCCGGAAGGTAGTGATGAGTTAGGTTCCGGCGCTATTCAAAGAACCTATGGTAATCCTTTTGTGCAATGGGAAACGAATATTTCAAGAAACATAGGTGTCGACTTATTGATGTTTAATGGTCAGTTTAGCTTTACCGCCGACCTGTATAAGAATGATAAAAAAGATATGCTAGCTAAGATTTATTTGCCAGCTTCTACAGGTACTACGGTAGCAGGTGATTGGGGAATCTATGATAACATTACTTCCAATATTGGTAACATGACCAATAAAGGTATTGAGTTGAGTTCGTACTTTAAACAGCGAACCAAGTTTGGTTTGAACTGGCAAATTACCGGTACGTTCACTAAAAATATTAACGAAATTGAGGATCTTGGGGAGTTAACAAGCCTTGCTAACGAAGACAGTAAACCGGGGGTGTGGCGTTCGGCATTTTTAGATGTAACTACCTATATGAAGCCGGGTTACGAGGCTGGATCCTTCTTTTTGATCCCAACAGACGGTATCTTCAATACGCAAGAAGAGTTAGACGCTCATATGTATACCAACAGTGAAACAGGCGAGGTTACTGCTATTCAGCCTAATGCACAACTTGGCGACCTAAAAATGATGGATACTAACAATGACGGAAAAATCGATGACCTGGATAGGGTTTATCAGGGATCAGGTATGCCTGACTTTGAAGCAAGTTTGATTTTTAATGCAGACTATAAAGGATTTGATTTTTCAACTCAGTTGTTTTATTCACAGGGGAACAAGGTGTTTAACGGAGCAAAATTATTTGCTTATAGCATGAAAAGACATAAGGACATGTATTATGCCTGGACTCCACAGAACAATACTTCTGATATTCCTGCCGCCAGAGCAAGTTCTGAGCATGAAAATTTCAGATCAAGAACAGACTACTTCCTTGAAGATGGTTCTTTCCTAAGAGTGAGAACGCTAACATTGGGTTATACTGTGCCAAAGCAAGTGTTTAATGGTAAAATTGATAGACTTAGGGTTTATGTGACAGGCCAAAACCCATTTACATTTACCAATTACGAAGGTTACGATCCGGAGATTGGTGGAAACGGAGTGTCAAACAGAGGTGTTGATAAAGGAAATTATCCAGTAACACGTAAGTTCTTATTTGGTGTAAACGTTGATTTTTAATCCCCATTTAATAGAAAATAATTATGAACAAAATATATAAATATAGCTTAATGTTCTTCTTGCTGCTTGGTGTGCTTACCAGTTGCGAGGACGAATTATTAGACCAGGCAAACCCGAATGCCATTACCACAGGTTCGTTCTGGCAGTCGGCTGACGATTTCGATAAAGCCGTTAACGCAATGTATAGTGCTTTGCAATTTCCGGCAGTTAGTGGAGGTGAAGTAACCAAAGCAATGTTGATTGGTGACATGGCTGGTACCGAAAGCTGGTACGGTAGCGCCTTAACGTTTACCAATTTAACATGGAACGACGCAACGGCTTATGTAGTGGACCGCTGGTCGCAATTGTATGTAGGTATTTTAAGAGCAAACCAAGTGCTTCATTACGTTGAAGGAGCAAGTTTTTTTACTGAAGAAGAAAAAACTTCGATAAAAGCACAGGCACGTTTTCTTCGAGGATATAATTACTTTTTATTAGCAGTTACCTATAATCAGGCCATTATTCAGGATAAGCTAGCGTTCTCGTCAGATGATTTCCATAAACCAATGAGTACTCGCGAAGAAGTTATAAATGCCATGGTAATTCCTGATTTAACTTATGCCTATGAGCATTTGCCTAAAACATGGGACGGTAACCAAAATATAGGTCGTTTCACATGGGGGGCTGCTGCATCTATGTTAGGTAAAACTTATTTGTACGAGAAAGACTTTACCAATGCTGCTAAGTATTTTAAAGAAGTAATTGATGAGGCTGATGACAATGGTTTGTACCGTTTGGTTACTACTTACATGGATAACTTTACCTTGGAAGGAGAGTTTAATTCTGAATCTATTTTAGAGGTTGCTTTCTCCGATAATTACAAAGCAGGAGCTAGCGGAGCCCGACAAGATGATATTGGTTCTGTTCCCGGATCTGAGGCGCAAAATTATCCCAGTGCATTTGCAAGTATTGTTGGAGCAGGGGGGTATAATACGGTATTGCCAACTTATTGGTTGCAAGAGTTATTTGTTGCAGGTGATTCTATAGATGTTGGCAAAACTATCAATGCAGGTATGAGATATTCTCAACGTACCTATGCTTCTATTGTTGTTGAATATGGAGATGGGGAATATTACAATGCTCCACTCACCGCAACGGATGATGAAAAGAGTAAAGCTAACTTTAACTACGGACAAGGTTCAAAAGTGAAGAAGTGGACAAACTGGTATTGGAAAGATACGGAAGATGCTAGTACAGGAGCTCGTTGTGGTATCAATATCCGTTTGATTCGTTTGGCCGATGTTTACTTGATGTATGCAGAATCTGTTTTAGAAAGAGATGGAGAGTCTGGCGTTGCGGAAGCATTAACTTATATCGAAAAAGTTAGGGAAAGAGCCGGTGTTTTAACGCTACAACAATATATGGACGAAAAAGGAGGAATGATGCCAAAATTAGACAAGCCTCGTTTCCCTCACGGTTTAGCAGAGCATGAATTGGTAAACCTAAATGCCGCTAACTTAATGACTCACTTAAGAATGGTAGAGCGTCCATTAGAGTTGGCTTTTGAAGGTTATCGCTGGTACGATTTAGTACGTTGGGGAATTGCTGCAGATGTTTTTTCGCAAAGATTAACAGAGCAGGGATTAATCTCTGATAAATTAATCGGTAACTATATTAATAAGGATGATGGTTCTGCCGATGAAAAGATTTTCCCATTATACTTAAACGAAAGGGTTAGACCTGACTGGACCGTGCCAACTGCCACATATAACAGTGCTACACACGATTATTTCCCGGTACCATCTATCGAAGCTCAAAGAAATAAATTGTTACAAGAATAAACTAAGTAGATTATGAACAAGAAATATATAAATATAGGAATCATTCTATCGTTGTTTGTATTGCTGTTTACGGCATGTGACGATGATTATGAGGCTCCGGGAAGTGATGTCAACCACGCTTTTATCACTACTTCTTTCGGAAACAAAACAAACAGAACGCAAATTAACAATAGAGTTAATTTAATGGACTTCTCAAAAGGTGTTAAGTCCAGAACCTGGACTTTTGGTGACAATGTAGTTGATTTAGATTATAACCCTATTGCTTCATCCACAGAGGAGTATCCCAAAATTAGGTTTACAACACCTGGTCAGCATTCTGTAATTTTGACACAAACATATAATGGTAATGTGTGGATAGGTGAAACAGAAACCTCTTCAGCTAGTTATGATACTACCATTACCATTACTGTTGTGGATAGTATTAGAGCTGATTTTTCCGCAGTTAGGGTACAGGAAGGAACAACTTTAACTAATGCAGAAGGTGCACTAAATGTAATTGAAGGAGGTAGGGAAATTTCATTTACCGATTTAAGCACAGGTGAGCCTAACGACTTAAAATGGATTCTATCCAGACCCGATGGGTTTAGAAGAGAGGTTACCGAAGCTCCTTATACCACAAAGTTAAACAGTGTGGGTAACTATGATGTAACCTATATCGCTTCAAGTGATTTTGGAAAGGATACGCTGGCATTTAAGGACTATATCAAAATTATTCCATCTACTGATCCAATGATTTTGGAATCAATCACAGCTGATAAAAAAATCAGATTAACATACAGTCGTGATGTAGAGTATCCGGCCTACTGTGATCCAGCATCCATTACATTAAATATTACAAATGATGGTAATCCCGTTAGTGGTATTACGGTAACTGGTTTTTCTCTTGATGCTAATATGCCAAACATTATCATTTTATCATTAAGTAATGAAATCTATAATACAGATGAAATTACTATTAGCTACGATGATGCTGTTGGTAATCTTGTATCTGCTGATGGTATGAAGATCGATTCATTTACCGATGAAGCAGTAACTTTCACCACCCGCAAAGATTTATTTGAGGTGACCGGATTTGATGGTACTGTTGAGAATTCTACAAATTACAACTGGGCTTATGCCTGGTGGGGTGGCGAATGGGGTAAGTACAATATCGGTAATAATGTAAGTACTGCTGAGGTTTATGAAGGTACACAAAGTTTATATTTTGATATGCAAACCAACGGCGGGGCCATATTGAACTTCAGAAATGACGCAGGTACTAACCTGAATACCGTTCCGGTAGAAGCTGGAAAACTTTATGAAGGGTCATTCTGGATTTATATTGAGGAACAAGGAACTGAAGCTTCTAATCTCTTGTGGATGTTACCAAACAACGGTTGGGCAACCATGATGGGAGTTTACTTAGGAGGAACAGAAACAACCGGAGAGTGGTACAAAGTGTCAACCAGGTACGAAGCTACAGCTACAGAAGACTTGAGTTTTGTTATTCGCGGTCATAACCCTACAGCAACTGGTCCTTTGAAAATCTATATTGATAATATGAAGTTTGAAGAGCTTGAAAGAAGACCATAATAATTTGATTTAAGGACGAGAGGGTGTCCGAAACTGAGTTTTTGAAAATTATAGACTTACGATTTGTAAGTGCCATGCAACTGGCTCTTCCCCCTGGCTTTGAAGCTAGGGGGAAGTACCGCATCGTAGATGCGGGGATGGGGGTTATTGAATATCTCAGCTTATCATCTGAAAGTTACTTTGTTAAGTTAAAACCGTTTGAGGGAACCTTCTTGCCTAATAATTTAAAACCTATTTAATCTGCCTTAGCTTAACTTTTAAAACGCAAATTTATCTGCCAATGCAAAAGTTAGCCATGTATATTGTATCATCATTTGTTTTTATTGGGAGTTTGTGCGCTCAAACAAAGGTAACAGTCGACGTCAATCTGGATGTAAAACGTAAGATAGCGGATATCACTTTAACGGACAGAAACAAGTTTATTACCATTCATGCCGACGTGGACGAAAGAGAATGGGATGGTGATAATTTTATTTCCGACTTAAAGGATGAATTCCTGAACGGTTTGTAATATTGGCAGTATTAAATGGAAAATGAACTGTGTTGATACAGAAGACCGAGACAGAGGTGGTTATATAATCCTGAGGGAATTGTTTAGAATGGACAAAGTAATATGATTAACTATTCAAACAGTGAATACAAAGCACAATATGATTAAAAAATAAAGCCATGATCCAAAATATATCCATATCCCTTTTGTTATTGATAACCCTTGCATGCCAACCTAAAGTAAGCATGCAAAGGAATTTCGATTTTAATACCGGTTGGCAGTTTTATGTAACGCAGGATAGTACTGCCCACAATATAGATTTGAGTGCCTTAGAATGGAAAACGGTACAATTGCCTCACGACTGGAGCGTGGAGTTTCCTTTCGATTCTGTTAAAGGAGAGGGTTGTACTGGTTATTTGCCTGGCGGAATAGGCTGGTACAAAAAAGAGTTTAATATGGATGTGTCCGATGATGAAAAGGTTTATGTTTGGTTCGACGGCGTTTATAATAATTCGGAATACTGGTTGAATGGACAAAAACTGGGTGAGCACCCCTATGGTTATTCTCCTTTTTATTTCGATTTAAGCAATCATTTGAACACTAATGGTAGAAGTAATGAGTTAGTGGTAAAAGTAGACCGCAGTAGATATGCCGATAGCCGTTGGTACTCGGGTTCAGGAATCTATAGGAATGTAAAGTTGGTGAAGGTTAATAAGCTGCATATACCTATTTGGGGTACTTTTGTTAAAACACCTTCGGTATCAGAGGATCAAGCCGTGGTTGAGATTGAAATCTCCGTAAATAATACAAAGGAGGAACACGAAACATGCGACGTCGTAACTGAAATTATTGATCCTGAAGGAACCGTTGTAGGCAGAATGGTAAATGAGGGTTGTTTCTCTAAATCTGGATCGTCGACTATTACCCATAAATTATCCCTGAAAAAACCTCGGTTGTGGGATATAAAAAAACCACAGTTGTATATTGCAAAAACTTCCATTATACGCAAAGGTGAACTCATCGATCAATATAGTACACCCTTTGGAATCCGTTCGTTTAGGTTCGATAAGGATAAGGGTTTCTTCTTGAATAATGAAAATATGAAGATTAAAGGCGTGTGTTTGCACCATGATGCCGGATTGGTTGGCGCTGCCGTTCCTAAAGGCGTATGGAGACGAAGATTACAATTGTTAAAAGATGCGGGATGTAATGCCATCCGTGTGTCACATAACCCTGCCTCTGATGAGTTTCTTGAATTGTGCGACGAAATGGGATTCCTGGTTCAGGACGAGTTTTTCGACGAGTGGGATTATCCTAAAGACAAGCGTTTTAATATGAACGAGCGTCACGATGATTATATTACCCGGGGTTATACCGAGCATTTTCAACAATGGGCCAAATTCGACTTAACCAACACCATGTTGGCTCACCGAAATCACCCATGTGTTTTTCAGTGGAGTATAGGTAACGAGATTGAGTGGACTTATCCTCGAAACGCGAAAGCAACAGGTTTCTTCGGCAACATGAACTGGGATGGAAATTACTTCTGGTCGCCACCGCCCTTTTCACCCGAAAGAATTAAAAAGGAATACGAAAGCTTACCAAAGCAGAAGTACGAGATTGGTAAAACAGCGCATAAACTGGCCAAATGGACAAGGGAACTGGATACCACACGACCTGTGATTGCCAACTGTATCCTTCCATCGGCCAGTTTGGAAAGTGGTTATGCCGATGCGCTT
This sequence comes from Saccharicrinis sp. 156, assembly GCF_050589685.1. Taxonomy (NCBI): domain Bacteria; kingdom Pseudomonadati; phylum Bacteroidota; class Bacteroidia; order Marinilabiliales; family Marinilabiliaceae; genus Saccharicrinis; species Saccharicrinis sp. 156. Next base: position 75,548 of record NZ_JBNGOS010000022.1, read on the forward strand.
GATGTGGTGGGATATAGCTATCGCAGGGTAATGTACGATTATGCCAGGGGGAATTATCCTGATAAAACAGTGATGGGAACTGAAAACGTGCCCCAGTGGCACGAATGGAAAGCCATCGAAGATCGTCCATATATTTCAGGGACATTCCTTTGGACTGGTTTCGATTATATGGGAGAATCTAATGGTCATTGGCCCCAAAAAGCTACGCCTAGTGGATTGTTGGATCTGGCAGGATTCCCTAAACCACCTTATCATATGTATAAAACGTTATGGAACCATGAACCTCATATTTACATGTGTACCAATACCGCTGCGAAGTCTCAATACCATGTTGTGGACGGCAAGTTGCTCGAAAAGAAACCTGGTGCCTGGGAGCAATTCTTGTGGTTTTGGTACGACGTAAACGAGCATTGGAATTACAAAAAGGGGGAGGAGGTTATTGTAGAGGTGATTTCTAATGCTTCAAAGGTTGAGTTGTTGCTTAATGAAAAGTCTCTAGGAGTAAAAGAACTGGCTCAATTTCCAGATAGGATATATAAATGGTCGGTTCCTTTTGTGGCGGGTAAACTGGTAGCTAAAGCTGTGGAATCAGAAGCGATGACCGAGATTCAAACATCAGGTAACCCCGCAGCTCTTAATGTGGAGGTTGATCATAACAGCCTATTAGCTAATGGTGCGGATGTTGCCCATATCGTTGTTCAGGTTGTGGACGAAAATAATAATCCTGTTAGGGATATGGAGCTAGAACTAATGTTTGAGGTTGCAGGCCCGATAATAAGTTTAGGGGTTGATAATGGATGCGAGCGAAATGTGCAGGCTTTTCAGTCCAACAAAATAAAAACACATCAAGGAAGAGCTATGATGATTGTGCAAGCCCAGGACAAAACAGGAAGTGGTACGATCATAATAAAATCGGACAACTTAAAACCTGTTGAAACTGTTTTAAGGGTTCAGTAAGTTGATAGATATTTAATGGCTAAATGCATTTGTTAAAATTGGCACTAGTGGTAAATGATAAACTCAACAAATACTATACATGCGTTATAGTTCTTTGACGTTTAGAGACATAATAGGTGCGAAAAAATGTAATTACCGATTGTATTTTAAGAATTTACACCCCTTAAGTTTAGAATAATAACCCTACGTTTGGTATGAAATAAAACAATCAAGTAACAATTTATATAAATACATATGAAATCATCATTATACGAAGGAAACAAGACCTTCACAGTAGTAGAAAAAGAAAAAGAAGAGCCAAAGGCTGGCGAGGTGCGCGTTAAAGTAGCATATTGTGGTGTTTGTGGAACCGATATGCATATCTTTCACGGGATGATGGACCAAAGGGTAAACATCCCGGAAACCATCGGTCACGAAATGTCAGGAACTATAGATGCAGTTGGCGAAGGAGTATCTGAATTTAAAGTTGGTGATAAGATTACCGTTCGCCCGTTGGATAACAGATTAGAAGAGGCTTCTGACAAGGGACACGGACACATAGCCAAAAAACTTAAGTTTATCGGTATCGATAGCTCCGGTGCTTTCCAACAATATTGGAATGTTCCTGCTTTTACACTTCACAAATTACAGGATGCTACAGATTTAAAACTGGCTGCCTTAATAGAGCCTTTGGCGGTTGCCTGTCACGATGTTCGCAGAGGTGGGCTAAAAGCTGGAGAAACTGCTGTTGTTTCAGGTGGGGGTCCTATTGGTTTATTGGTAGCTATGGTGGCCAAAAGTAAAGGTGCTAAGGTTATCCTTTCGGAGGTGAACGATGTACGTGTTAAGATGGCCGAGAAAATGGGATTCGAAGTGGTTAACCCGGCTAAAACCGATTTGGTTGAGTACGTTGACAAGAAAACCAACGGTGGTTTGGCCGATGTAGTTTTCGAAGTAGCGGGTGTTCAGCCATCTCTTGATGTAACTACTGAAGTAGCTGGTATTCGCGGTCGTATTGTAATGGTTGCTATCTACGGTGAACCAAAACCAGTAAATCTTTTCAAATATTTTTGGAAAGAATTGACTTTAATCGGAGCGCGTGTATACGAAAAAGAAGATTTCGATGAGGCTATCGATTTAATTACCAAAAACGAATATCCATTTGAAAATATCATTACCGATACGAAGCCATTGGAGAAAATTCAGGAGCTTTTCGAAAGCATTGATGCTAACCCAGAGGGTATGAAATTTTTGGTGGATTGCCAATAAAAGCCGTTGGCTTTTTATCAGTATTCAGTTGGAGCGAAGCGACATCCCGACACCTTAAAATTAATTTTGGCGGGAAAGCAGTCATTTACAGCTTGCTTGAATAACCCTGGGTTTTAATCCAGGGAATAATAAACAAAAAATTACTGTCGCATTACTTGGTTGGCAGATATACTAGCAAACTTTGCGACGGGATTGATAGCAGGTGTTGAGGTATTCACCATCAATTCTCCATCTTGGAAAACAAACATTTAAACAACTATACAAATAATAAAAAAATGATAAACGTAAACGAATTATTCGATTTATCCGGAAAGGTTGCATTGGTAACCGGAGGTACTCATGGTATTGGTATGGCATGTGGTAAAGCATTAGCCGCCGCAGGAGCAAAATTATGTGTGAATGATATAGATGATGCTAAGCTGACGGAATGTAAAGCTGAGTATGCTAAAGACGGCATTGATGTGTATACCATTAACTTTAATGTATGTAGCGAAGAAGGCGTAGATGCTGGTGTTTCTCAAATTGAAAAAGAAGTAGGACCGATTGATATTCTTGTAAATAATGCAGGTATCATTAAGCGTATTCCTATTTTAGATATGCCAGTTAAAGAGTTCGAACAAGTGATTAATGTCGACCTTGTTGCTCCATTAATTGTAGCTAAAAGAATTGCTCCGGGAATGATCGAGCGTCGTCAGGGAAAAATCATCAACATGTGTTCAATGATGAGTGTTTATGGTCGTCAGAACGTATCAGCTTATGCAGCGGCTAAAGGTGGTTTAAAATTATTGACAGAGAACATGACTTGTGAATGGGCTAAATATGGTCTTCAAATCAATGGAATCGGACCTGGTTATATTGCTACTGCTCAAACAGCTCCTATCCGTGTAGGTGGTCACCCATTCAACGATTTGGTTATGACTCGTACGCCTGCTAACCGTTGGGGAGAGCCAGAAGATGTAGGTAATGCAGCATTATTCTTAGCTTCTAAAGCAGCTGAATTTGTTAATGGTCATATATTATATGTAGACGGTGGTATCCTTGCTAACTTTGGATACGTTAAAGGAGAAAACGAAGTAGAATAATCTTACCCCCTGGAAATAAACAAACTAATCATATTGTAAACCTGAGTTGGATAAGGAACCTATCTAAAACTCAGGTTTTAACCTAAATAAGAAAATGTAATGGGGGCAGAAATATTGAAATTTGATCATTATATAAATGGTCAATGGCTTAAGCCGGATAACGGTGAAACCCTGGAGGTTTTAAATCCATCCAATGATGAAGTGGTGGGTTTAATTGCTAAAGGAAATAAAAAAGATGCTGAGGTAGCTTTAAAAGCTGCCGAAACTGCTCAAAAAGATTGGGCTAAAGTGCCGGCGCGAAAACGTGCTGAATTACTTTATGCTTTAATAGACCAAATAAAAGCCAACAGAGAAGAAATTGCAACAGTGTTAACGAAGGAGCAGGGTAAGCTTTTTAAAGTAGCCCAGTTTGAGGTGGATGTATGTTGTAGTTTTATTCAGTATGCTTGTGAATGGGCACGTAGAATTGAAGGTGATATTGTTCCGTCGGATAACGAAAACGAGCAAATCTGGATTCAGAAAGTGCCTCGCGGAGTTATTGTTGCCATAACAGCGTGGAATTTTCCATTGGCTTTGGCAGGTCGTAAGTTAGGTCCTGCTTTGGTGGCGGGTAATTCAATAGTTATAAAGGCTACCGACGAAACACCAATGTCGACCTTGATGTTGGGAGAGTTGGCTAAAAAAGCCGGTATTCCTGATGGACTCATCAATATCGTTACCGGTCCGGGAAGAGAAATTGGAGATGCCTTGGTGCGTAACCCCATAACCAAGATGGTTACCATGACAGGTAGTACGCCTACCGGGCAGGCTATCATTAAAGCAGCATCTGATAATATGGCGCATGTTCAATTGGAATTGGGAGGTAAAGCACCTTTTATTGCTTTTGAAGATGCAGATATCGATGAGGCTGTGGAAGGAGCGCTTCATTCTCGATTCGACAACTGTGGCCAGGTTTGTACTTGTAACGAGCGTATGTATATCCACGAGGATATATATGATGAGTTTATGGAGAAATTCATGGCAAAAGTAAAAGGCATCAAAGTAGGAGATCCATTTGACCCAACGTCCGATATGGGAGCGAAGGTAAATAAATCGGAGCTGAAACACATGCAGGAGCTGGTGGATGTAGCCGTAAAAGAAGGAGCTACCTTGGCTTACGGTGGTAAAAAACCCGAAGGAGCCGGGTTCGAAAAAGGAAACTGGTTTATGCCAACCGTACTTACTGATGTAAAGCAGGATATGACCATCGTTCACGAAGAAGCATTCGGACCTATTTTGCCGGTTCTTAAATTTAAGGACTTTGATGAGGTAGTGGGATATGCCAACGATTGTGAATTTGGCTTGGCAGCTATGGTATATACCAACGATATGAACCGTATTATGAAACTGAACCAGGAGCTTGAGTTTGGTGAAATATACATCAACCGAGGCCATGGAGAGTTACACCAAGGTTTCCACAACGGTTACAAAATGTCTGGTACAGGTGGTGAAGACGGAAAATATGGCTTTGAGCAGTATCTGGAAAAGAAGACTTTCTACGTACGTTTCAAAGTCTAGAAAAAGGACTAACAAAGACTCGGAGACACGGTTTTTTATAATTCCTGTTTCCTGAGAAGAGGTGTTAAGTAAGCCGATTGAAAATCAAGCACTAAAGTGTAAGATATAATAGCCCAGGGCATCGCCCTGGGAAATTAACAAAGAAAAGGTGCAATCATTTGGTTGTTGGAAATACAAACTTGTTTTGTGCCGAAATTGTACGAAGATTCAATAACCTATGTTTTGGTCTTTATAAATCAACATCGAGATAAAAAGAAAACTCTGTGCCTTTGCATCTCTGTGTTCATAAATCCATTTGGAAACCATGACAAAAATTAAAAACATTAACACCCGCATTTTTAAAGTGCCTTTAGCTGAGGTTCTTTCAGATGCTAAACACGGTGACCATTATCATTTTGAGTTGATTACTTCTACAGTGACTCTTGAGGATGGTAGTGAAGGGACAGGTTACACCTATACGGGAGGTAAAGGCGGTCATGCCATCAAGGCGATGATCGATCATGACTTTGCACCTGTGCTTTTGGGTAAAAATGGTGACGAAATAGAAGAGATTCACGATTTTATGTGGTGGCATATCCACTATGTGGGTCGAGGTGGTATCGATGCTTTTGCTATGGCGGCCGTAGATATTGCACTTTGGGATATCCGCTGTAAAAAAGCGGGAGAGCCTCTTTGGAAAGTAGCAGGAGGTAATGATAATACCTGTAAGGCTTACTGCGGAGGAATCGACCTTCAGTTTCCTTTGCCAAAGTTATTGAATAGTATTCAAGGTTACCTGGATAGAGGATATAATGCGGTAAAAATAAAAATCGGGCGAGATAACATGGATGAAGATATCGAGCGTATCAAGGCAGTGCGAGAATATGTTGGCCCTGATGTGACATTTATGGTAGATGCCAACTATTCTATGAGTGTTGATCAAGCCATTGAGTGTGCGAACCGTTTCAAAGAATATAATATTTACTGGTTCGAAGAGCCAACTATTCCTGACGACTATAAAGGATTTGGTAAGATTGCCGATGCTACAGGTGTGCCATTGGCAATGGGAGAGAACTTACATACCATTCACGAGTTTGAATACGCCATGGCAGATGCCAGGTTATCCTTTGTTCAGCCGGATGCATCTAACTGTGCCGGTATTACAGGATGGTTGAAAGCAGCAAAGTTGGCGGCAGAAAACAATATCCCTGTTTGTTCGCACGGAATGCAAGAGTTACACGTAAGTCTTGTTTCGTCGCAACCTAATGCCGGTTGGATTGAAGTGCACAGTTTCCCTATTGATGAATATACAAAACGACCATTGGTGGTTGAGAATCATAGGGCAGTAGCTCCTGATACACCAGGTATTGGTGTGGAGTTCGACTGGGATAAACTGGCAGAATACGAGGAGAAATAGAAATCAGCTTACAGTTATTGGCAAGTAGCTAAAAGCGAAAAGCGAAAATATGAAATCTACAAAAAACAGTTTTGGAAATTATAACGGTCAGGAAGTAACCCAGTTCGTTTTAGAAAACAACAATGGGATGACTGTAAAGATTTTAGATTTAGGGGCTACCATCAGTTCCATAACAATTCCAGGGAAGGGCAACAAACCCACCTCTATAGTATGTGGGTTTGATACCCTGGATGGGTATTTTTCAGAGGAATACAAAGCCAATGCACCGTATTTCGGTTGCACCGTAGGTCGGTACTGCTCGCAAATAAAAGATGCCAAGTTCGATTTAGACGGACAGACATACCAGCTGGCAAAAAATTGTGGAGAGAACAACTTACATGGAGGAACCGTAGGTTTCGACAAGAGAATGTGGGATGCTACTTCGGTAGAATCAAATGGTAAGATTGGTGTTCAATTTCAATTGAAGAGTAAGGATAAAGAAGAAGGATTCCCTGGAGATGTGGAGGCCCAGGTTGTTATGCTGCTCAGCAACGATAACGAGTTGATTTTAAATTATAGTGCGACTACCAATAAAACAACTCCGCTTTCCATGACCAATCATAGCTACTTCAATCTTTCGGGATTTAAAAGAAATGTGGAAGGATTTAAGTTGCAGGTGAATACCGATAAACTGCAAGAAATGGATGAAACAGGGGCTGGTACAGGAAAGATATTAGATGTAACAGGAACAGCCAATGATTTAAGGAAAGGAAAGGTAATAAAAGAGGTTCATGATGAATTGGGCGACGGTTTTGAGCATTTTTATGTGTTTGATAATGCGAGTGAGGATTTAATACAGACAGCTAAAATAGAAGATTCGGAATCGGGAAGAAGCCTTGAGGTATATTCAACCGAGCCATGCATGCTTTTCTATACGGCCAAATACATGAGCAATGAACTCAAAAGAACCGAAGAGGAAAAATATGGTAAATACCGTGCTTTTGCCTGCGAAACACACCGTTGGCAAAACGGACCAAACATCGAAGGTTCTCCAAAGACGTTTACTAAGGCAGGTGAGGAGTTTAAAAGTAAAACTGTATTTAAGCTTAGTTGGTAGCAGGAAGTCAACTGTTATACGCCTTTACAAAGGTTGGTAAATAGAATATAATATTAACAAAAATAATAGCGATTACTTAGTGTTTTTTTCGGATGCACTTTGTAGTCAGTCATCTAAAATAAATCTAAATTTATGATTGGAGTTTTATTAGCAATATCAGCAGGGGTAATGCTTGGGTTTTGGGCAATGCCCGAAAAGTATATTAAAAACTATGCATTTGAAAATGCATGGGGACTTTGTTATGTGTTTATGCTATGGTTAATACCCTGCATCGTTGCATTTTCTATGATCAACGACTTTGGTCAGGTTTTATCAGATGTAGGCACACCTGTGTTACTAAAAATGTTAATACCTGGTTTCTTATGGGGTATGGGTATGATGTTATGGGGTAAAGCCATTAATTACATCGGTATGTCCTTAGGTTTCTCCATATTTATTGGAACAATTATTTGTGTAGGCTCTTTGTTGCCTTGGGTGTTGTCGGCATTACCAGAAATGAGCAAGATGGTAACCATTCTTATTGGAATTGCGGTGATATTGGCGGGAATAGTATTTAATGGTCGTGCTGGAATCTTGCGTTCCGAGTCCAAAAGTGCTGGAGATACAGCTGCCGGTTCCTCCATGTTAACCGGTATTGTAATAGCTATTATTGGTGGTGTTTTGTGCACAGGATTTAACGTTGCATTAGAAATTACCTCCAATGGTGAAGCTGCCAAGAATATTATTGGCGAAATGATTGTAAAAAACAACAATGAACCCTGGTTAGCTTCTGTTGCATCCATGTTTATCGTATATGTTTCGGGTGGTATATTTGTTGTTCCTTATTTTATTGTTATGCTCACAAAGAATAAATTATGGGGTAGCTTTAATGTTGCGGGAGCGGGAAAGAATGTTTCCTTAACCGGTTTGATGGCAGTGTTGAACTTTACAGCTTCGATTATTTTTGCGTATTCTTCTTTTGTATTAGGAAAAGTAGGTGGTTCTGTAGGGTATGCCATTTTCAACACACTTTCAGTAGTAACTGCGGTAATAGCCGGTGTTATAACAAAAGAGTGGGCGGGAGCTCCAAATGTTGCGAAAACATCATTGTATATTGGATTGGCTGCTATGGTCGGTGGTGTAATGGTGATTGCATTTGGTTAATTTATCGTATTCTTATTTAAAGCTATAACGAGGACAGGCCAAAAACAAATTTTGTTTTTGGCCTGTCCTCGTTAGTTGCCAACATAATATTAATATCTTTGTTCCATTGGGCAAAGTTCAAGCAAGCTTGGCTTTACACTCATTTGTTACAAAGATTGATGAATGCATATGTTTATTTGGCATTATAAAGCCTTTCGCCTTTCATTGTTAAATAACAATGCATTTAATTTTATTACATACGTTATCCGAAATTCTGTCAGAATAAGATGTCGGCGCTTGTGGCCATAATAGTAGGTGCTTAAGTTTAACTCATTAGTCCTTCGTAAAAATCGATGTTCTCAGCATTTAATATATTCACGGGCAATAGGTTTAGTGGGTTTGTTTTTTCTTTTCGGAACAATGAATTGAATAATAACATGACAGCATTAAAGCCTTGCGATTTAGATTGCTGACCAATTATAATATTGATATAACCTTCGTGCATATAGCATATATTTTCTCTTAGGGTATCGAATCCGATTACAACGATGTCTTTGCGGTGGTGTTTCTTTAAAATAGATGCGATTTTATAGGCCCTGGAGTTAGGTACGTATATGATTTGAATATTACCCTTGTTCTGTAAAAAACGTATTAATTGTTTGTCGTATTCCGATTCGTCGTTACTTATTTTAATATCTAAATGGTATATATGCGATGGATTGAATTTTATATTTTCAAAGTATTCCATAAATCCATTAATTCTATCGTGAAGGTGCGAATATTCCTGCGTTTCTTTTGAAATGTATGCAATTAGAATGTTATTGTTCTTTTTCAATGCCAAATGGCATAAACTGGCAGCTGTTCTGCCAGCAGCAATTGGGTCTTGACCAACAAAGGATAACGGGTTGATTTCTGAATGTTGAATATTGATATGAACAAATGGGATACTGTTATTGTGAAGCAGTTTGGCAAAACGTGAAGATTCTTCAAAAAACATTGGCACATACACAACACCATCGGGATTTAATTGTAGAACTTGATCGCAGGCGGTCTTAAAATTTTCCTTTCTGGGCAAATACAGAATAGTTTCAATCTTGACTTTAAATGAAGCCAACTCCGTCATCGCACTTTCAATTCCGGCAAATGGTCGTTCCCAATATTTTGTGTCGGAAGGATTAGGAATGAGACAAACGATATGTAGTTCTTTTTTTAAAGCCAGGTTCCGGGCCATGATGTCAGGTGCGTAACCCAGATCCTGGATAGCTTTTTCTACTTTTACTTTCGATTTTTCTGAATACCTGCCGCGCTGGTGGATGACGCGGTCTACGGTTCCCGCAGAAACTCCTGCTTTCTTTGCAATATCTATTATTCTTATCTTCATGCGAATCAAGAAAGTCAGCGTCGGTCATAATTAACCGAAGCTGCAGTTGTTATAAATCAGTTTTTTTAAATCAAAATTTGAATAGGCAAACAGCTAAAATAGATTTTATCATGATGAGCTATCTCATTGGGTTGTTAAAAATTCCCGTTGATAATTGTTTGCATCTTTTTAATATTTATAAGGTTACCCCACTTTTGAAAATGGCAATTTCCTTGAATTTTGTGATCTCGTGTTTTAGTTTTTTCCCGTTGGCAATATCAATAAGGTAAGATGTAAATTCTTTTCTTAATTGATCCATTGTTTTATCGCCGTCAACCAATCCTCCGGCATTAAAATCCATCCAGTTGCTTTTATGATTAAATAGGGTTGTGTTGGTGGCAATTTTCATGGTGGGAACAAAGCTGCCAAATGGCGTTCCTCGTCCTGTGGTGAAAAGTACCATCTGACATCCTGCAAACCCAAGGGCAGAAGATGCTACAAGGTCGTTGCCTGGAGACCACAGCAGGTTTAAACCCGGCGTTTTGATCTGCTCTCCGTAATTCAACACATCGTTAACAATGGCGTCGCCACCTTTTTGCACGCAACCTAACGACTTTTCTTCCAGCGTGGTGATACCTCCGTTTTTGTTACCCGGAGAGGGGTTTTCGTAAATCGGTTGATTACTGGTTCTAAAATAATCTTTAAAACCGTTGATTAAGTCTACTGTCTTGCAGAAGATATTTTCCGATTGGGCACGTTCCATCAATATGGATTCTGCCCCAAACATCTCCGGTACTTCAGTTAGCACAGTTGTTCCTCCCTGTGCCACCAACCAATCCGAAAAGCGACCTAAAAGAGGGTTAGCGGTGATCCCGGAGAAACCATCGCTGCCACCACACTTTAAACCAATTTTAAGTTTAGATATTGGGACTTCAGTGCGTCGGTCGCACTTCATTATTTCGCACAGCGATTTCATGATTTTCAGTCCCTCTTCCACTTCATCTTCCACTTCCTGGGATACTAAGAATTTAACTCTTTCGTCATCCCATTCACCGATCATTTCCTTTAATTGCGAAATTTGATTATTCTCACAACCCAATCCCAATACCAAAACGCCTCCGGCATTAGGGTGTTTGATGGCTGAAGCTAAAGCCTTTTGGGTGTTTGTATGGTCGCCACCCAGTTGCGAACAGCCATATTGATGTCCAAGCACCAATACGTCATCGATATGACTAGTGTCTACTTCAGTTTTTAGTTGTTCCGCCATGAGTTTGGCCTGACCGTTCACACATCCAACGGTAGGGATAACCCATAGTTCGTTTCTAATGCCAACATCTCCGTTTTTGCGTTTGTAGCCCTTAAACGTTAATTCTTCCTTGCCTATGGTAAGAGGTTTTCCTTTTGGAGTGTATTTGTATTCCAGGTTTTCGTCTAGACCGGTGCGTACGTTATGGGTATGAACATGCTGTCCAATTGCTATATCCTCTTTAGCAATTCCGATGGAATACCCATATTTGATGATATGTTCTTCTTTTTTGATAGGAGAAACAGCAATTTTATGTCCTTGCGGTATATCCTTGGCAACAATAATGCTTCCGCGAACGAGTTCAACCGCAGTACCTTCAGCAATTGGCTCAAGCGCTACAATTACATTATCGATGGGATGTATTTGTAAAAATTTGCTCATGATTACATAATTATATCAATTTAACTAATGCTGTTTTAATACCATTTGTGATGATATCTTTTATGTTATCGGCTACACTTTCTGTCAATCCATGGATAGCGGTTAGGTCTGCATTCCATATTTGTTGATTTGACAGAATATTAGAAGTAAGTGAAATGTATGATTCCTTGTTTTTCCAGGCATCTTGTATAAAAGCAACATGCTTTGCATTGTCGTTGATGTCAAATTCGATACCATTGTAATCGCCTCTATAAAGAATCAGTAGTGCAGCCAATGAGAAGGTGAGTTTTTCAGGCACTTTGGCCTTACTCTCATAAAAATCCAATAACGAAGGATAATCGCGCGTCATCCATTTCGATAATGAATTAAGTGAGATGTCCTTTAAGAAATGACGTATATAAGGATTGTAGAATCTTTCAAGGATTTCCGCCGCAAATTGTTTTAGTTCTTCGTTGCCTCCTTCGATGTTCGGGATTACTTCTGTTTCTACCATGCCATTGATAAATTTAGAGATGTCTTTGTCATCGAAAGCTTCTTTTACGGTTTCATAACCACTTAACAATCCAACAGGAACCAACGCCGTATGAGAACCATTTAAAATACGGACTTTTTTATCCCTGAATTTGGTCATGTCTTCAAGCCAAACCACATTTAAACCAGCTTTGTCGAAAGGGTACTTTTCCCTGACATGGCGCGGTGCCTCTATGGCCCATAAATGAAAATATTCACCCATTACTACTAGGTTATCTGCATAACCCAACTCTTGTTGGATTTCTTTGATATTGTCTCTTGGGAAACCGGGTACGATTCTGTCCACCAGCGAGCTGCAGAAAGTGCAGTAGTTGTTGACCCAGGCAATAAAGTCGTCTTCTAATTTGTTGCTGACAGCAAGTTCAAGTACAATTTTTTTTAAGATTTTTGCGTTTTTGTCAATCAGTTCGCAGCATATAAAATCAAGCGCTTTACCAGTATCACCTTTAAAATGTAAATAACGTTGGTATAGTAACTGGCATACCTTTCCGGGGAATGACGTAGGGGGAGCCGCATGAATGTCTTCGTTATCGACTCTGCTAATTCCTGCTTCGGTGGTGTTTGAAACAATTAATTCCAAATCGGGGTGCAGAAAGTATTGTTTGTACAAATCATAATCGCTATAAGGATTAACAGAGTCAATAATGCAATCAACGAGTTCTTTTTCTTCAACCGGTATTCCATCTTTGATGCCTTGAAGAATAACGTGATAAAGATGGTCTTGCTTTTTTAGCATGTCAACCATCCCTTTGTCCAACGGTTGAACCACGACGACACCATTTTGCATATCCAGCTCCCGGTTCATTTGGTGAATCATCCAATCCACAAAGGCTCGTAAAAAGTTGCCCTCACCAAACTGAAGAATTTTAAATCGATAATCCTTATTGATTTTGTAGTTGGTTCTGTTCAATAAATCCATGATGATATCCTTTTATTCTCAAAATAAATAATCTTGTTTTGCAAATATATACAAAAAAGTGTGCGCACACGCAACTTTTCGAAAATCAAAGGTAATCTTTATTTTTTAACTGGATTTAATATTGGGTAGAGTTGATCTTTGGGCTATTTCATCCGATTAAAGAAGAAGGAAATAACTAATCTGATTATGTTGGCGATAATGGACAGAAATGTCGGTATGGGTATGAACATGTTGAAAAGCGGAGTGTTTTCACACAAAGTTCATGTGTTGGCTTTGTTTCAGATTTGCGAAGAGCTTGATAAATATAAGGATTTAAGTGAAAGAGTGGGAGAGTAATAGGGAAATATAGAGAAAACACATGGCTTGAAAATCTGAAGTTTTGCGAATGTTGAATAAAGGAGAAATAAATATATGAATTATTGAGGGGATGGAGTCACGCAACTATTGATGAGCTTACAGATTATAATAGAAGGATAATTCAAGATGTAGATTGCGAAATATTAGATGGGTATAACATTTAATAGCTAGTTAGAGATACAATGTACAACCTGCTCCTAAGCAATAAGAGCTTAAGACGGTAGGCGCTTTGTTGAAAAACTCCATGCCCAATTCCATCTGTGTTCATACTCTTGGAACATCCGTTTCATTACATTATTTTTGCAATGTGCATTTGTTGAAGGAGGATTAAACAGATTGCAGTTTTAAGTATTAAAATTTCTCCGTTGAAACTTACTTCGGCATGATGCCGAAGTGTTTATATTATAATGATGGCTTCATGTCCGAACTATCCACAAAAGAGATAACATATTTGCCCGGTGTTGGCCCTAAAAAAGCAGAAGTGCTCAAGAGCGAACTTAAAATTCAATCTTATGAGGACTTGTTATATCATTTTCCTTACAAATATGTCGACAGAAGCCGGACGTATAAAATTAGGGAAATAAGCAGTACCTCTTCGCATATTCAACTACAAGGTAAAGTTATTGCCTTAAACACGGTGGGCTCAGGAAAGTCACAGCGTTTGGTAGCTCGGTTCGCGGACGAAACAGGGGTGATAGAACTGGTTTGGTTTAAGTATATAAAGCAGATAAAGTCAGGTCTTGACGCGCATGCCGAATACATCATTTTTGGCAAACCCAGTATCTTCAACCGGACTTATAACATCGTTCATCCCGAAATGGAAAAGGTGGATGCCAACAAACCTGCAATTGCATCAGGATTGCAGGCCTTTTACAACACCACCGAAAAAATGAAGAAGGGTTATCTGAATTCCAAAGCTATTCAGAAAATGCAGCAAAATATCTTCCGGTCGTTTCAGGGAGCAATCTCTGAAACATTACCGTCTTATATCATTCAGCAATATAAGCTGATGTTACTCGATCAGGCATTAAGGATCGTTCATTTTCCACCTGATTCTCAAAGCTTGCAACAAGCTCAGTTCAGGTTAAAGTTTGAGGAGTTGTTCTACATACAACTGAACATTTTAAAACTTAAAAAACAGCGAAACCAAAATATACAGGGACATATTTTTTCGACGGTGGGAGATTATTTTAATCACTTTTTCTATAATAATCTGCCTTTTGAGCTAACAGGTGCGCAAAAGAGGGTAATACGCGAAATCAGACACGATATCGGTTCGGGCAGGCAGATGAACCGGCTTTTACAAGGTGATGTGGGTAGCGGAAAGACCATGGTAGCATTAATGGTGATGTTAATTGCTTTAGATAACAGTTTCCAGGCTTGCCTGATGGCACCTACAGAAATACTGGCCACACAGCACTTTGAGTCTATCCTAGGTTTGCTCAAGGGAATGGATTTAAATGTAAAGCTGTTGACAGGCTCGAGCAAGAAGAGGGAACGCGCGCAGATTCATGCCGAACTCAAATCGGGTGAACTGCAAATCCTTATCGGTACGCATGCATTGTTGGAGGACATTGTTGAGTTCAAGAATTTGGGAATGGTCATCATCGACGAGCAACACCGTTTTGGCGTGGCACAGCGTGCCAAACTCTGGAAAAAGAACCATATTCCTCCCCATATATTGGTGATGACGGCAACACCCATACCTCGCACCCTCGCCATGACGGTGTATGGCGATTTGGATGTGTCGGTCATCGATGAGCTTCCCCCTGGTCGTAAACCAATCGAAACCAGGCATTATTTTCACAACCGACGCAACAACCTCAATCATTTTATTAAAGCCGAGATTGAAAAAGGGAGACAGGTGTATGTAGTGTATCCGTTGATTGAGGAATCGGAAAAGCTGGATTTTAAGAACCTGGCCGAAGGGCTGGAGTATATGCGGTCTGCTTTTCCTGTATATAAAACCACTATGGTGCATGGTAAGATGAAACCCGCAGAAAAAGATGCTGCAATGCAGGAATTCGCTAGTGGTGAGGCTCAGATATTGGTATCCACCACCGTTATTGAGGTTGGCGTAAATGTACCCAATGCTTCGGTAATGATTATCGAAAGTGCGGAGCGTTTTGGCTTGTCTCAGCTCCATCAGTTACGCGGACGGGTGGGACGTGGCGCGGAGCAAAGTTTTTGTATCCTAATGACTGGTTATAAATTAGGGGAAGACACCAAGAAACGAATGAATATTATGGTGGATTCAAACGATGGCTTTGAAATTGCCGAAGCCGACATGAAACTGCGCGGCCCGGGCGACCTGGAAGGCACCCAGCAAAGCGGTCTGCCCTTTGAACTAAAGATAGCCAACCTTACCCGTGATTCTCAATTATTACATCATGCCCGTAATGTGGCCAATACCATCCTGGATAATGACCCGATATTGGAAAAACCGGAAAACCAGGTACTCAACAAACAACTCACCAAGCTGGCCCGGCAAAAGATGAACTGGAGTTTGATATCCTAGGCCTTGCGGTGGCAGAAAATACAATAATAAAGCCATTAATTTCAGGAATGAACACAAAACAAATATGATAAACGTGTAAATTCGTGTCGTTTACGGTCCGTTTTTTTGTGGATTGATTACGAATTGTTATTGCCCCTCCAAAATCACCCATTCAATTAAAGAAAAATTTCTTTATAATCTCCATTATGTCAATACTTAACCTAACAAATGACAGTTTTGAGAAATTGCAAAAAAAAATTATACCCACATTTTATAAATTGCAATCTCTACTTTGCACTATTTACAAGGGTTTTGTAATGTCTGGATAGCAATTCTGTTTATTTATACCAATTCCAAATAGCAAAATGGCGTTTTCCGTAATAACTGATTAATTACATTTGTTCGGAAATTTCCCTTAAAATCATGACGGAATTAAAGTTTGTAGAGCATACAGGATACGTTGAAGAGGTCAATTCAGGTCAGGTCAAAGTTCGTATAATAAGCGAATCGGCATGTGCATCTTGTCATGCAAAAGGGGCCTGTACGGCATCTGATATGAAAGAAAAGATAATCGACGTTAACACATATGGTGTTGGTAATTTGGCTGTTGGTCAACAGGTAGTTATTAAGGGGCAGAAGTCGCTGGGCTTAAAAGCATCGCTAATTGCATACATTTTCCCATTTATATTGGTGTTCATCACCTTATTTGTGGTATACGGAATCACTAAGAACGAGGGTATAGCAGGTATTGCCTCCTTGGTGGTATTGGTTCCGTATTTTATCGGGGTTAAGATGTATACGCCTAAACTGGAGAAAACATTTGTATTTACAATTAAAAAAATAATCGGTTAGATAAAATTAATAAAAAATGAACGTAGTAGTAATAACTGTTTTAACGCTTGGAATACTTGGAACCGTGGCGGCTTTGGTGCTCTACTTTGTGGCTCAAAAGTTTAAAGTGTTCGAAGATCCAAGAATCGATCAGGTCGAAGAAGTATTGCCCGCCGCCAACTGCGGTGGTTGTGGTTTTCCGGGCTGCAGGGCTTTTGCTGAAGCCCTGGTGAAGAGTGACGATATTTCTTCATTAAACTGTCCGGTGGGAGGTGCTGAAACCATGAGTGCGGCAGCAAGCATACTGGGTAAAGAGGTGAAGGCTGCCGACCCAATGATAGCGGTTGTTCGGTGTAATGGAACCTGTGAAAACCGTCCTAAAACCAACCAATACGACGGAGCCACATCGTGTGCTGTTGCAGCTTCACTTTATGGGGGTGATACCGGTTGTAGTTATGGATGCTTAGGATGTGGCGACTGTGTTGAAGCTTGTAATTTCGATGCCATGTATATGGACGAAAAAACCGGGTTACCGGTTGTTAAAGACAACTGTGTGGCATGTGGCGCTTGTGTGGATGCATGTCCAAAAGACATTATCGAACTGAGAAAACGGGGTCCCAAGGAACGCAGGATTTTTGTTTCGTGCGTAAATAAAGACAAAGGTGGAGTAGCTAAAAAGGCATGTTCCACGGCTTGTATCGGATGTAGAAAGTGCGAAAAGGAATGTCCTTTTGATGCGATAACTGTGGAGAACAATCTGGCGTACATCGATTACCACAAATGTAAATTGTGTAGAAAGTGTGTGGTTGTATGTCCTACGCATGCCATTCATGAAATCAACTTCCCTTTGCGAAAAGCAAAACCGGAGGCTAAGCCCGCAGCAGCCAAGACAGCTGAAGGCCCGGTTGCCGCGAAACCTGCAGCTTCTACACCAAGCAATGCTGTAAAAAACGATAACAATACATCTTCGGATAATAAAAACAAGGAGGAATAAACGTGTTAAAAACTTTTTCACTTGGAGGTATTCATCCTCCCGAAAACAAATTTTCGGCCGGTAAAAAAATTGAGACCTTGCCGGTTCCTTCGCAAGTAGCCATCCCGGTTGCTCAGCATATAGGTGCTCCGGCTGCCCCGGTGGTTAAAAAGGGCGATGTGGTTAAAGTGGGTACTTTAATTGCCAAGTCAGCAGGGTTTGTATCAACCAATATCCACTCTCCGGTATCTGGTACCGTTTTTAAAATAGACGATATTGTGGATGCCAGCGGATACCGTAAGCCTGCCATCATCATTAATGTTGAAGGTGACGAATGGGAAGAAAGCATTGATAGAAGTACGGAACTCAAAAAAGATATCACTGCCACTCCAGAGGAAATAGTTAAAGCAGTAGCCGAGGCAGGTATCGTTGGGCTGGGAGGTGCAACTTTCCCTTCGCATGTTAAGTTATCTGTTCCTCCGGGAAAAAAATGCGATATTCTGATTCTTAATGCCGTAGAGTGTGAGCCTTATTTGACCGCCGACCACCAGTTGATGATGGAAAAGGGTGACGAGATCATGGTGGGAACGCAAATCATCATGAAAGCCCTTAAGGTAGACAAGGCCATCATCGGTATCGAAAACAACAAACCGGATGCTATTCAGCATATGCAATCGTTAGCTTCTTCTTACCCCGGTATCACCATAGAACCGTTAAAAGTTCAGTATCCGCAAGGTGGAGAAAAGCAGTTGATAGATGCTTGTATCAAACGTCAGATTCCTTCCGGGAAATTGCCCATTGAGGTAGGTGCCGTGGTTCAAAACGTGGGAACTACGTTGGCCGTTTACGAAGCGGTTCAAAAAAATAAGCCTTTGTTTGAGCGAGTGGTTACCATCACCGGAAAGTCCGTTTCAAAACCATCTAATTTCCTGACCAGAATAGGAACCCCGATTAATATTTTGATTGAAGCCGCTGGTGGTCTTCCGGAAGATACCGGTAAAGTGGTAGGTGGCGGCCCAATGATGGGTAAAGCACTTGTAAACACAGACGTGCCTGTTACCAAGGGCAGTTCGGGAGTCCTTATTATCAAGGATGAAGAGGCGAAACGTCAGCCCATGCAAAACTGCATCAGGTGTGCCAAATGTACGCAGGTGTGTCCTATGGGACTGGAACCGTTCTTGTTGATGACCGTTAGCGATAAGGCTGTATGGGACAGGGCAGAAGAGGAACATATCATGGATTGTATAGAATGTGGTTCGTGCAGTTACACTTGCCCTGCCAATCGACCATTGTTGGATTATATCCGACTGGGCAAGGGAAAAGTGGGACAGATTATGCGCAGTCGCACCAGATAAGTATACATGAGGATTATTCGTAATGACTAAATAAAAATTAAGAGTTAGTTAAATAATTTAAATATGAGCACATTAACTATTTCACCTTCCCCGCACATTCACAGTGGCGATAGCGTGAAAAAAAATATGTACGGAGTTATCATTGCCCTTGTTCCGGCTCTGTTGATTTCCTTCTACAACTTTGGTTTAGGCGCTGTGGTTGTATCTGTAACAGCTGTTGTGGCTTGCATGGTTTTTGAGCATGTCATCCAGGTGTTCTTAATGAAGCGGGAAACTACCGTTTGGGATGGGTCGGCCATGATAACAGGTTTGTTATTGGCATTTAACATTCCGAGTAACCTGCCCATTCACATTATCATTATTGGTGCGTTGGTATCTATTGGTATTGGAAAAATGTCGTTTGGTGGATTGGGTAACAACCCCTTTAACCCCGCTTTGGTGGGAAGGGTTTTCTTGTTGATTTCCTATCCGGTACAAATGACCTCTTGGCCCGTGCCTAAAAGGATTCCATTTACCTATACGGATGTAACTACTGGAGCAACACCTTTATCGGTGATGAAGGAAGCATTGGCCAAGGGCGAGCTTCCAACAAACGTGTTAAACGAGATACCAAGTTATCGCGATATGTTTTTAGGGCTGCAGGGAGGTAGTGCCGGAGAAATGGCTGGTCTGGCTATTTTGATAGGACTGGGAATTATGATTTGGCGTAAGATTGTAACCCCACATATTCCGGCTGCTATCATCGTCACGGTGTTTGTTTTTACCGGCATCTTGCACTGGTTGAACCCTATGATGTACGCACCGCCAATGTTCCACATATTATCAGGAGGTCTGTTCCTGGGAGCTGTGTTTATGGCAACCGATTATTCAAGTTCGCCCATGAGCAATAAGGGCGCAGTAATATTTGGAATTGGAATAGGTGTGATTACGGTAGCCATCAGGACATATGGGGCCTATCCCGAAGGGATTTCCTTTGCGATCCTGATCATGAACGCTTTTGTTCCCTTAATCGATAAATACATTAAACCAAAGCGTTTCGGAGAGAAACCGGTGGTTGCTAAATAATTTGAATCATGGCAAAAACAGAATCAACATTAGTAAACATGGTGGTTGCCTTGCTGGTTATTACGGCGATAGCTGGGGGCACGCTTGGTATGGTTTACAAAGTAACCAAAGAACCTATTGCCACAGCTAAATTGGCCAAACAACAAAAGGCAATTGAAGAAGTAGTTCCCGGGTTCGATAATAACCCCACCGACGAAGCGTATGAACTGACTTCGAAAGAAGGTTTTTTACTTCGGGTGTTCCCCTGCAAAAAAGGCGATGAACTTTTAGGTGTGGCCATCTCCACCAAAACTGAAAAAGGGTTTAGTGGCGAGTTTAAAGTCATGCTTGGCCTAAAACCCGATGGAACAATTATTAATTATTCAGTCTTGGAACATAAAGAAACGCCTGGGCTGGGGTCTAAGATGCAAGAGTGGTTTAGGGTTGAAAACACCAAACAAAACGTTTTAGGCTTGGATCCTGCCGAAACCAGGATGGTCGTTTCTAAGGACGGTGGAGATATCGATGCCATCACCGCGGCTACCATCAGTTCAAGAGCATTTTTAGATGCGATTATGATAGCTTACGATACCTATAAAACAGAAGGAGGCGAACAATGAATCAGTTACAGAATTTTACAAAAGGCTTCTTTAAAGAGAATGCTGTTTTTACCTTATTGTTGGGAATGTGTCCCACGTTGGGTGTAACATCTTCCGCTATAAACGGTCTGGGGATGGGGTTGGCTACAACTTTTGTGCTTATTATGAGTAATATTGTGGTTTCCCTGGTAAAAGATCTTATTCCGGACAAAGTGCGTATACCATCATTTATCGTGATTATCGCTTCCTTTGTAACCGTGGTGGAGCTATTAATGCAAGCCTACTTGCCAGCCCTTTTTGAATCGTTAGGCCTGTTTATTCCACTTATTGTGGTTAACTGTGTGGTACTTGGTCGAGCAGAGGCTTTTGCCTCTAAAAACGGCTTTGCATCATCTTTAATTGATGGTGCAGGTATGGGGCTGGGTTTTGCCATGGCCTTGACAATGCTGGGTGCGGTGAGAGAGTTTCTCGGAAGCGGTAAAATGTTCGACATGGTCATCTTCCCAGAGGAATACGGAATGCTGGTATTTGTGCTGGCTCCCGGCGCATTTATCGCCTTGGGATATTTAATTGCAGTTATTGACAGACTTAAAAAAGCCTAAAAATGGAATACGTTTTAATATTTATATCTGCCATATTTGTTAATAACATTGTATTGGCTCAATTCCTGGGGATTTGTCCATTCCTTGGAGTTTCTAAAAAGATTTCCACCGGTATTGGTATGACGGGGGCAGTAACCTTTGTAATGGTGCTGGCTACTATTATTACTTATCTGGTACAAAAGTTTGTGTTGGATGCCTTTGGTTTAGGGTATTTGCAAACCATCACGTTTATTTTGGTAATTGCTTCCCTGGTGCAATTGGTTGAGATTATCCTTAAAAAAGT
Organism: Saccharicrinis sp. 156; assembly: GCF_050589685.1. Classification (NCBI taxonomy): domain Bacteria; kingdom Pseudomonadati; phylum Bacteroidota; class Bacteroidia; order Marinilabiliales; family Marinilabiliaceae; genus Saccharicrinis; species Saccharicrinis sp. 156. Next base: position 97,044 of record NZ_JBNGOS010000022.1, read on the forward strand.
AAGTCCTCCTTTGTATCAGGCGTTAGGGGTGTTCTTACCATTGATTACCACCAACTGTGCTATCTTAGGTGTTGCTATCCTTACCATCCAAAAAGATTATGATCTGTTGGAAGCCGTGGTCTTTTCAACTGCAACTGCCATCGGTTTTGGTTTGGCGCTGATCATCTTTGCAGGTATCCGCGAGCAATTGGATTTGGTTGACCTACCCAAAGGTATGAAAGGTACGCCTATTGCTCTGTTGGTAGCAGGAATCCTCGCACTGGCCTTTATGGGATTTGCGGGACTCGTATAGAGAATGCCGAAATGTATCTTAAAATTGACTAATCGATGATAGAGTAAAGAGTGTTCGTAATGGACACTCTTTTTTTTGTGTATCCAACTGAAAAAATGTTGTTAGCATAATTCCAAAATTGTCGTAAGACTTTATATAAATGACCCGAAACTATTTGAGAAACTAGAAGGTGAAATTTGGTATTTCAGGACAAAGTTTCTGTCGCTTCACTATCGTGTATTTGCATTTTGGGAAAAGACCGATAATGTTAACACGTTTGTAGTGGCAAAACATGGTGACGTGAAGAAATCAAATAAGATTCCAAAATCAGAAAATGAAAAAGCCGAAAGGAGGATACATTTGCGCTTTGCAATGCGCCCCCTTTTTTTACCGTAAAAGTGTGCTAATTAAAAAAGACCATTTGCAGGGTAGCATCTTCGAAAGGCAAAAGTATTGGGGTACAACCAAAGGGTTGTTGAAAATTGTAAATGATTTATTTATAACATGTTTATTCCGGACTATTTACCTCATGATTTGTAAATGATTTTTGACGGCATCTAATTTAACGGAGGGGCAGGCACGGATGGCCGTACCCCTATTGGGGACTGTCGTAGGTTGGGTCTACGGCATTACGGTAGTAGTCGCGAAAACCGAGTACAGCATTGGCGAGTTCGGGGACGCCAAGCATTACGTCGCCCTCGGTGTAGTAGTCACGGGAATAATAGGTCTGAGTCGTACCTTCAACAAACTTAACAATTGACATGCCGGGAGCGCTAAAAGGAGCTCCGTTAAATACACCGGACATGGTCCAAGTCGCCATATAAATATCGTCTGTCAAGGTCTCATCCTCGACGGTGGTGTACAAGTTCGAAGATCCGGCAAACAGACGGCCCAGAAACTGGGACATCGTGTCGGGACCATAGATGTCGACGATAGGGTCGTGGTACTCGTAGTCACTGGCCAGGAAGGGGATCACGTTCGTCCAGTTCCCTGCATTGATCTCGACCAGTTGACGACCGACCACTAGTTGATCGCTGCTTATCTGTTGCTGCGAACGCAGTTGGTTATTTTCTGTGCTTATAGAGGAAAGGGTGAGTGGGCAGACGAAGGTAGGATCCACAGCGCACCTGTAGTATGTCCTGAAGCCCCCGATGGCCTCATCCAGACCCGGGATCGTGGCCATGATGTCACCCTCGGAATAGTAGTCCCGCTGGTAGTACACCAGAGAAGAGTTGGGCCGGAACTTAAAGATAGAGATGCCCTTGGCCTGATATGGAACACTGAGGAAATCTCCGGACATGGTCCACGTTGCCGAATAGATGTCGTCGGAGAGGGTCTCGTCCTCGATAGTTGTGACCAGATTGGGCGAGGCACCTATGATGAGCTGATTGAGGAAAGCAGTCATATCTTGAATTCCGTAGATGTCCACGATGGGGTCGTGGTACTCAATGTTGTCTGTGTAGTACGGCAGGACCTCAGCTACGTTAGGCGCCTGTACTTCCAGCAGGGCGCGTCCGATATCGAGTCGTTCCTGATGGAGCTGGTGCAAATCTTCGTTTGAACAGGCCTGGCTAATCAGAGTAATGGCGATGCCGGCGAGCATTGTGAATGTTTGTGTAAACTTTCTCATGTATGACCTCCGAATTAGATTTTTTATTAGAAACTAAAAAATACGGATTCCTAAAATACTGCAAGCTTAATTGTATGTAATTTAACACAAATATTCATAAAGTACAAAGTCAAAATTGTTGGATTTGCTCAAGGAACAAATAAGATTAGAACATGATAGGCTTAAGAATCGAAAAAACTTACACTATATTTAAACGAGATCTGTCATTAGAAATTTGAAAAATTATTTAATGTCAGCAGGTAACAGCCTTATCGAGGTAATCCTGATGTTGAAAATTTTTGCATTAAATCACAGGACTGTTTTGTCTTTTATTGATATAATTTATGTTTGTATTCTCTTTAAAAAAAGTAATGTAAAATTTGTCAAGCGATTTTAGGGTATAACAATGATTGCTTAACTATGGGTTACCGTTCATATAGCTCCTACTACGTTTATAATTTTTAACAGGGCACAAACAAGCTTATTTACCATGCAATATTTACTTTTTCCCCTAATGAATATTCCACCCCGATTCAATCTGGATTATTTACTGTTTTTTTGTCCATTTTATGGCTTATCCCTAACTTGACTTATTTTATCATAAAAGGGAAAAACAATAAGAATTTTGGCCTGCATACGTTTATTTCTGATAGTTTTGATACTGCTTTTGTTGATTACTTAGATTAATTGTTCAGCAAAAATGGTTAATATTGTTACACTTGCAATAAACGATATGTAAATATCAATGAGAAATATTCCTGAAATAAAATTTAATAACCGTAGAGTAGAGCACATCAATGGATTTGAACTCAAAGTGCTGGAAGAATTTATTTCTAATTTAAAGAAACCTACAGACCATGATCCATTTCAAGCCCATCGATTGAGCTTTAATATTATACTTATTATTACCGATGGAATGGTTCGACATTCTGTTGATTTTGAAACGCATGATTTACAAGAAGGAGATGTAATGGTGATTTCAAAAGGTCAGATACATGCTTTTGATGTACACTCTAGGTATAAAGGTTATATGATGCTTTTTACTGAAGAGTTCATGCAGAAATACATAGCAAGCTCTACGATAGCACAGATTAACCATTTGTATAATTATTTCCTGGGGCAAAAAAAAATAAATAATCCCGACCATAACCAAACACTGATTCGTTCGTTAAAAAAAGAGTTGCAAAGGAATTCTTCAACTTTACCTAATGTTATTGGAGCCTTACTCAGTATTTACCTCTTGAAGATGAATGACGAAAATGACCGTTCATCAAATTTTATTGTAAATAAATATTTGGACTGCTTTAACCATTTTAAATTATTGGTAGAAAAAAATTTTTCAAAAAGCCGTGATGCCAAAACCTATGCCGCTGAAATGTCGGTTTCATATAAATTCCTAAACCAGGTATGTAAGGAAATTGTAAAAACAACAGCAAAAGCATTTATTGATAGTTACGTGATTTTAGAAGCTAAAAGAATATTGGTGACCACTTCTCTTTCCGTAAAAGAAACTGCCTATGCTTTAGGTTTTGATGAGCCCACCAATTTTCTTAAATATTTCAAGAAACACACAAGTTGCACTCCGGCTGGATTTCGCAAGCTTTAGTTTAGTTGCAACTTGGCCACTCCTCATCTCTTTATGCCATCGGAATAAGTTAAAGCCGGATTAGTGTTAGTGAAACGCAATGAGCATTCACAATACCGTAAAACAAGGCGTTGCTGAAATGAGGCATGACGCCGTTTTGGTGAGTTGAAGCAACATGGTGAAACGCCTTGTTTTGAAGTAGTTTAATTGTGTAACAGGATTTTTGATGCATATTGCGGGTTATAGCCTGTTATTTTGGTCCGCCGTATTTTCCAACCACATAATCTCCCCAATCGGCAATAGATCTTAAAAGTGGTATAAGCGTTTTTCCCAGCTCAGTTAACGAATATTCAACTTTTAAAGGTGGCTTTGTTGTATGTACCGTTCTTTGAATAATGCCATCCTCTTCCAGGCTTTTCAGCTGTAAACTTAACGTTCGTTCGGTAACTGTGGGCATTTCTTTCCGCAGTTCATGGTAACGCATTTTTCCATCTATTAAATGATAAAGAATTACAGTTTTCCATTTACCACCGATAACCCCCATCGTAAGACTGGCACAGCAAGGATATTCCCTTCCCTTGAATGTGTACATTTTATGTGCTTCCTTTTGCATAATCCTATACTATCCTTTTTGACCGTTATTGACTGGTAACAAAACTATATATAATTTTGTAACTATAAAAAATATAGTAAACATTTAAAAACACAAATATGAAAGCAATTGGATTTAGAAAATCATTACCTATTACAGAAAAAGAAAGTCTTGTTGAATTTGAAATGGAAAAACCAACACCAACAGGATTTGATTTGTTGGTGAAAATAGCAGCAATTTCGGTAAATCCTGTTGATTTTAAAATTCGTCAAACCGCAGCTGCAACTGCAGTCCTGGATACGCCAAAAGTTATTGGATGGGATGCAGTGGGTATTGTTGAGGCAGTGGGCGAAGCAACATCAAAATTTAAAGTGGGTGACCAGGTATATTATGCCGGGGATCTCACCCGCAGTGGCAGTAACGCGGAATACCAGTTAACGGATGAACGTATTGTTGGTTTTAAACCCAAAAACCTAAGTATTGCTGAAGCAGCAGCTATTCCACTTACCGGGTTAACGGCCTGGGAATCCATATTCGACCGCATTAAAGTAAATCCTGAAACCGATAAAGGAAAAACGGTATTGATTTTAGCGGGTGCAGGTGGTGTTGGTTCTATTGCCATACAAATTGCCAAAAAAGTGGCGGGACTCACGGTGATTGCTAGTGCTTCACGTCCTGACTCCATCAAATGGTGCAAAGATTTAGGCGCTGATTTTGTCGTAAATCATCATGATTTAAAAACAGAATTGGAAGAAATTGGTCATGGACAAGTGAATTACATTTTGGATTTTGTGGATTTGGAGGGCTATTGGGAAGCCATTGCTGAAATCATCAAACCACAAGGCCATATTGTTTCCATTACTGGCAGTAGCAAACCATTAAACCTGGATTTACTCAAAACCAAGAGTGTTACTTTTTCCTGGGAATTAATGTACACCCGTTCGATGTTTACTACCGACGATATAGAAAAACAACATGATATTTTAAACCAGATAGCTGATTTGCTGGATAACGGAATACTAAAATCAACGCTCACAACAACTTTAAATGGATTTACGGTTGAAAATCTGAAAGAAGCGCACAAAATGCAGGAATCAGGGAAAACGATCGGAAAAACCGTGATTCAGTTTTAGAAAAACAAACATCACAGGCGGACTAAGCATTATTTAGTCTATCGTATCCATTAGAACAGCAAGAGTTTTAAACGAGTAAGCATGCTGTATGGGTGATTAATCCGCCTAAAATAAAAGTTGTTGATATATAAAAAGATAGGCGAACTAGGAATGTAAAGCCCTTCGGCTTGAGACAAAGGAGTTTTTGGTTTTTAGGAGCGCGTTTTTGTTGGACACTCGTGAAAAACAAATCATAAATTGAGATGAATAAAATAGAAACAAATTACTTGTTTGCAATGGCATTTTTGCAATGTCCTGCACAGATACAAAAAAGGAGTCAAATACAAGGTACTTGTAACCCGGCTCTATTTTAAAAAATTAAATAAAATAGGAAATGAAAAAAACATATTAATTACAGTAGTACCGATGGTTTCGGATAATTAGCTGCTATCAGGTAACCTGCCGAAGGGCATACAGTTTATCTTCATGTTAGAAACAGGAAACGATAAATACGGTAAAGGCAGAGGTAAAATCTAAGTCAAACAACGAAAATATTCGTGGTTTTGAGGCAGATTTTTCCAATTTGGGTGCAGTGAAAATGAAACAGCAAGTTGACCATATTGATGTACTCATCAACAATGAGGGTGTTTTAAAAAGTACGGCAAATCAGAACAAAGATGGGTTGGATATTCGGTTTGTGGTAAACTATTTAGCACCCTGTCTGTTGATGAAAGGGTGGCGCACCTGTTCGAAAAAAGCACCGATACCCTTATTATCAATCTGAGTTCTTCAGCTCAATCGGATATTTTGTATAAAGCCGTGATGGGCAAAGAATCGATTAGTGTTAATGCGCTTTACGCACAAGGCAAACTGGGCATAACCATGTGGAGCGTCTATATGGATTTGCAATGAAAGGGTGCAACATTATTGCTGTCAACGCCGGTTCGCTATCGAATACAAGGATGGTCAAAGAAGATTTAGGGAAGTGCTGGGCACGGGCGTAAAAAAGTGCGGAGCAATTGTTTGATTTAGCTTTGTGTGACGAACATAAAGCCCATACCGGAGAATATTTCGGAAACGATACCGGTACTTATGGCAATATGCAAATCCACAAATTTAAGATAGATCCACCATTGGTGAACTGATTTATTTTACATCTGATCTTATCAAATAACAATTAATTATAAAAGGACGATTTATCGACCACCTTGTAAGGAAATATACTATTGTTACGAGTATCAGTTGGATGTACGTATAACATGTGCACTTTTTGTACCATGTGCCGCGGTGTTCGGATTTCGGTTGACGACGTTGAGCAAACTGAAATATATCAGGCTGGAAACACCTTTGCGAAGGTTACACATTTACCATTCATGCTCCTTTATTAACCTTTTTCTTTATTTGTTTTTACCACAACTTTGTATTGGTTAAACCCGCAATATGCATTAGAAATTCTATTACACGTTGAAATTACTTTAAAACAAGACACTTGGTTGCATCACTTCAACTCACCAGAACGATGCTCCCGAAAGTAATCGGGACAAGTGATGCCTCGTTTCAGTAATGCCTTGTTTTATTGTACTTGCAATGCTCATGACGAACCTCCAATACATAATCCGGGTTAAATAAAAGTGATTACTGCATCCAATAATGATTTGGTTAATATTTAAAAACAAGTAAGATGAAAACAAGAATATTCACATTATTTATGGCATTGGCTTTTGCTTCTTCAACCATAGCTAATGCCCAGGAAACAGAAGCGACACGTCTTTTAAAAAAACATAACAAGGAGTTTATTCCCGACATAATTCAATTAAATGAGCATGTGTATGTTGCTGTTGGATATGATGGCTCAAATGCCTCTATGGTTATTGGAGAAGACGGGGTTGTTATTATTGATGCGCTTCGTGCTTTGGGTGCAGCCGAAAATGTGGCGGCAGAGTTCCGTAAAATAACGAGCAAACCGGTGAAGGCGCTTATTTACACGCATGGTCATGCCGACCATACCGGTGGAGCTACGGCGTTTATTGGAAAAAACAAAGGTGTTATGGTTATTGCCCGGAAGGGATTTAAAGAAGAGCTACAGGAACGTTCGCCCATAGAACCTATTTTAAAACAACGAAACGCACGGCAATTCGGGCGGAATTTACCCCATAAAGACATTATCAATAGAGGCGTTGCACCTGGTACAACTTCAACCGACCGGGTTGGTCAAGGGTATATTGAACCTAATTTTACATTTCAAGACACCATGAAAATTACACTTGTAGGTTTGGATTTCGAACTGTATGCTGCCGATGGGGAAACCAATGACCAGTTATTTGTGTGGTGTCCTGGAGAAAACGCCTTATTTGCGGGCGACAATTACTATAAAGCATTTCCAAACCTCTATGCTATTCGCGGCTCCCAATACCGGGATGTTAAAGCATGGGGCGAATCGGTTCAAAAAATGAGCTCTTTTCCAGTGGAATATCTTGTACCAGGCCATACGCGTCCTCTTATCGGAAAATCAGTGATTTATCGCAATTTACAAAACTATTCTACCGCCATTTTAAGTGTTTACCAACAAACCATCGACTGCATGAACAAAGGATATACACTCCAACAAACGGTTGACCATGTTAAGCTACCCGATTCGCTGGTAAATCAACCCAATTTGCGGGAGTTTTATGGCTCCGTTGCTTGGGGAGTACGTTCAATATATTTTCACTATGTAGGTTGGTTCGATGGAAACCCATCAAACCTTTTTCCCCTTGCAGCATCGGAAGAAGCAATAAATATTATTGAACTTGCAGGGGGAGAAAAAAAGATGTTTGACCAGCTAAGTAAGGCCTTGGATGAAGGTAATGACCAATGGGGTTTACAATTGGCCGATTATCTGTTGCAAACTGACTATGAAAAGGCCAAAGTTATTGAAGCTAAAATAAAGTTGTTAAGGAGTTTGGCTTCTCAACAATTAAATGCACCTGCCAGAAATTATTATCTGTCGTATGCATATGAGCTGGAAGAAAAGTTAAGTTACGAAAGAATGCCATGAAAGCATCTAATGAAGGAGACTTTCAATGGGCAGCTGAATGGAGTGATTATCTTCTTGCTATTCATATAAGCGGCAAGTAAATAATGAAGCTGAAAGCAGATGACATAATGGGAATTGCCAATAAGGTAACAGCTGCCAGTAGGAACTATATGAATAGTTATATCATGGAGTTAAAAGAAGGGTAAGTAATCATAAAGAATCCGTAAATCAATAAAATATGAAAATAGCAGTAACAACGGCAAGCGGCAACTTAGGTTCAGCAATTGTTGAACGACTGAAGGTTGAAATTGGAAAAGAAAATTTAATCGGGATTGCACGTACACCGGAAAAAGCAATATTCCTGGATGTAGAAATTCGAAAAGGAGACTACAATAATAAAGCAGACTTTGTATCAGCACTTCAGGGGGTAGATGTTGTTCTACTGGTCTCCGGGATGGATCACCCGGATAAAAGAATACAACAGCATCGAAATGTTATTGAGGCAGCCAAAGAAAATGGGGTTAAAAAGATCGTCTACACCAGCATCTTTGGCGCAGCGACCGGAAATGCTTTTAGTCCCATTGTGGCGAGCAACCGTCAAACAGAAGAGGACATAAAAAACTCGGGTATGGCCTGGGCAATAGGTCGCAACGGCATTTATATTGAACCTGATTTAGCGTATATTGAGAACTATAAAAAAGAAAGAGGTATCGTTAACTGTGCTGCAGATGGCAAGTGTGGTTATACGTCGCGCAATGAATTAGCATATGCCTACTTTAAGTTGCTCACTGATGATAGCTTGCTGCGCAACACATTTAATCTGTTTGGACAAACCATTACACAACAACAACTGGCCGATGCTATCAACAAAGCATATGGTCTTGAGCTGACCTTTAAAAGCATATCAGTTGAAACGTATACGGAACAGCGTAAAGCGGCTCTCGGCGATTTCCTAGGTACTGTAATAGGTGGAATATACGAAGGAATTAGATACGGAAAATTTGACGGGCCATCTGATTTCTTTAAGGTAGCAGGACGCGCTCATCAATCAGTAGACGAAATGATTAACAATTATCTTCAAAAACAAAAAACAGATTCAATCTGATTTTAATATCCAACTGATTTGGAAAAACTAGTTTATTTGGGATTATATTGCATCTAATGAGCTAATATTTACAGCCTGTTGCGCATAAGAAGTGCACGGGATTTGGATCCGTGGGGATAGGTGGAGTAAATCCACCATTCTATCCCAAGTAGCCGTGTTTTGGGTACGATACATGGAAGGTTCTAGTTTTAAGATCCTTCCTAAAATAAAGAGTTTTGGTACACGGAACCTATTTTAAACCAGAAGAAATTCAGAAAGATACCATAGTTGTTGACTGGGAAGATTAAAACGTATTCATTATCCCGATTATGTATTAGAGGTACGTAATGAGCATTTAAAATACCATAAAACAAGAAGTTGCTGAAGCGTAGCATAGCGCCGTTCCGATGAGTTGAAGCAACTCAGTGAAAAGCCTTGTTTTGAAGTGGTTTTATTGTGTAACAGGATTTTTAATACATATTGCGGTCTAAATAGTAACTTTCGTGAAGGCTCGGTTCAGATAGGAGTCATATAGAACCCCATCCCGGTTAATAATATCAGCGGTTATTAGCTTTGCACTTACCGAAGTTTTTTTTTGAATGGAAAAAATTAATTGCCCTTGATAGATGAGGTTCGATTCCCTTGGATTCTCAAGTAACATAAACCCGGATTTGAAATAGGAATAATATCGAAGTTTAATCTGCGTTTTTTTTTAAGCAACAATTGAATTTGAGGCGATGCTAGTTTAAAAGTGGATAAGAAATCCGGCTCCAGGAAAGTTGCAAGCCTTAAACCTGAAAAAAAGGATAGTAGCCATAGGTGTAATTGTGAATCCTCAATAATATTTATGACCTTTGCACAAAATTGTAAGGGAATATGAGTGAGCGGAATTTTAAAGGACGAAGAAAACCTAAAATTAATAGGCAGGAGAGTGGTTTAAAATCACTTCAGGATAAGCATGCGACTTCAACATCAGATAAAAAAGAAATACGGCTAAATAAGTTTATTGCCAATGCTGGCGTTTGTAGCAGGAGGGAAGCGGACAAACTGATAGCCGAAGGACTAATAACCGTTAATGGGGAAACAGTTACATCAGTGGGAACCAAGGTCAGGCTTTCGGACAAAGTTATTTATGAAGGAAAAGAACTGAATGCAGAGAAATTGGTTTATGTTCTTTTGAACAAACCCAAAAATTGCGTGACTACACTTAGCGATCCGCATGCCAAACATACCGTTATCGATATTGTAAAACATGCATGTTCCGAGCGAATTTATCCTGTGGGGCGATTGGATAAAATGACAACGGGAGTTTTGTTGCTGACCAACGATGGCGATTTGGCCAAGCGCTTGACTCACCCGAGCCACGAACACCGTAAAATATACCATGCCTTTTTGGATAAAGGTATTACACAGGAGGATTTGGACAAAATTGCCACCGGGTTCGAATTGGAGGATGGATTTATTAAGTCCGATAAAATAAGTTTGGTGCAAGGAAATCCCATGGAGGTAGGTGTTGAAATCCATTCCGGTAAAAACCGAATTGTACGACGTATTTTTAAACATCTGGGCTATGAGGTAGTAAAATTGGATAGGGTATATTTTTCCGGGTTAACCAAAAAAGACGTTCCTCGTGGGAAATGGCGTTTCTTGACTTCAAAAGAAATTACATTTTTAAAAGCGGGTATAATGAAATAAAGTGCTGGTGTAAGTATGCCGGTATTTTAGATTTCCCGGCAATTTATACATACACTTTTTACTAAATATTATCATCTTTACCCAAAAGTTTAATTCAAACACAAATATGATAAAGCTATGACCTTAATTAAATCCATCTCAGGAATTAGAGGTACAATCGGAGGACATCCCGGAGAGGGCCTGAGTCCTTTAGATATTGTTAAATTTACGGCAGCTTATGCGGTATGGGCTAAAGAAAATACGCAAAAAGAAAGAATTACTGTAGTCGTCGGTCGTGACGCCCGAATCTCTGGCCCTATGGTTGATAAAATGGTGGTAGGTACCTTAATGGGCTCAGGAGTTGATGTGATCAACCTTGGCTTGTCTACAACCCCTACAACGGAATTGGCCGTGACCATGGAAAAGGCGGACGGCGGTATTATTTTAACAGCCAGCCACAATCCTAAACAATGGAATGCCTTAAAGTTGCTAAACAACCAAGGGGAGTTTTTAAGTGCAGCTGACGGGGAAAAAATTTTAAAGATCGCTGATGCGGAAGAATTTGCATTTGCAGAGGTGGATGATTTAGGTTCTGTTAAACAAGACGACAGCTATTTGCAAAAACATATAGACCATGTTTGCGGTCTGGGACTGGTTGATGTTGAGGCTATCAAAGGTGCAAACTTTACCGTAGCGTTAGATTGTGTAAACTCTACGGGTGGTATGTATTTGCCGCCGTTATTAAAAGCTTTGGGTGTAAAAAACGTTATGGAATTGTATTGCGAGGCTAACGGGCAATTCCCGCATAACCCGGAACCTCTGCCAGAGAATTTAACCGAAATTTCGGCCATGATCAAAGATAAAAAAGCCGATGTGGGTTTTGTGGTGGATCCGGATGTTGACCGTTTGGCTATTGTTAACGAGGACGGCAGTATGTTTGGGGAAGAATATACCTTGGTGGCTGTTTCGGACTATGTGTTGAGCCAAACAAAAGGAAATACGGTTTCCAACCTTTCTTCAACCAGAGCATTGCGCGATGTGACGGTGAAAAATGGAGGATCGTATTCGGCTGCTGCCGTGGGTGAAGTGAATGTGGTTAATAAAATGAAGGAAACCAATGCGGTAATCGGTGGTGAAGGAAACGGTGGAATCATTTATCCAGCCTCGCATTATGGACGCGATGCACTAGTTGGAATTGGATTGTTCCTTACTTTATTGGCGAAGTCAGGTAAATCCTGTTCGGCGTTAAGAGCTACATATCCGGGGTATTTTATCTCTAAAAATAAAATACAGCTAACCCCGGCATTGGATGTAGATAACATTTTGGCTGATATGAAAGCGAAATATAGTCATGAGCAGGTAAACGATATCGATGGAGTTAAAATTGATTTTCCTGACAGATGGGTCCATCTTCGAAAGTCAAATACAGAGCCTATCATCAGAATTTATTCCGAAGCACCAACAGATGCTGAGGCCGATGAACTGGCGCAAAAAATTATAGCTGACATCAAAGAGGTAGCAGGTATTTAAGATGAAGCAAATTTGCTAAATCCAGAAACGTCCCTTTGGATGGTACTAAGAGACGTTTCTGATTTTATCTAATTACAAGGACAATGGTTCCCTGTACGCCATGAAAAGTCATCAATACGCCAATCCCATTCAAAACATATGCATTACGGCAAACTAAAGTGTCATATTTTCTAAATTAAGCACATATCTAACTATATAATAATCTAACTATCAGTTTGTATGCATGGCATGTTCTGTGCGGCATAGAAATACCTTTCATAAGCCTTCTGTTTTTTTAATATGTACATATATAAAAATATGTTACAATATTTATTGCTGCATATTACACAATGGGCATAATATTTGTTGCTATTGGCAATTGTCCAGAACTGTAAAATCTAAACTAATGAGAAACAAAAAAAATGTAAACAGGTTAATTATAGCCTGTCTCATAGTAACAATTGGGATCATTTACTTTGGTTTTATAAAACCTGCACCATACTCGGAAAATTCAATTCAGGCAGAAGTCAAAAGAGGAGATTTTAAATCGTTAGTTTATAGCACAGGGCAACTTCAGGCACAAAATTCTGTATCTATCAATGTTCCAAACGAATTATCTGCACGTTACATTAATATATATGAAATTAAGGTAACAAAGCTAATTGAGGAAGGTACGGTGGTCGATTCGGGCGATTATGTGGCATCACTTGATCATAGCGCAGTGGAAGAAAAGATGAGTGAAGCGTTAGTTACACTTACCGAAAAACTGGAAGCTTATGAAGATGCTAAAATAGATACTAATATCAATTTAAGTAATTTGCGGGACAACCTGATTACTGCCAGGATTGATATGGAAGAAAAAAATCTAATTTTAAAACAGTCTGTTTATGAATCGCCTTCCGTGATACGTCAGGCTAGTTTAGACGTGGATAAAGCAAAACGAAAGTTGGATCAGGAGTTACGTAATTATGATTTAAAAAAACAGCAAGATGTCATTAAGGTCAATAGGGCCTATAAATCCATCGAAAGCGTTAGGACCAGGATACAAGAAATAGAGAACCTATTTGAAGCAATTGATATTAAGGCTCCGGCACCCGGGATGTTAATTTACAGTTTCGACCGAACCGGAAATAAAATAAAGGTGGGAAGTATAGTGAACCGGTGGGAACCTAAAATTGCCGAATTACCCGATCTGACGTCCATGATCTCAAAAACTTTTATTAACGAGGTCGATATAAGCAAAATTAAGGTAGGGCAAAAAGTTAAGGTGGGTGTAGATGCCTTTCCCGAAAAGGAGTTTGACGGGGAAGTAACCGAAGTAGCCAATATCGGACAGGTAATACCCGGAGGTGATTCCAAAGTGTTTGAGGTATCCATACAAGTGCATGGATACGATAAGGATTTAAGGCCTGCCATGACCACGGTTAACATAATCACCACAAATACCTTGAACGATGTGTTATATATCCCGCTTGAAGCTGTTTTTAAAAATGATTCCATCACATATGTTTACAAAGCCGATCTGCCAAACAAAAAGCAAATCATAGAGTGCGGTGCAGAAAACGAAAATTATGCAGAAGTCAAACAAGGGCTTCGACAAGGTGAAATGGTGCTGATGAATGAACCTGTGCCAAACACGGAAATGGGTTATATAGGATTGGATATCTATGAATACCTGTTGCAACAGGATTCCGTTCGCAGTGTAGAAACGCAAGAACAAGCATTACATATCAAAGGTAAATAGGCTATGGGCGAAATCAATAAATTATATACCAGGTATATACATAATGTTATCATTGCCATCGAGGCTATTTTCGCAAACACGGTAAAATCGCTCCTTACCGCCTTGGGTATCATGTTTGGTGTAGCGGCGGTAATAAGTATGCTGGCCATAGGCAAAGGGGCCCAGAATGAAGTGTTGGAGCAAATTAAACTGGTAGGGGTTAATAATATTATTGTAACACCAGTGCAAAAGGCCGTGGATTCAGAAGGTGATCAATCGGAAGATGACAACGAGCATACGGGCAGGAGAAAATCAAGAGGATTGACCCTTCAGGATGCCCATTCTATTTTAGAAACCATTCCTTCGGTAGCAAAGGTGAGTCCTGTGATTTCGATGAATTATTATGCTGTTAAAAGTGGTAAAAGTTATCCAATCGTACTGGAAGGTGTCTCGGCCGATTATTTTTCATTGTTAAACATATCCATTAAAAACGGGAAATCTTTTAGCGCAGAACAAGATAAAAGAGGATTACCGGTATGTATCATTGGTGATAATGTAAGAAACAAGTTCTTTAACCAGGATAATCCAATAGGCAATTACATAAAGGTTGGCGAAAATTGGCTTCAGGTAATCGGTGTAGCGGAGAAAAGAGATTTTACCACATCTGCTTCCGATGAAATGGGAATTAGCTCGTCCGACAATAAAGTCTTTGTGCCTGCCCAGTCGTTATTAATTCGATATAAAGACAGATCCAGGATTAACCCTGCCGATTTTGAACGTATGAGCAGAGGAGGCAATCGAGGTCGTAGTAATGATGAAAGTAATTCTTCGGAGCGCCAAAACCAGTTGGATAAGATTGTGGTTCAGGTAGCTGAAACGGAACACTTAAGCGCCACCGCTGATATAGTTAAAAGGATGTTGTTGCGTAGGCATTCGAACCTGTACGATTTTCAGGTGACGGTGCCTGAACTTTTGTTGAAACAACAGCAAAAGACCAATGATATATTTAACATTGTTTTAGGGGCTATAGCGGGCATCTCTTTGCTGGTAGGTGGAATAGGTATTATGAATATCATGCTGGCTTCTGTTTGGGAACGCATTCGGGAAATAGGGACCCGTCAGGCCCTTTGGGCTTCACGCAAAGATATCATCGTCCAGTTTTTATCGGAATCGACCCTGATTAGTATCGTGGGCGGATTGATTGGGATAATCATTGGTGTAAGTATGGCATATGTCATTGAAATGGCTGCTAATATTAAAACGATAGTTTCGTTTTGGTCCGTTTTCATTGCCTTTGGCGTATCTGCTACTGTTGGGGTAGTTTTTGGGTATTTGCCCGCACGCAGCGCTGCCAACCAGGATCCCGTTGAATCTTTACGACATTAAATATAGCAAACATGACAATCAAGCAATTGGCCTTAATCATATGCATCACGGTATTGTGCTGTTATTCTACAACTGCCCAAAAGGAAGAAGTGAGTTTGAACTTAACTTTGGATCAGGCAATTGAAATAGCATTTAACCAATCGATATATAGTTTCCGACAAAAGCACATGTATTTGGCCTCCTATTGGGACTTTAGAAGTTATAAGGCCGAAAAGCTCCCTTTGTTGGGCTTAACTTCCACACCGGTTAGCTACAACCGCACCATTACTTCAAGGTACGAAGACGGTGAAGATGTTTTAGTGCCTTCGGAAAGATTTAGTTCGGATGCAACACTGGATGTATCCCAAAACATAATTGCCACAGGCGGAAAAGTGTCCGTTTCAAGTGAGTTTCGAAGATTGGAGAATTTAGAAAGCGGCAATGTGTCCTATTCATCTATTCCGTTTTCAATAGGTATATCGCAACCCATAGGTGGTTACAATTATTTTAAATGGCAATCGAAAATTGAACCTTTAAAGTTCGAACAAGCTAAGCGGGAATATTTGCAGAGTTTGCAAGAATTATCGGAAAGAACAACAAACGTTTTCTTTAATTTAATTAAAGCAGAGATTAACCTGAATATTGCCGAAACCAATGTCTTCAATGCCGATACGCTATATCGGATTGGTAAAGGACGCTTTGAGATAGGCACGGTTACACAGGATGAACTGTTGGACCTGGAGTTAAGTTTGCTGAATGCAAATATTGCCTTAAGTAAATCAAAGGTCGACCTGGAACAGGCACGTTATTCCATTAATTCTTTTTTAGGATTAGATGATAACGTTAATATTATATGTGTGTTGCCATCGGAAATCCCTGAGTTTAAAATTCAGGTAGACGAAGCGATGGCAATGGCGCTGGAAAACAACCCGGATATATTAAATTACAAACAACAGCTTATTGAAGCCGACAGGGGGATTGCACAAGCCAGAGGGAACAATGGGATTGATGCAAGTGTAAGTGCGAATTTTGGGTATAACAAAAACACCGATAAGTTTGACGAGGTGTATCAAAGCCCTTACGGAGATGACCAAAGATTAAGCCTGAGCCTTGGGATACCCATTGTGGATTGGGGTAAGAAAAGAGGTCAGGTGCAAATGGCACGCTCTAATAAAAGGGTGCAGGAAGCCACTGTTCGACAATCTAAAATTGACTTTGAGCAAAACGTGTTTTTGCAGGTGATGGAGTTTAATATGCAAGAGGAGCAAGTGAAAATTTCTGCCAAAGCCGATACTATAGCACAGCGCGGTTATGAGGTGACCAAACAAAGGTTTTTAATTGACAAGGTAGATGTTATCAAGTTAAATGCTGCCAGAAACTCGGTGGATGCTGCCAAACGAAGTTATATTGAAAGTGTTCAAACATATTGGACCAACTATTTTAATATCAGAAAAACCACCTTATATGATTTTGAAACCAATGTAACGCTTATGAAAGAACTGGACAGCTTGCTGCAAAAATAATAGATCAGACAAATAATACTTGACAAAAAACGAGCATGAGATTTTCATTAAAAAATATTTCCGGAAAATATACCCTATGGGGTATATTGGGTGTATTGGTATTGATTCCGGTTTTTGTTCTTTGGCCATCATCACTTAAATATGAAACCGCACAGGCCGAGATTGCACAATTTGATTTAGAGGTTTCGGCGGAAGGTGAAGTGCAGGCATTGGAATACGAAAATATTAATATTCCGTCTTTAATCAACAAGCGCGAATTAAGGATATGGTATTTGAAGATAAGCAATATGGTGGCGGAAGGCAGCAAAGTGAAAAAAGGCGATTTTGTGGCCTCTTTAGATCCAACAGACGTTGATATGCGCATGAAAAGAAGCATAGAGAGGATAGATGAGTACAGTAACTCGCTGGAATCGGCAGTTTTGGATAGTACGATCATTTTGATGCAAAAAAGAGAAGAGCTGATCAATACAAAAGATGACTTGACGGAATCCCAAATAAAGGTAGAACAATCTAAATTTGAATCAAAAGCAACGCAACGCCAGGCCAAAATAATGCTGGAGAAAGCTCAATTAGACATAAACAACAAGAGAAGAAATTTGGAGAAAGAAGCGCAAAGGCAAAAAATGAAGGTTGAGCGCTTAGAAAGAAAGCTGGAAGAAGAGCAACGTGAAAAAAAACTGTATGAAGAGCTGAGGAAACAATTACAGATAAAATCTCCTTCATCGGGAATGGTGGTGTATGGTAAGGATGGGAGGGGGAGAAAAACCAAAGTAGGTGACGATGTTGGTCCATGGATGCCTATAATTGCAACCATCCCCGACCTAAACTCTCTCGTTTCTGAAGCGATTGTTAAGGAAATTGATATTGCAAAAATTAAAGTCGGCCAAAAGGTTTCGATTGTTATTGATGCTTTTCCCGAAGAAGAATTCGAGGGTGAGGTTATGAAAATTGCAAATATGGGGCAGCCCATTAAAGGTGCTGGGATGAATGGTTTTAAAGTTATTATTGATATCAATACAAACGGCAAAAAAGTCTTGCCAAGTATGACCACCAACAATAAAATTTTAATAGCAAGCTTTAGTAATGATGTGGTGGTCCCGCGTATGGCTGTTTTTAACGAAGGTTCGTATCAGGTAGTGTTTTTGAAACAAGGTGTTTCGGTGGTTAAAAAGATGGTTGAAATTGGTGGGGAAAATGAGACCCATATAAGAATTACCCACGGGTTAGATCCCGGAGATGAGGTGTTACTCTCACGACCTGAAGGGTTTAACTAAATTTGGACAATGGGTGCAACTCTTTGGTGTTTTTGTTGTTGTAAAGATGTTGTTAAACATCGTTTAATAATTGAAGAAAAATATCTGCAATTAAAATCAACTGCATATATTTGTTCCTCCTTAAAAATACATAACAACAAAATATAGCAAAATTTAAAGTAATACAATTATGAAAGTAACCGTAGTTGGAGCAGGAAACGTTGGAGCTACTTGTGCAGACGTTTTGGCATACCGCGAAATTGCCAATGAAGTAGTTTTACTGGACATTAAAGAAGGTGTGGCCGAAGGAAAAGCCTTGGATATTTGGCAAAAAGCTCCTATCAACCTGTATGATACTCGGACCGTGGGTTCTACAAACGATTATGGAAAAACAGCAGGTTCTGATGTTGTTGTCATTACATCTGGCCTTCCTCGTAAACCAGGGATGACTCGCGATGACCTAATTTCGATCAATGCGGGAATCGTAAAAACCGTAACCGAGAACGTAGTAAAGCATTCGCCGGAGGCAATCATTATTATTGTTTCCAACCCGCTTGATGTGATGACCTACCAGGCTCACATTTCGTCTAAATTCCCTCGCGCCAGGGTGATGGGTATGGCAGGAATCCTGGATACTGCACGTTACAGGGCTTTCTTAGCTGAGGAATTAAATGTTTCCCCCAAAGATATTCAGGCTGTGTTAATGGGTGGACACGGTGATACGATGGTTCCACTTCCCCGCTACACTACGGTAGGTGGAATTCCGGTTACTGAGCTGATAGATGCCGATAAACTGGACGCTATTATTGAACGTACTAAATTCGGTGGAGGCGAGTTGGTTAAACTAATGGGTACTTCTGCCTGGTATGCACCCGGTTCTGCTGCTGCTCAAATGGTTGAAGCGATCGTAAGAGATCAAAAAAGAGTATTTCCGGTTTGTATTAAGCTGGAAGGAGAATACGGAATTGATGACTGTTATTTGGGTGTGCCCGTAATTTTGGGTAAAAACGGTATCGAAAAAGTAATTGAGCTTGACTTGAACGAAGAAGAAAAAGCATTGTTGGAGACTAGCCGCACGCACGTTTTGGAAGTGATGAAAGTATTGGATAAGTAATATCTGATATAATTAGATAACATTAAAGGCTGTTCGTAATTTGGACAGCCTTTATTTTTTCACACTACTGTCCGACAAAAAAACGCTCCTATAAACCTATACCTCTTTTGTCTCAAGCCAACGGGCTTTTCATTTTTAGTTCGTCTAAGTTTTTATATCTCAATGGTTTTTATGATTTCGGCTACGATCCAATTGCCTTGGCTGCAAACGAAACACAAATCGCACTGCCATTTGTGCCGCCGCTGGCATGAAAAAGCTAAAAATCAGTACGCTTCGCTCAAAAAAATAACCTTACTAGGTTCAAACAGCTTTTACTTTTACTGATTTTTACTCCGTCGGTAATACCTAAGTAAGCCTAATATTACACTCACTTATCGCAAAAATTCTTTTTTAACGCTTTTGCTTGAAGTCGGATTACCCCGGATTATGCATTAGAACTCGTCGTGAACATTGCAAGTACAATAAAACAAGGCATTACTGAAACGAGGCATAACTTGTCCCGATTACTTTCCATAGCCGTTAACTTAAGGGAACCTATTGGTACAAAAACACATACACAGACGGACTTCCCCAATGAGGAAGTTTATAAGTTTTTTCTCCATATCTGTATTTATTTTATTTATGATAAAAAGGC